>JANXRC010000152.1 GCA_025353195.1 Rhodocyclaceae bacterium
CGGCGCCATCGTGCGCAAGCATTTGGGCTACGCTCACATTCCGCAACGCTTTGCGGCACAGGTCAATGCGTTCTGCCGCGACCACCTCACTCCCTACGTCAATTTCCACCGGACAGATGTCGTGCTACAGAACCGGACAGATTGAAAACTCGCAACACGCAGTTTGATGACGGTTGCGCAAACGGCCGGCTTTTGATACTTTAGATATCGATATTTTCATTATGCTTTGCCAACCCGAGCATTTTCTCCATGTCCAAGAAATCAGTTTCCGCCACTTCCGACACCGAAACACGCGCCACGTCCGAACACGCGACCGACCTCCGGCTATGGCTGCGCACGCTGGCGTGCACCAATTTGATCGAAAATCACATCCGTTCGCGCTTGCGCACCGAGTTCGACATCACGCTGCCGCGCTTCGATCTGATGGCCCAGCTTGAACGCTCGCCACAGGGCCTCAAGATGGGCGAACTGTCGAAACGCATGATGGTTACCGGCGGCAATGTGACGGGAATTACCGATCAACTGGTCACCGAGGGACTGGTTGTCCGCGAAGACAGTCCAAAGGACCGCCGTGCCTACATCGTCAAGCTGACTCCGGAAGGCCGCCGCAGCTTCCGCAAAATGGCCGAAGCGCATGAAAAATGGGTGGTCGACCTGTTCGGCGGAATGGACGAAAAGCAGCGCGACCAACTCTATGAATTGCTTGCCCTGCTGAAATCAAGTGCCGCCCAGGCTGCCGGAAAAAAGTGATCTGAAACCCGGAGGGCATGACGCGGGATTGCAGTAGCGCAGACTCAGGGAGTTCATAAAATGATTGCGCTCCGAAGAAGGTCCCCCGTGGGACACCAGAACAACCCGACCGCGAGTACAAGGCCCGCGCCGCATCTGTCAGGCAATCCCCGATGAAAAGGCTTCTCCTAGGTCTGTTGGTGCTCACAGCCTCAATCGGTGGCACCGTGTTTCTGTGGCCCGACAACATCGCTCCCTTGGCCGACGCCTCCATTGCGTACCGCGGTACCTTGATGTCCAGGGCCAGAGTCAGCGTCGACGAAGTGAAAATTGCGCCTGCCAGCGGCAGAGGCACTATCAGCAATCTCGTGATCGGCAATCCGGCGGGCTTCAAAACGGCATATGCCATCAAGGCTGACCGCATCGATCTCGAGATCGACCTTGCCTCGGTCAACGAGGATGTCATCGTAATTCGATTCCTTGTCATCGATGGCCCCGAGGTGCTTTACCAGCAAGGCGACACGATGACCAACTTCGATGCCATCCAGAGGAACATTGTGAGTTATCTGGGCAGCGCCGAAAGGGGAATGGGGCCGCAAGCCAAGAGGCTGATCGTCGAGGAACTGACCATCTGCAACGCCAGAGCACAGGCCAGCGCAGCCTTCATGAACAACAAGAAGGTCAGTGTCGCGCTACCGGACATCAGCCTGAAGAACATCGGCGTGGCTAGGGGCGGCCTCACGCCCGGCGAATTGGGTCAGGAAGTGTTCCGCGCGTTGAATGCAAGACTCAGCACTATTGCGAACTTTGACCGGCTAAGAACGTCCGCCGACCAAAGACTGGACAAGGCAGGCGCACCCGGATCAGGCGTGTCCATGTGACGCCGGCCACGCCTGCCGGCGGGCGGGCGCTGCCTGTAATACAATACGTTCCACGCGCGCCCTGCCGGTTGGCGCCCGATTCGGCATTTCGCCGCATTTCCCTCAAGCGCTTCGCCGCCTGAACCGGTTCCCCGCGAGGGGCAGGCCGATTCAGGAGTTCATTTGAACGCGACCCCACAGAGCATCACCCCTTTCGCCGACGCAATATCGGAAGACCACCCGACCGCCGTTCCGCCAGCGCCGACTTTTGAAGAACTCGGGCTGCTGCCGGAGTTGCTGCGTGCCATCAAGGACGCCGGCTACACCACTCCAACGCCGATCCAGACGCAGGCCATCCCGATCATCATGGCCGGCAAGGACGTCATGGGCGGCGCCCAGACCGGCACCGGCAAGACCGCGGGCTTTACCCTGCCCCTGCTGCAACGCCTGGCCCGCCATGCCAGCAGTTCGCCCTCGCCCGCCCGCCACCCTGTCCGTGCGCTGATCCTGGCGCCGACGCGAGAGCTGGCGATGCAGGTGCACCAGAGTGTGGTCACCTACAGCAAGCACCTGCCGCTACGCTCCGTCTGCATTTATGGCGGCGTCGATATCCGGCCCCAGATCGCCGAACTGCGCGAAGGCCGCGAGATCGTTGTCGCCACGCCGGGCCGGCTGCTCGATCACGTGCAGCAGAAAAGCGTCAGTTTCAACTTCGTCGAGGTGCTGGTGCTCGATGAAGCCGACCGCATGCTGGACATGGGCTTCATCCCAGACATCAAGCGCATCCTCGCCATGCTGCCCAAGGAACGGCAGAGCCTGCTGTTCTCGGCCACCTTCTCCAACGAGATCAAGAACCTCGCCGACAGCATGCTCAAGGCGCCGCAACTGATCGAGGTGGCGAAGCGCAATACCGTCATCGACACCATCACCCACCGGGTTTATCCGGTGGCGTCCGACCTGAAGCGCAGCCTGCTGGTGCATCTGCTGACGCATCAGGATGACCTGCAGCAGGTGCTGGTGTTCGTCGGCACCAAATTCGGCGCCAGCCGCCTCGCGGTCTATCTGGAGCGGCAGGGCATCGCCGCCGACGCGATCCATGGCGACAAGAGCCAGCAACAGAGGACCGAGGCGCTGGAAGGCTTCAAGTCCGGCAAGATCCGCGTCTTGGTGGCCACCGACGTCGCCGCGCGCGGACTCGACATCGACGATTTGCCCCACGTCATCAACTACGAACTGCCGCACACCGCCGAAGACTATATTCATCGCATCGGCCGCACCGGCCGCGCCGGCAAGCACGGCGAAGCCACCTCGCTGTTCGCCCCCGAAGAAACGCAGCGGCTGGCCGACATCGAAAGACTGATCAAGCGACCGATCGAACGGGTCGAGATCACCGGCTTCAATGTCGGCACGGCGACCCCGGAACGCGGACGCGAGCGCAGCGGCGGCGGACATCGCAAGGAACACGAAGAACACCGCCGCGAGCGCGAAGTCAAGCCGCACGACCGCCGGCCGCCACCGCATCTGCCGGCCCCTGTTGCTCACGTGCCGCGACTCGATCCCCGCCTGCCGAAACTCGACTTCGACCCGAACAAGCCCTACGTGAGCAAGTCGGTAGTGGTCGAAGCCAGCACCGAGAAGCCGTCGACCACTCGCCCGCAGCGCCCCGTAGCAGCGCTCCTCGGCGGATTCGGCAAGAAATAGCGACGAACGGCCATGCGCAGCGAAGCAGCGTGGCAGCTCGATCTGCGGCCGGCCGACGACCCGGAGACCCTGATCATCGCTCTCGCCCGCCGCTGGCGAATCGACCAGGATCTGCCCGCCGCCGATACCCTGAATGACAGACTGGATGTACCGGTTCGCCACGTCCGCTTCGATGCGAGCGCGCTCACCGACTGGGATTCCGGCCTGCTGACCTTCGTCTCCGGCATCAGCAAGCGCTGCGCAGATCGCGGCATCGCGGTCGACAGCAGCGGACTGCCGCCGGGTGCGCAGCGCCTGCTGGCCATGGCGGCCGCGGTGCCGGAACAGAAGCTTGCCGGGCGCGACAAAGGCCCGCAGGGACCATTCGCCCAGGTCGGCACGGCCACCCTCGAGTTCTTTCGCGGCGCGCCGCAGATGCTCGGCTTCCTCGGCGAAGTCACGCTGTCGTTGCTGCGGCTGGTCTCCGGCCGCGCCCGTTTCCGCGCCCGCGACCTCTGGCTCGAGATCGAGGAAGTCGGACCGCGCGCGCTACCCATCGTCTCGGTGATCAGCTTTCTCGTCGGCCTGATCCTCGCCTATCTCGGCGCCGACCAGTTGCGCCTGGTCGGGGCGCAGATTTTCATCGCCGACCTGGTGGCCATCGGTATGGTGCGCGAGATCGCCGCGCTGATGACCGGCGTCATCATCGCCGGCCGCACCGGCGCTGCCTTCGCCGCCCAGCTCGGCACCATGCAGGTCAATGAGGAGATCGACGCCTACCAGACGCTGGGCATCTCGGCCATCGACTTTCTGGTGCTGCCGCGCATGCTGGCGCTGATGCTGATGGTGCCGCTGCTGACGCTGTACTCGGCCTTCATCGGCATGCTGGCGGGATTGCTGGTGTCGCTGACGATCTTCGACACCGGCGTCTTCGAGTACTACACGGAGACCTTGCGCGCGCTGACGTTCCAGCAGTTCGGCGTTGGCCTGTCCAAGGGCATGGTGTATGGCGCGATCATCGCCTTCGCCGGCTGCCTGCGCGGCATGCAATGTGGCCGCAGCGCCGAGGCGGTAGGCCATGCGGCGACCTCCGCCGTGGTCACCGCCATGCTGCTGATCACCATCGCCGCATCGATCATGACCATCGTCTATTACCAGCTAGGAATCTAGGACCCCGTGAACGGCACACCGCACATCGAGGTTCGCGACCTGACCATGGCCTACGGCGACTTCGTGGTGCAGCGGGGCCTCGATTTCGTGGTCAACAAGGGCGACATCTTCGTCGTCATGGGCGGCAACGGCTGCGGCAAGACCACGCTGATGCGCGCCCTGGTCGGCCTGCAGAGGCCGGCGGCCGGCTCGGTGCTCTACAGCGGCAAGGACTTCTGGAACGCCGCAGCGGAAACGCAGCGGCAGCTCAAGCGCCGCCTCGGCATCCTGTTCCAGGGGGGCGCGCTATGGAGTTCGCTGACGCTGGCCGAAAACGTCGCGCTGCCGATTGCCGAATACACCGGGCTGCCGCCGGCCCGCGTCAATGAGATCGTCGACTTCAAGCTGGCGCTGGTCGGCCTCGCCGGCTTCGAGGACTTCTACCCGTCCGAACTCAGCGGCGGCATGAAGAAGCGCGCCGGCCTGGCGCGGGCGATGGCGCTCGATCCGGACATCCTGGTCATCGACGAGCCCTCGTCGGGCCTCGACCCGCTGACGGCACGGCGGCTCGACGAACTGATCATGGAACTGCGCGACAGCCTCGGCACCACCATCGTCGTCGTCACCCACGAACTGGCCAGTATCCTCAGTATCGGCAACAATTCGATCTATCTCGATTCCGAAAGCCACACCATGATCGCCACCGGGCATCCGCAGGACGCGCTGAAGAACGGGCCTCCCGAGGTCCGTCGCTTTCTCAGCCGCGGAGCGACCACATGAGCAGGAAGGCCAACCCCACGCTGATCGGCGCCTTCGTCCTCGGTGCGCTTGCGCTGGCGGTCGTCACCACGCTGCTGCTGGCCGGCGGCAGCTGGTTTGGCGAGCGGCGGCAGCACATCATGTATTTCGAGGGCGCTGCGCAGGGCCTGCAGGTCGGTGCGCCGGTGGTATTCCTCGGCGTCAAGGTCGGCACCGTCAAGCAGATACAACTCGGCCTCGACCCGCAAAGCCGCCGCTTCCTGGTGCCGGTGATGATCGAACTGGAGCCCCAGGTGGTGCGTACGCGCGGTGGCGAGCCGATCGACCTGCGCGATCGCGCCACGGTGCGGCAGCTGGTCGAGCGCGGCCTGCGCGCGCGGCTGCGGATGCAGAGCCTGCTCACCGGCCAGCTTTATGTCGATCTCGACTTCCATCCGGACAAGCCGGCGATCTTCGCCTCGCTCGACCCCGAACTCAGCGAAATTCCGACCATCCGCACCGCCGGGCAGGAGCTGACGACCAAGCTCGAGGGCTTCCCGATGGACAAGTTCCTCGCCGATGTAGCGGGCATCAGCAGCGCGGTAAACCAGCTGATGTCGGCACCGGCGACGCAGGAACTGCCGCGACGGCTTGATGCGACGCTGCGGCACCTCGAGTCGCTGGCCGCCCGCTTCGACGCCCAGGGCGGCCCGATCCTGAACGACGTCCGCGGTAACCTCGCCGAACTGCACAAGGCGCTGTTGGCAGCCCAGGCGGCACTGGCCAAGTTCGATACCGCCGCCGACCGCGTCGGCGAACTGGCCCGCAGCGACTCGGCCATGGTCGGCAACCTGACCAAGGCCAGCGAGGAACTGGCCAAAGCCGCCGGCGCGGTACGCAGCCTGACCGAACAGGAGTCGCCGACGGTGGCCAACGTCAATGCCGCGCTGAAGGAAATCACCCGTGCCGCCGACGCCCTGCGCCTGCTGGCGGAAACGCTGGAACAGCAGCCGGACGCCATCTGGCGCGGCAAGCGCCAGAAGACCACGCCTTAACGCAGAACACAGCCGCACGCCATGCCACACCTGATGAAAGAGGAAACGAAATGAAACTTGTCCGCTACGGCCCGAAGGGCCTCGAAAAACCCGGCCTGATCGATGCCGACGGCATACTGCGCGATCTTTCAGGCCATGTCGCCGACATCGGCTGGAACGAACTCTCGCCGGCGGGACAGAAACGCCTGCGTTTGCTGAACCCCTCCACGTTGCCCGCGGTGCGTGGCAAGCCGCGGCTCGGCGTGCCCTTCACCGGCATTTCCAAGATAATCGGCATCGGCCTCAACTACCGTGCCCACGCCCTCGAATCGAAGATGCCGATTCCGTCTGAGCCGGTGATGTTCATGAAGGCCACCACCTGCATCACCGGCCCCAGCGACCCGATCCTGATGCCCATCGGCAGCACCAAGCTCGACTGGGAAGTCGAACTCGGCATCGTCATCGGCCGCGAGACGCGCCAGGCCAGCGAAGCCAGCGCACTTGATCACGTCGCGGGCTATTGCGTGTTCCACGACGTCTCGGAGCGCGCCTTCCAGCTCGAACGCGGCGGCCAGTGGGACAAGGGCAAGGGTTGCGACAGCTTCGGCCCCATCGGGCCCTGGCTGGTAACGACGGACGAGGTCGCCGACCCGCAGCGACTGCGCCTGTGGCTCGACGTCAATGGCGAGCGCATGCAGGACTCGAGCACCGCCGACATGGTTTTTTCGTGCGCCCAGATCGTCAGCTACGTTTCGCGCTTCATGACTCTGCTGCCGGGCGACGTGATTTGCACCGGCACCCCGCAGGGCGTAGGCATGGGCCGCGGCCGCTTCCTGAAAATTGGTGACCGGGTGAAGCTTGGTCTCGATGGTCTGGGCGAGCAAGAGCAAACGGTCATCGCCACAACGCTGCGCTAAGGCAAGAGTCGGCGCTGGTGATACGGCGTAATGAGCAACGACTACCTTCTCGCCATCGACTGCGGCACGCAGAGCGTGCGGGCGCTGATATTCGATCTGCATGGCCATCTGGTCGATAAGGCGCAGGTCGATATCACCAGTTACCAGTCGCCGCAACCAGGCTGGGTGGAAAACGACCCGGAGCAGTTCTGGGCCACGCTTTGCCATGCGTGTCAGCGACTCTGGGCCAATACGCAGGTTTCAAAGAGTTCGATACGCGGCGTCGTCATCACCACCCAGCGGGCCACGACCATCAATCTCGACAGCGACGGCCGCCCGCTGCGTCCGGCGATTGTCTGGCTCGACCAGCGACGCGCCGACACGCAGCCCAAGCTGGCCTGGTGGTGGGAAGTAGCGCTGCGCGCCATCGGCATGCGCGACACCATCCGCTACTTCGCGCGAGAAGCCGAGGCCAACTGGATCGCCCAGCACCAGCCCGCGATCTGGGCGCGCACCGACAAGTACCTGCTGCTTTCAGGCTACCTGAACTATCGCTTGACCGGCCGCTTCGCCGATTCCGTCGCCAGCCAGGTCGGCTATATTCCGTTCGACTACAGGCGCGGCCGCTGGGCTGCCTCATGGGACTGGAAATGGCAGTGCCTGCCGATCAAGCGCGACATGCTGCCGGAACTGGTGCCGGCCGGTACGCAGCTCGGCCTCGTCAGCGCCGATGGCGCGCGCGACAGCGGAATTCCGCAAGGCCTGCCGGTCATCGCCGGCGCCGCCGACAAAGCCTGCGAAGTGATCGGCGCCGGCTGCGTCAGCCCCGAAATAGGCTGTCTCTCTTACGGTACCGCCGCCACCATCAACACCACCACGCTACGCTACCTGGAGGCCATCCGTTTCATTCCGCCCTACCAGGCCGCCGTGCCGGGCCACTACAACACGGAAATCCAGATCACCCGCGGCTTCTGGATGGTGAATTGGTTCCGCGAGCAGTTTGGCCTCTATGAGGAACAGGAGGCGCGCAGCCGCGGCGTAACTCCGGAGAGCCTGTTCGATGAACTGGTCAATGCCGTGCCGCCCGGCGCGATGGGATTGATGCTGCAACCGTTCTGGAACCCCGGCATCAAGGTTCCCGGCCCGGAGGCCAAGGGTGCAGTGATCGGCTTCGGCGAGGTGCATACCCGCGCCCATCTTTATCGCGCCATTCTCGAAGGCCTCGCCTATGCCCTGCGCGAAGGCAGGGAGCGCATCGAGCGCCGCAGCGGGACGCGCATCGAGCGCGTGCGCGTGTCCGGCGGCGGTTCGCAAAGCGATGCGGCGATGCAGATCACCGCCAACATATTCAATTTGCCGGCCGAGCGGCCGCATCTGTTCGAGACCAGCGGACTCGGCGCCGCAATACTGGGTGCCGTCGGCCTCGGTCTGCATCCCGACTTTGCCACCGCCGTGCGCGAGATGACGCGCGTCGGCCAGGTGTTTCACCCTGAGCCGCAGCACGTGCGGACCTACGAGCAGCTCTACCGCAAGGTCTATTGCCGCATGTACCGGCGTTTGCAGCCGCTCTATCGGGAGATCCGCGACATCACCGGCTATCCAGGCGCAGAGGAATGAACGTCTAAGAGATCAAAGGCATATTTTCGCTTGCCGACGACACCGGCTACGACCGGGCCGGCGACATATCCCACTAGGGGATACCGTCCCCACCCTGCGGGACGGGGACATAAAAAAGCCCACCGCGCGGGGTGGGCTGCTGGCGCCGTTAATGAAACTCAGGCTGCCTCTTGCGCCGGGATCTGCCGGCTGTGGTGAGTGATGCGGTTTCGGGCGTCGACATACACCAGGTCGGGCTCGAAATTCTGCAGTTCGATTTCGTTCATCGTGACGTAGGTGGCAATGATCAACAGATCGCCGGCGGCCGCCTTGCGGGCAGCGGCGCCGTTGACCGAAATCGTACCGCTACCTCGTTCGGCGCGAATGGCATAGGTGGTAAATCGCTCGCCGTTGTTCACATTGTAGATGTCGATCTGCTGGTATTCCCTGATGTCGGCTGCTGCGAGCAGGTTTTCATCGATGGCGCAGGAACCCTCGTAGTGCAGTTCGGAGTGGGTCACCGTGACACGGTGGAGTTTTGACTTGAGCATCATGCGTTGCATTGACAGACCTTTCTCATGCAAAGGCGGCAATAGACCGGGAGTTCCCAATCGGAACAGCACTCCCATCGTTTTCGCTTCTGGCACACCACCGGCATGAGCGCATCGCAGTGACCTAAAC
>JANXRC010000164.1 GCA_025353195.1 Rhodocyclaceae bacterium
CTCGCCTGACGGCGACCTCCCCACATACCCACAGCCCCGCCAAACGCCAAATCTTTTTTGATTTCGGATTCAACGTCAAAACCGATCGCTCAGACTCAAACCTGGATTGGAATGGACTGAGCAGCGGCAATTACTGTTCCGCAATCCGTGCTGCCACGGGTAAGTCAGCCTGGCGATAAATCCGGGCGATGGCTAATGCAGAAGACTCTATTGGCCTGCGGCACGCCCCGGGCCTATAATCCGACAAAAATAGTCAAGTATTAACCCCCAACCCCTTGGACAGAGAGAAAAACATGATCAACGTGAATGGCCGCGAAATTGAAACCGACACCGAAGGCTATCTGGCCTCGCTGGACGACTGGAGCGAGGACGTCGCAAAATTCCTCGCCGAGCGCGACCAGCTGGCGCTCGCCGACGAGCACTGGCAGGTGGTGCGCTGGATCCGCGAGTACTACGCGGAAAACGGCACCGCGCCCAATCTGCGCGTCATGTCGAAACTGATCGGCGGCTCGCTCGGAGAGCAATTCGGCGACAAGAAATACCTGTTCGACCTGTTCCCCTACGGCCCCGCCAAGCAGGCGGCCCGTTACGCGGGAATGCCGAAGCCCACCGGCTGCGTCTGAAATCTACTGCGCGTGCCGGGATGGCGGCGCCGTGCCGTCGGCGCCGACTTTCATTTCCGCAATGCGCAGTGCGGGATTTTGCCGAAGCGCAATTGGCGGCATAATCGGGCCTGCCCGGAACACGCATAGCAGCGGGCCCCATTAACGCAGCGGAACCGGTTGGTATTGAACCGGCATGGACCCATGACCAGCAACAGCAATCCGCGCGCGCTTGCCGTGACCGATCTCAAGCCGGTTGCTGTGCAGGCGCTGTATCGTCGCTGCGATCCCGCTCTGCTCGATTTCGAAACGTCCGACCAGTTGCCGCCGCTGGAAGAAATTTTCGGTCAGGTTCGCGCCGTTGAGGCAGTGCGCTTTGCCATCGACATCGCCCGTCCCGGCTACAACCTGTTCGTGCTCGGCGAACCGGGCAGCAGCCGCCATGAAAACGTGCGCCAGCTTTTGGAGGCGAAGGCGGCCAGCCTGCCGGTGCCCGACGATTACTGCTACGTCAATAATTTCGCCGAATCCCATGCTCCCCGTGTCCTGACGCTGCCGGCGGGGCGCGGCGCCGACCTGCGGCGCGACATGCAGCGGCTGACCGAGGAACTGGAGCCGGCCATCGCGGCAGCCTTCGACAGCGAGGATTTTCGCACCCATGCCGAGGCCATTCAGAACGAACTCAAGGAGCGCCAAACCGCCGCCTTGAACCAGCTCGGCGACGAATCCAAGCCGCAAGGCCTGGCCCTGGTGCGAACTCCACAAGGTTTTGCTTTTGCGCCGCTGCAGGGCGAGGAGCCGATGACCCCGGATGCCTTTAACGCGCTGGCCGATGAGGAGAAGCAGCGGCTGGGCCATGTGATGGAGGAGTTTGGCGAACGCCTGCAGAAGCTGATGCACCAGTTCCCTCGCTGGCGCAGGGAAATGCAGGGGCGGCTGAAGCAACTCGGCCGCGATACCATGAGTCTCGCCATCGGCCACCTGATCGACGAACTGAAGGAGCGCTACGCCGGACTGGAAAACGTTCTGGTCTTCCTCGCCGAGGTGCTGGCCGATATCGTCGAGTATGGCGAGGGCCTGCGCGAACAACGCGGGGACAGCGAGAACTACGAACTCTCCGGCGATGGCCTTTCGGTGCAGCGCTATCAGGCCAACCTGCTCGTGGATCAAGGCGGCAGCAAGTCGGCGCCGATCATCACCGAGGACAATCCGACCTATCCGAACCTGATCGGCCGGGTCGATCATCTGGCCCACATGGGCACGCTGGTGACGAACTTCACCCTGATCAAGGCCGGCGCCCTGCATCGCGCCAACGGCGGCTTCGTGATGATCGATGCGGACAAGGTTCTGCGTCAACCCTTCGCCTGGGAAGCCCTTAAGCGGACGCTCAAGGCCGGCGAGATCCGCATCGAGTCGCTCGAGCGGGCCCTTGGTTTTGCCAGCGCCCTGCCGCTGGCGCCCGAGCCCATCGCCCTGTCGTGCAAGGTCGTGCTGTTCGGCGAACCGCTGCTTTACTACCTGCTCAAGGAATACGATCCCGAGTTCAGCGAGCTGTTCCGCGTCGCCGCCGATTTTGAGACCGACATCGAACGCAGCGACGACAATACGCAGCTGTTTGCGCGCAGGGTCGCCGACCTGTGCCGCCGTGACCAGTTGCGGCCCTTCGAGCGCGCCGCGGTGGCGCGCGTCGTCGAGCAGTCGGCACGCCTGGCCGGGGACGCGCAACGGCTATCCATCAATACCCGGGATATCGCCAAGCTGCTGCACGAGGCCGACCATGGCGCCGCGCGCGCCGGTCGCGCCACGGTCGGCGCCGACGATGTCGAAGAGGCACTGGCGGCCCAGGTCCGGCGCCATGACCGCTTGCGCGACCAGTATCAGCAGGCGATCCTGCAAAACACCTTGCTGATCGCCTCCGCTGGCGGTCACGTCGGCCAGATCAACGGGCTGGCCGTGCTCGACCTTGGCGACTTCCGCTTTGGCCATCCGGTGCGCATCACCGCGACGGTGAGGGTGGGCGAAGGCGATGTCATCGACATCGAGCGGGAAACGGAACTGGGCGGCGCGATCCACTCCAAGGGCGTGATGATCCTCTCGGCCTTCCTGGCCTCGCGTTATTCCGGGCAGATGCCGCTCTCGCTCGCGGCGAGCCTGGTGTTTGAACAATCCTACGGCCCGGTCGAGGGCGACAGTGCCTCGCTGGCCGAGCTCTGCGCCTTGCTCTCGGCATTGTCCGGCGCGCAGATCGACCAGTCCCTGGCCATCACCGGTTCCGTCAACCAGTTCGGCGTGGTGCAGGCCATCGGTGGGGTCAATGAGAAGATCGAAGGCTTCTTCGACATTTGCCGCCTGCGCGGCCTGACCGGCCGCCAGGGCGTGCTGATCCCCGAGGCCAACCTGAAGAGCCTGATGCTGCGCAAGGATGTCGTCGCGGCCGTGGCCGACGGCAAGTTCCGCATCCATGCCGTTGCCAGCGTCGAGCAGGCCATTGAACTGCTGACCGGCATTGCCGCCGGCGAGCCGGATGACGAAGGCCTGGTGCCGGAAGGCAGCATCAACTACCTGGTCGCGGCGCGATTGCTCGAGATGTCGCAAGTGCGCCAGTCGTTCGCCGGTGGCGGCAAGCATCGCCGCCGGGCTCGCGCGGGAACCCGCGGCGCTTAGGTCCAGGGCAGCCTGGCAGCGTACGTGCGCCAGTCGCCCATCGTCAGCAAGGTGTTCCGGTCAGGGGCACGAAGGCCACCGGCAGAACACGCTTTTGGTCAATGTGGCCGCTACTGCTCTTCGTGACCACCAGCAGATCCTGCGCGGCATGCTGCTCGCCGATGGGTATGACCAGGGTGCCGCCCGGTTTGAGCTGCTCGATCAGCGCCGGAGGAATGCCGGTTGCAGCAGCGGCAACCAGGATCGCGTCGTAGGGCGCATGTTGCGGCCAGCCCGACTGGCCGTTGCCGGTGCCCACTTCGATATTGTCATAGCCCAGGCGCTGCAGTCGCGCACCGGCTTCTGCGGCAAGTTGCCCGACGATCTCCATCGAGTAAACCCGCTTCACCAGCTTGGCCAGAATTGCGGCCTGATAGCCCGACCCCGTGCCGATCTCGAGCACCACATCTTCCGGTTGCGGCCGGATCAGGTCGGTCATCAAGGCCACGATGTAAGGCTGCGAGATGGTTTGCCCATGGCCGATCGGCAGCGGATGATTGGCATAGGCGCAATACTGCAACTCATCCGGCACGAACTCATGACGCGGCACCTCGCGCAGGGCGTCCAGCACCCGCTCTGCCAGTGCCGGGCGACCGGTGAGGTGGCGCGTCGCCCATACCTCCTCGCGAATTTCATCCAGCAGATATTCCAGATCCTTGCTGTTGTCGATGTTCATGCGGGACCTTCCGGGGAGAGGTTCAAGACATGCCGGCAGCCTGCCGGGCCGTCGCCGATAATGGCCATATTTTCAGCGGTTCTTGACGTTTCAGACTCGCAGGTTTTATGAAAGACTGGCTCCGGCAAGGAAATAAGCCGACATGGGCTCACATACAAGTCGGTCATTCGTCCATTCAGCGGACGAACTTCCCGGGAGACGCATAATGAGCGCTTCATTTTCTTTCAAGGAACTTCGCGGTGCGATCCGGGCGTGGCGGCGCTACGGATTCTTCTCGCTCAACCGGCGCGAAGCGGAGATCATCGACGCCGTGTATTCCCGCCTCACGTCGAGACCGCTGAAGAGATCGCCGGCAGCCAGATAGCCGCACCCCTGGTCACCGCCCGGTGGCCGCGCCGTCATCCGGCGCCGAGTTTGTTGTGCAGATAGGCCACCACGTCATCGAGGGTGATCAGCCTCGCGTAATCTGCCTCGGGGATCTCCACCTTGAGCTTCTCGTGAAGCCCGAGCAGAAAATTCAGCCAGTCCATCGAGTCGAGATCCACCTGGCTGCGTAGCGGGCGGTCGCCGCGCAGTTCGTCGGCTTCGACCTCGGGTGCGATGGACAAGAGCGTGGCCAGCGCCACGGCGCGGATTTCGGCATCAGTCATTGGTCCAACTCCTCGGGTCGTTGCAGCCGGTCATTCAGTTCGAGCAGGAACAGTGCGCCGCGATGACCGTCCGAGACGCGATGGTCGGCCGAAAGGCTGGCCGTCACCACCGGCAGCACCTTGAGCCCGCCGTTCTCGGCCCATGGCCGCTCGGCGACGCGGCCGAAGCCCACCAGCGCCACCTGTGGCGGCGTGATGACGCCGAACACGGCCTGCGATCCCTGGTCGCCGAGATTGGTCACGGTGATCGTCGCCTCGTTCATCTCCGAGCTCTTGAGCGAGCCGGCGCGGGTGCGCTTGACCAGGTCGGTCAGTTCCTGCATCAGCAGCGTCAGCGGCTTGCCGTCGGCATGCAGCAGCGCCGGCGCTATCAGCCCGCCCTGGCGCAGCGAAATGGCCACGCCGAGGTTGATCGCGGCGACCGGCACGAAAGCGCCGTCGCGCCAGTAGCCATTGAGTTCGGGATAGCGCTTGAGTGCGAGGGCCACGGCTTTCAGCAGCAGCGCCGCGGGCAGCAGGCGCTCGGCCATGCTGCGCTGCGCGTTGGCTGCCTGCAGCCAGGCCAGTGCCCGAGCCAGCGGAATGTCCTCGGCGACGTAGTAGTGTGGAATCTCGCGCTTGGAGCGGCTCATCGCCGCGGCGATAGTCTTGCGCATGTCGGCGGCGCGGTCCGCCGCCTTCGGCACCGGCGCCGCGGGGGCAGCTGGCAGCGTTGACGGCTGCTTTGCCGCCGCCGCTTCGACATCCTGCAAGGTGACTGCACCGCGCGGGCCGGTGCCGGTAATACTGTCCAGATCGACGCCCTTTTCCTCGGCGTGCTTGCGCGCCGCGGGCGAGACCATGCGGCGTGCCATCGGCGCTGCCGTGATCGCCGTAGCGCCAGCACCGACTCCTGGGGCTCCACCGGGTGCAGGCTTTTCGCCGGACTCGAGCAACAGGGCCATCACGGTGCCGACGGGCATCTTCTGCCCGACTTCGGCGATCAGTTGATGCACCGTTCCCTCCTGCCAGCTTTCGACATCCACCGCGGCCTTCGTGGTGTCGACGATGGCCATGACCTGGCCTTTCTTCACCGTATCGCCAACGCCGACTTTCCATTCGAGCAGGGTGCCCTCGTCCATGTCGGAACCCAGCGAGGGGAGCTTGAATTCGATCATCCCAGCATCCTCTTCACGGCGGCGACTATCTTTTCCGGTTGCGGCAGGGCCGCTTCTTCCAGATGTCTGGCATAGGGAATCGGCACTTCTTCCGAGCAGACTCGCGCCACCGGCGCGTCGAGCTCGAAGAAAACGTTCTCCATGATGCGCGCCATCACCTCGGCGGCGAGGCTGCCGGTGCGCCACCCCTCATCGACCACCACCGCGCGGTGGCACTTGGCGACCGAGGCGGTGATGGTCGCGGTGTCGAGCGGACGCAGCACGCGCAGGTTCACCACTTCCGCTTCGATGCCCGCCGCGGCCAGTTGCTCCGCCGCCTGCATCGCCTTAGGTAACGATCCACCGTGGGTGATGATGGCGACATCGGTGCCGACGCGTCGCACCTTGGCCGAGCGGATGTCGACCGTCCAGTCGTCGGGCAGCTCGCCTTCCATGTTGAACAGCCCGGCGTGCTCGAAGATCACCACCGGGTCGGGATCGGCCAGCGCCGGCGCCAGCATGCCGCGTGCATCCTCGATGGTCGCCGGCGCCAGCACCCTGATGCCGGGAATGTGCGCATACCAGCCTTCGAGGCTGTGCGAATGCTGCGCCGCGAGCTGGCGGCCGGCGCCGGTGGTCATGCGGATCACCAGCGGCACCGAGAACTGCCCGCCCGACATGTGGCGGTAGGCGGCGGCCGTATTGACGATCTGGTCGAGCGCGAGCAGGCTGAAATTCACCGTCATCACCTCGACGATGGGGCGCATGCCGCCCAGCGCCGCGCCGATCGCGGCACCGACGAAGCCGAGCTCGGACAGCGGCGTGTCGCGAATGCGCTCGGGGCCGAATTCGTCGAAAAATCCTTTGGAGAAGGCGTAGGTGCCGCCATACATGCCGACGTCTTCGCCCATCAGGAACACCCGCGGGTCGGCGACGAGGGCCTCGTGCATCGCCTCGCGCATCGCCTCGCGGTAGTTGAGTCGGCGGCTCATGGCGCATTCTCCGGCGTCATCACCTCGCGCAGCAGGTCTTCCACCGGCTCCCATGTTCCCGCTTCGGCAAAGGCCACGGCCGCGTCTACCTCGGCGTTGGCTGCGGCATCCATGGCGAGGAATTCCGCCTCGGTCAGCTTGCCTTCGGCCTTGAGCCGGGCGCTGAAAGTATGGATCGGGCCGCGTGTCTTCCATTCCTCGACCTCGGCCTTCTGCCGGTAGAGCTCGGCGTCGAACATCGAGTGCGCGCGAAAACGGTAGGTCTGGTACTCGACGAACATCGGTCCCTGGCCGGCGCGCGCGCGCGTCACGGCGTCCTGCGTGGTCTTATGCACCGCGACGATGTCCATGCCGTCGGCGCGCAGTGCGGGCATGTTGTAGGAGGCAGCCTTGACGCAAAGATCGGTCTGCGACTCGCTGCGCTCGATTGCCGTGCCCATGCCGTAGAGATTGTTCTCGCAGCAGAACAGCACCGGCAGTTTCCACAGCGCCGCGAGGTTCAGCGACTCGTGGAAGGCACCCTCGGCCACCGCGCCGTCGCCGAAAAAGCAGGCGGTGACGCGGTTTTCATTCTGCATCTTGGCGGCCAGGCCCAGCCCGACGGCCAGCGGCAACCCGCCGCCGACAATGGCGTTGCCGCCGAACAGCCGCGTGGCGCGGTCGAACAAGTGCATCGAGCCGCCGCGGCCATGCGCGCAGCCCTCGCGCTTGCCGTACATCTCTGCCATGATCGCGGCCATGTCCAGGCCGCGCACCAGCGCGTGACCATGCTCGCGGTAGGTGGCGACGATGTTGTCCTCGGGCGACAGCGCGTGCAATGCGCCGACCGCTGTCGCTTCCTCGCCGATGTAGAGATGGAGGAAGCCGCGGATCTTGCCGGCGCCATACATCTCGGCCGACTTTTCCTCCATGCGACGGATGCGCACCATGTCGGCCAGCAGCCGCAGGGCGAAATCCTTGTCCCACGGCACGGGGCCGGCGGGCGGTGGCGCGGCGTGATGGTCGATCATGCATTGCCCTCCAGCGTGCTCGTGTCGCCTTCCGGCAGTCCCAGTTCGCGCGCTTTCAGCAGCCGGCGCATGATCTTGCCGCTGCGCGTGCGCGGCAGCGAGGGCAGGAAGGCGATCTCCTTCGGCGCCACGGCGGCGCCGAGACGCTTCCTGGCATGGCCGAGCAACTCCATGCGCAGCGCCTCGCTCTCCTCGAAGCCCTTCTTCAGCGAGACGAAGGCCTTGACCACTTCGCCCACCACCGGGTCGGGCTTGCCGATCACGCCGGCCTCGGCCACCGCCGGGTGTTCCATCAGCGCGCTCTCGACCTCGAAGGGCCCGATCAGGTGGCCGGCCGACTTGATCACGTCGTCGGCGCGGCCGACGAACCAGAAGTAGCCGTCGGCATCGCGCTTGGCCAGGTCGCCGGTCAGGTACCACTCATTGTTCGGGCCGGCGAAGCACTTGCGGTAGCGCTCCTCGTTGTTGAGATAGGCGCGGAACATCGACGGCCAGCCGCGTTTCAGCGCCAGTTCGCCCTCGACGTCGGGCTCTTCGATCAGCGTTGCGGTGCCGTCTTCGTGGCGGCGCATGATCGCGGCATCGATGCCCGGCAGCGGCCGTCCCATCGAGCCGGGCTTGATGTCGAAGGCCGGCGTGTTGGCGATCATGATGCCGCCGGTCTCGGTCTGCCACCAGTTGTCGTGGATCGGCAGGCCCAGCACTTCCTTGCCCCAGCGCACCGCCTCGGGATTCAAGGGTTCGCCGACGCTGGCGATGAAGCGCAGTTGCGGAAAGCGGTACTTGCGCGGAATCGCGGCGCCGGCCTTCATCAGCATGCGCACCGCCGTCGGCGCCGTGTACCAGACTGTCACGCCCTCGTCCTGCAGAAGGCCGTACCAGCGCTCGGCGTCGAATTCCTCGGAGTCGATGATGGAGGTCACGCCGTGCAGCAGCGGTGCGATGATGCCGTAGGACGTGCCCGTGACCCAGCCCGGGTCGGCGGTGCACCAGTAGATGTCGTCGGCATGGAGGTCGAGCGCATAGCGGCCGGTGGCGAAATGGGTGATGACGGCGCCATGGACATGAACGGCGCCCTTCGGCGTGCCGGTGGTGCCGCTGGTGAAATGCAGCAGCGACATGTCCTCGGCGCCGGTGGCCGCCACCTCGCTCGTATCGCCGGCTGCCGCCATCAGCGTGGCGAGATCGAGGGTGCCGGGAATATTCGTGCTGCCGCCGTCCTCGGCCAGCAGCAGCACATGGTCCAGCGTCGGCATCTTGTCGCGCCACTTTGCCACCTTGCGTTCGTAGAGCATGTCGCTGGTGACCAGCACGCGGCCGGCGCCGAGATTGACGCGGGTCGCAATCGGCTCGGGGCCGAAGGCCGAGAACAGCGGCGAGACCACTGCCCCATGCTTGAGCCCGCCGAGCACCGCGACATAAAGTTCGGGAATGCGGCCGGCCAGCACGAAGACCCGCTCACCCCGGTCGATGCCAAGCTGGCTCAGCACATTGGCGAAGCGGCTGGTGAGTCGCGACAGTTCGCCGAAGCTGACATCGCGGGCCGGCTTGCCGCGCGAGAGAAAACGGAATGCGGTCTTGTCGCGCAGCGCGCCTGACGCATGACGCTCGACCGCTTCGGCGGCGATGTTGATGCCGCCGCCTGCTTGGGCCACTCCCTGCAACTCGCGGCCCACGGCACCCCAGGAAAAGCGCTGCCGCTCAGCGGCGTAGTCGAGAAAATTCGGCGTCACCCGCTGGTCGGCGGCAGTCTTGCGGATGATCGATGAAGAATCCATACATTCCTCTCCCTCTCCTGCTGGAAATATAGACCCTTCTCCATTTGAGGGAAAGGCTAATTGTCCCTTCAGGGCCTTGCCCGACCGGGATCGGCGACGAAGTCTCTATGTTCGGGGCCGCACAGACCCCGTCCTGATGCTGCGGCATATTGATCACCATGCTGCCCAGTCCTTCCGGGCGGCATAGGGGCATGGCAGCGATTTGAAACTCCGGGGATGAAGTCCAATGTCCCGTGGACATCGGACAACGCCGCGCCTCGTCGGCCGTAGTTTCCGGCGACCGCCGGGAAGTTTGCGAAGACGCCCGGTTCAGCGGGAGGTGTGTTGTCTTGCGTCCGGGCCGGTATCCGTCGCAGGAGGCGCGTTGGGCGCCAACGTTGGTCGCGGACAGCAGACCGAAACCAGGGATGTGCAGCGTTGCGAAACCGTAAGCAGCCAATTCCGGCCCGACTACCGGGATGTCACCTACAACTTCCGGTGCGAGGACCATCGCATGCAGATGACCGCTGCTCCGGGGGCCACCGTTACTGTCAACCAGCGGGGAGAGCCCCGGTCGTAGCATCCCGACGCAGCGAACGTAGCGAGGCGGCCTTTCGGGGCCGCTTTGCTTTGCCCTGGCGATCCAAACCGCCGTCTCGCCAGCGCCGACTTTGATGGGTGTCAGCATCAATGCCAACGACAGTCATTGTTTACCTCCTCGTTTGGGTTTTCAGGTAGGCAATCAGGTCTTCGCGGGTCTTGGCATCGGATACGGAGTAGCCCATCTTTTGCCCTGGAATTAGCCGGTCAGGATTGGACAGCCACTTGTCCAGGGTCTTCTCGTTCCAGATCACCTTGCTCTTACGCAGTGCCGGGCTGTAGTCAAAGCCGGCGACGCTGCCGGCCTTTGCGCCGAAGACACCCCGGTGGGCCGGCCCCGCAAGGCTGACATCGATGGAATGGCAGGCGATGCAGCGCGACGCATATTGCAGCCTTCCATTCTCTGCGTCACCGGCGGCATGGACGGGAGAGATGTGCAGGCATGCCGCTAGCCCGAACAGAACAAAGGCAGTCTTCATGGCACGGGTCCCAAGAGATGGCCTGCCGCAGAGAACATGCTCCGGCAGGCCCGTTGTCGTCAGGCACCAAACAGCATGGCGGCCGGCAGTGGCATGCCGAGGGCGTTGTTCAGAATCGCCCAGTGCGCAACTTCGTCGGCAGCCAGTCTGGCGGCCACCTGGGCGAGCGCATGATCCTTGAAGGACGGGACCACGCCGAGATACGCATTGGTCGCACCCAACTCCAGGGACAGGGCGAGCTTCAGCACATCTTCCTGAGTCTTGAGCTGACTGGCATTGAGCGCCTTGGCGTACATATCGAGGGATTTTTCCTCGACTGCCTTGCCGCCGAGCTTGCCGATGGCGCCGATCAGCAAATCGCGGTGAACCTTGTGGTCGGCCTGGAATTTCAGCGCGATATCGAGCACCGGTTTTTGCAGCAGGCCGCTCTGGGCCCCCAGCGTATAGGCGTTGATGCCCTGGTGCTCCAGCCCAAGCGCCACGTTGAGAATCCCGACGTCGCCGGCGCTGCTCTTGGTCCGCGACGCGGCCCCGGCGTCCCTGCCCGCGAGCAGCATGACCGCTCCGGCCGATAACACCGCGGTGGACGTACCGCGCAGGAAAGCTCGACGCGAGCCTTTATGTTGTTGCAGAAGATTCAGTATCATTTTTCTCTCCGTTAAGTGGGCCCCGCCACAACGCAGACCTCGGTGATCCGGTGAGCGGGTAGATTCAGCTTAGGTCTATACAAATACTTTGTCAAGTTAAAAGTGGTTTAACTATCTTTATTCTGTCGATTCGGTAGAATCCGGGTGGTGTGGCGGCAAACGATGACCAGGAGGATCCATGCTTGAAATGTTGGGAGCCCGACAAAAGGAACTGCTTCGACTGCTGCTCAGGGACAAGGCCGGACTGACTGCCGACGGACTTTCAGTCGAGCTCGGGATCACGCGCAATGCTGTTCGGCAGCATTTGGCCGCGCTGGAAAACATGGGCTTGGTCAAGAGGGGCGTGACTCGCGCTTCGGGCGGGCGGCCGGAACAGCTCTATGTGTTGACCGACAAGGGCAAGGAGTGCTTTCCCCGTCACTACGACTGGTTCGCGCAGCTTCTGATCGAGTCCGTTGTGCAGGAAATCGGCGCGGACAACCTCGGCGAGCGGCTGAAAACCATGGGTGCCCAGGTCGGCAAGCGCCTGCGCACTCAATACCCGGAACTCTCCAGCCGCCAAGACAAGGTGCGCAAACTGGCCGAGATGCTGGAGCAGCTGGGATACGACGCCAAGACTACCGGCGGCGACAGCGCCGACGCGATCGAGGCCGACAATTGCGTCTTCCATGCCCTGGCCCTGAATAACCCGGCAATATGCGAATTCGACCTGGCGCTTCTTTCGACCTTCACAGATAGCGCTGTCGATCACCAGGAATGCATGGCCAAGGGCGGCAACGCCTGCCGCTTCAAGTTCGGCCCACGGCCTGACGCTCCGGCGTCATCGAAGCCGTAGCCGCCGAACCGCTCCAGGCCGCAAGGAATTGTCAGGCGACTGAACGCCCCTACCGTACCCAACATCCAGGAGGAACAGACGTGACCCAACCCATTGCTACTGCCATCGCGGGAAGCCTGCCCAAGCCGGCCTGGCTGGCCCAGCCTGAAAAGTTGTGGGCACCCTGGCAGCTTTCGGGTGAGGCGCTAAGCCAGGCCAAAGCGGAT
>JANXRC010000190.1 GCA_025353195.1 Rhodocyclaceae bacterium
GCGGATGTCACCATCTCCAATGCCGGCGACACCTACGCCCCTTACGGCGGTTTCACCAGCGGCGTCTTTAGCGGTGTTGACAATTCGTTTGGGGGCTCCAACCTAAGCTGGAGCACCATCAATACGCAACTTGGATTGGGCAACGTGGTTATCACCACCACCGGCATCAATGGTAGCGGCAATATCACCATAGCCTCCAGCCCGGGCTTCGCAAACATCGCCATCACCCACACCGATACAGACGGCATTCCTTGGACGAACACCTGGTATGGCGCGGGTTACAGCAGCAGCAACAGCCTCACCCTGCTGGCCCACGCCAATGTCATGATCAACGCCCTGTTTGGCAATGCCGGCAGCGGCGCCCTCAACATCATGGCTGGCTGGGATGGCGTGAGCACCACAGCTCCCAATATGAATGCATACACGCCCAGCCAGAGTATTCTCATCAACAGCGGTGGCGGCATCGTTTCCAAGGGGCCGGTAACGCTGGGGGCGGCCGACACGGTGTTTATCAACAACGCCGGCGGCACGGGTTCGTCTATGGCCGGGATCGACATGGACGCCGGCGCCTTGTCCATTACGACACCCCGGATTCTGATGTGGGGGGGCATGAGCAACAACGCCTCAGCCCGCATTGCCAGCAACGGCAACCAATCATTTGCGGTCGGTCGCGTTGGCGGCGGCGGCTTGATTATGAATGGAGCGGCTTACGGCGGAGCCACTTACGGCGGCAACGCCGAGATCGTCCAATATTCCACGACAGGCAGCCAGAGCTTCACCATTGTCAACGGCGCTTCGGTGGTGCTGCACGGTGGCTCCAACAACGGGCTGGTTCCGGCAGGGCTCTGGTCAGGCGAGTGTTCCATAGGCAACATTTGCAGCGACAACCGTGCGAGCATCCGCAATCTTGGCAACGGCGGCCAATCGTTTGCGTTCTCCTCCGGCGGCAACCTGAATATCTATGGCGGCAGCGTCGGCAACGACAACGGGGCCGGGATCGAGAACAAGGGTACCGGCGCTCAAATGATCAGCGGCAATCCGGTGATCGCGATCTATGGTGGTGCGAGCGGGGGGGCTATCGCCACCTACGGCGGTCAGGATGTCCAGTTCGACAACGGCGCCAGCATCGAATCGAAGTTTGGCGGCCAGAGCATCAGCGCTGCCTCGATTTACATGAACGGTGGTAGCGCCAATTACGGCGGCGCATTTATCGGTGCACCGGTGTCGACGATCAACGTGCAAAACGGCGTCACCATGATCGGCGGCAGCGCCGTCGCACCTGCCGCGTATGCCACCTTCGGCGACACGATCTTCAAGCAGGTCGCCATCATCGGCAGTGAAAATGGCATAACGCTGACAATGAACATCGGTAGCGGCGGCCTCACCATGACAGGCGGGCCGACCAGCCAGTTCGGTGGTTCGATGGCGGGCATCGGCAGTTTGCATGGCGCTGCCAACATCACGATCAGCAGCACCGGTGCCATCACCTTCAGCGGAGCAGGTGCCGGCAGCGACAGGATAGGCTCGATGGGCAACACGAGCAGCGCAATCTCGCTGGCATCCACTGCCGGAAGCATCAACCTCGGTAGCGCCTTCATCGGTAGCGCCGGTACCACAGAGCTTGGTGCCTCCAGCGGCATCAGCCAGAACTCCAGCGGCAGTATCGGCGCGGGCACGCTCATCGCCCACACCGGTTCGGGCGGGATCAACCTGTCCGGGGCCAATAAAGTCGGCGCGGTATTCGAGTCGACGGCCGGTGCCTTCACGTACCACAGCGCCGTGCCGGTGTCGATATACTCCGGGACGGCATCGAGCAGCGTCGCGGCGATGTCCACGCAGAGTCTTGGCTTCTTCCAGAGCGGGAGTCTGACGCTCAACAGCAGCTATTCGTTCAACGCCGGCGCCGACCTCTTCGTCGGAGCGGACGGCAGCCTGACCTATGCGGGCGCAAGTCTCAACGCCCCCGGCA
Source organism: Rhodocyclaceae bacterium (assembly GCA_025353195.1). Taxonomy (GTDB): domain Bacteria; phylum Pseudomonadota; class Gammaproteobacteria; order Burkholderiales; family Rhodocyclaceae; genus Sulfuritalea. The sequence continues at coordinate 1,970 of JANXRC010000190.1, forward strand.
GCATTCTGCTTGCCGCCTACGGGGGCATGACCATGTCCAGCAGCCTGAACAAGCCGGCGAATACACTGGGACTGGTCGCAGGCGGCGCCTTGAATGTCACTGCCGGCGTTACCGGCGGGAACCTGCTGGCGATCGTCGCAGGGGACGCCAACATCAACGGTGGAGGATTCCTGCAGACCACCACCGGGGATCTGGAACTTCTGGTCGGCGGCAATCTCAACATGGGCAACGCCAGTTCGGGTGGCTATATCTGGGCCGGCAACGGTGCGTCCGCTGCTCCCTACCCCGACGCCAGCATTGCGGTGATGGGCAACCTCAAGCTGAACAACGGCGCCCACATCAATGCGGCCAACGACGTGTTCATCGACCTGCTGGGCGCCACGTCGACACTGGTGCTGAACGATGGCACCGCAGGCTATGCCCCGTCCTACATCCTTTCCGATATCGCAACGGGCGTGATCGGAACCACGCACCTGACTTTTCTGAACAACGGCAATACGGCTGCCTCGATCGTGATTGACGGCAAGGCGACCACCAGGACGGTCGTGGGCGGCAGCGGTTTCTTTGCGCTGAACCTGAACACGCCGGCGGTCGCAGGTGCGGGGCTCGACATCGTTGGCCTTGCCGTACTGGACAAAGTGAATGATCTTTGCGCCACCAGCCCGGAGCTATGCAAGCTGCCGGATCCCACCGCTCCACAGATTGAACTGGCACCGCTGACGTTCGACAAACCTGATCCGAACAAACTAGGCGGAGACCTGAGCAAGGTTACTGGCGGCACGGAAGGCAGCTTCGGTGGCGACGAAGGCGACAAGGACGACAAGAAGGACAAGAAAGACGACAAGAAGTCGGATGACGGCAAGGGCGGGAAAAAAGATGACAAACCAGACCACAAAAAAGTTGCGCAGTGCTCGTAGGCCAGTGGCCGGCATGATCAGGGCGGTACTCACTGCGCTGACGGTCAGCGTCGTCTGGGTGCCGATTGCGGACGCTGCCACGGCGGGCCAGATCACGCACCTGTCCGGCACGCTTTCGGCCAAGCGGGTCGACGGCACCAGCAAACTGCTCGCCGTGAAGTCCGATGTCATGGAAGGCGACACGCTCAGTACTGAAACGGAGACCTACGCCCGCATCAAGTTTGTCGATGGCGGCGAAGTGGTCATGCGTCCCGGCACCCAGTTGAAGATCGAGAACTACTCGTACAACGCCGCCAAGCCGGAGAGCGACAACATTGTCGTGAGCATGTTCAAGGGCGGTCTGCGGGCGGTGACCGGACTGCTCGGCAAGCGCAATCGGGAAAAGGTCAGCTTCCAGACCGAGACGGCGACCATCGGCATTCGCGGTACCCACTTCGGCGCCCTGCTATGTCAGAACGACTGCGGCGGTGTTCCCACCACCGGCGGCACGCCACCGCCGAACGGCTTGCACGTCGATGTCACCAACGGCGCCATCTTCCTGAGCAACAAGGCCGGTACGGTGCAGATCAACGCCGGGCAGTTCGGCTTTGTCGCCAACGCCAACACCGCGCCAATCCCGGTGCCGCCGCAACAGGGCATCCAGGTGACGATGCCGAGTTCGATCGCGCAGAACAAGGGCGGCGGCAAGGGCATCGGCAAGGGCGACGACGCCGAGTGCAAGATGTGACCTGCCCGCGAAGCGGAATTCCAGGTCCGCAGAGCGCCTGCCCGCGTCCCACCAGGGGATACCGCCCCTGCGGGACATAAAGGGGACCCCAGGCCCGCAGAGCGAGCCGCCGTATCACCTACGCCGACTTCTTGCGCCTCAGGCAACGCCGCAGCGGAACTCCCCGGCGGCGTTTTTATTTCTGCTTCGCCACCCGCCCCATCAGATAGAACTCGTCGTTCGGCCGCATGCCGGTCATGTTGGCCATGCGATTCGAGAGGCCGAAAAATGCTGACACAGCGCCGATATCCCAGATGTCTTCGTCATTGAACCCGTGCTCGCGCAGCGTGACGAAATCGCTGTCATTGACGGCGGCGGAATCGAGTGCGACTTTCATGGCGAAATCCAGCATGGCTTTCTGGCGCGGCGTGATATCGGCCTTGCGGTAGTTGACCGCGACCTGGTCGGCGACCAGCGGGTTCTTTGCCCGAATGCGCAGGATAGCGCCGTGGGCGACCACGCAGTACTGGCAGCCGTTGGCGTTTGACGTGGCGACCACGATCATCTCGCGTTCGGCTTTGGACAGGCCGCTTTCCTTTTCCATCAGCGCGTCGTGGAAGGCGAAGAAGGCGCGCCACTCGGCGGGGCGATGCGCGAGGGCGAGAAACACGTTGGGGATGAAGCCGGATTTCTCCTGCACCTCGAGGATGCGGGCGCGGATATCTTCGGGCAGGACTTCCAGGTTCGGCACGGGATAGCGGCTGATCGATGGCGTGGTCATGATGTCCTCATTGAAATAGCTTTCGTG
>JANXRC010000026.1 GCA_025353195.1 Rhodocyclaceae bacterium
ATTTGAGGGGGCCTGCTCCTAGTACGAGAGGACCGGAGTGGACGGATCTCTGGTGTACCGGTTGTCACGCCAGTGGCATCGCCGGGTAGCTAAATCCGGAAGAGATAAACGCTGAAAGCATCTAAGCGTGAAACTCGCCTCAAGATGAGATATCCCGGGGGTTCAACCCCCCTGAAGGGTCGTCCAAGACCAGGACGTTGATAGGTCAGGTGTGGAAGCGCAGCAATGCGTTAAGCTAACTGATACTAATTGCCCGTGAGGCTTGACCCTATAACATTGAGCTCAATGCAGCACCCAAGCTCTCTGTTCTAAGAACAGTAACCAAAGACACTGCAGTCACATCCCAATCCTTACTTCTACCGAATCATGTGCTCCGGCCCAAGGCTTCGTTGCCCCATCCCGTAGCACCCCCTTTAAGTCTGGTGTCCATAGCGTCTTGGTACCACCCCTTCCCATCCCGAACAGGACCGTGAAACGAGACCGCGCCGATGATATTGCACTTCACCGTGTGAGAAAGTAGGTCAACGCCAGACTCCCCCACAGCAAACCCCCTCCGGATTACCGGAGGGGGTTTTTGCTTTTGCGGGCTCGGGAAATCCATACTGCCTGATTTCCCTTCCGAAGACCCAGCACGCGGGCACCGCGACGATGCCGGTGACTGCTAAAATGCCGGCATGAAGACAAGTTTTCTGGAATTTGAACAGCCGATTGCGGACCTTGAAGCGAAGATCGAGCAGTTGCGCTTCGTGCAGGACGATTCGGCCGTCGACATCTCGGAGGAGATTTCCCGGCTCGATGCGAAAAGTCAGAGTCTGGCCAAGGAGATCTACGCCAAACTTACCCCGTGGCAATGCGCCATGGTGGCCCGGCATCCACAGCGACCCTATACGCTGGACTATCTCGGATTGGTATTTACCGACTTCGAGGAACTTCATGGTGATCGCAATTACGCAGATGATCACGCCATTGTGGGTGGATTGGCGCGATTTAACGGTCAGTCCTGCATGGTGATCGGTCACCAAAAAGGGCGGGATACGAAGGAAAAGATTCATCGCAATTTCGGGATGCCGCGACCGGAGGGATATCGAAAGGCCCTGCGTTTGATGCGACTGGCCGAAAAATTTGGACTGCCGATATTTACCTTTGTTGATACCCCTGGTGCTTATCCCGGCATTGATGCGGAAGAACGAGGGCAGTCCGAGGCGATCGGACGCAATCTGGCCGTCATGACGGAACTGAAAGTGCCCCTGATTGCGACGGTGATTGGCGAGGGAGGATCTGGTGGCGCGCTGGCAATTGCGGTCGCGGATGTGGTGGCGATGCTGCAGTACTCGACGTATTCGGTAATTTCACCCGAGGGCTGCGCATCAATCCTGTGGAAAAGCGCCGACCGAGCCGGCGATGCAGCCGAGACAATGGGCATCACGGCACCGCGACTGAAGTCTCTGGGATTGATCGATCGCATCATCAACGAGCCAGTCGGTGGCGCCCATCGGGACCATCGCCTTATGGCACAGAACGTCAAAAAGTTCCTGCAAGAAGCGCTCAAGCAACTTGTCGGCTTGTCATCAAGCGAGCTCATCGAGCGGCGCTTCGAGCGCCTGATGAGTTATGGCCGATTCAAGGAACAAACAATTCACTGAGCCCGTCTTGCAGGCTGTCGCTGCCTGCCTTAGCCGTTACGCGAGGCGGAAACAGTCTGTCGTGGTCGGATTTTCCGGCGGACTTGATTCGACGGTGCTGCTGCACGCTGCCGCCTGCTTGAGGCGAGACGCGGGCCTCGATCTTGGCGCGTGCCATGTCAATCACGGTCTCAGCGGCAATGCGGGCGCCTGGGCCGACTCCTGTGACCAAATCTGCCGGGAGTTGGACATTCCGTTGACTATAGTTCGCGTTGTCGTGCCACCAAACACAGGCGAGGGCATCGAAGCAGCGGCGCGACGTGTGCGTAACAAGGCGCTGGCCGATCATCCCGCCGACTGGATTCTTCTTGCCCACCACGCCGACGATCAGGCGGAGACCGTTCTGCATAACCTGCTGCGTGGCACGGGTGTCCGCGGTGCCGCTGCGATGCCGGAATCAAGAGGCCGCGTATTGCGTCCACTGCTCGGTCTGTCACGCGACGTCCTGCTTGGGTACGCGCAATTTCACCGGTTGGTGTGGCTCGAGGACGAAAGCAATTCCGATCGCCGATACACGCGAAACTTCTTGCGGCACCAGATTCTTCCTCTGATTGCGGCCCGTTTCCCGAGAGCTGGCGAGCAACTTGCCGCCGCGGCTTCCCGTTTCAGCGAGGTCGATTCATTGCTTGAAGACCTTGCCTCACTGGATCTTCAAGACAACTCCCCCGAATTCCCCCTGCCTCTGAAGCTGTTCCGTGAGTTGCCTGACGCACGCGCCAGGAACCTGTTGCGGGCGATGCTGACTTGGCATCATGCACAACCACCTGATGAACGCCGGCTGAATGAGTTCGTGCGCCAGTTGCAGACGGCGGGTAACGATCGGCGTCCACGGATTGATCTTGCGCGCTATGCGCTATGGTGCGAATCTGGCAGCCTTTACTTCAAGAATCTGGATTAGCGTTCCGATTTATCACCGAGAACGCTGAGTAATTGCGACAACTCGACCGCAGAGCGGACTTTGATTTTTTCGAAAATGCGGGAACGATGGACTTCGACGGTGCGCATTGCAATTCCGAGTTCGTCGGCGATGACCTTGTTAAGCTTGCCGGCAAGAATCCTCTGCATTACTTCCCGCTCGCGGTGCGTCAGCTGCGCCAGTTTCTGTTCCAGCAACAAGATCGAGTCTTCCCTGACGCTGCGTCTGGTATCTTGGGCAATGGCGGCCAGTACCTTGTCGACCAGCGCATTGTCGTCATAGGGCTTTTCGATGAAGTCGAAAGCGCCGTCCTTCAAGGCTTGAACCGCCATTGGTACGTCGCCGTGCCCCGTAAGAAAAATCACCGGCAGGCGACAATGCAGGGCTCTTAGCCGATCAAACAGTTCAATGCCGCTCATCTCCGGCATCCGAACATCGAGCAGCAGGCAGCCGCAGAGGTCGCGACTGGCGAACCTCAGAAATTCCTGGGCGGACTCCCATGTCTGCGATGGAACGCCGCGCGACTGCAGCAACCACTGCAGCGCATCGCGCACGGCCGGATCATCGTCGACAATGTGCGTGGCGGCGCCGCTCATTGGGGAGCTATGGGTAGCAGAATGCGAAACACCGTTCCTCCTCCCGGGTTGGCCTCGAATGAGAGGCGGCCCCGGTGATTTTCCACCACCGAGCGGCAGATTGCCAACCCCATGCCCATGCCTTCGGCCTTGGTCGTGAATAGCGGATCAAACAGTTTGTCGGCAACATTTTGGGCAATCCCGCAGCCACGATCAGCGATTGTCAGGAGCGCATAGCCGTCGGCACATGTAAGCGTGATGCCGATCTGTCGTAGATCAGGAGCAGTATCCCGCATTGACTCAACCGCGTTGCGGAAGAGGTTGAACAGCGCCTGTTCCAGCAGCACCGGATCACCTTCGATGAGCGGCTTGGCCTGAAGGTCAAGAGTGACTCGGATGCCATTCTGACGGATATTCGCTTCCATCAAGGTCAGGGCGTCGTTGATGCGCTCTTCCAACTGAATCAACTCGAAGCGATCCTCGCTGTGGCGAGCGAGGCTGTAGATGCGGCGGACGACTTGCCCGGCGCGCCGCGCTTGTTCCACCGCCTTGTCGAGGGCCGGTAGCACTTCGGTTGCAGGGGTTTCGCTGCGCAGCAGATTGGCCGCTCCCGTGCAGTAGCTCGAGATTGCAGCCAGAGGTTGATTCAGTTCATGTGCAATGCTCGATGCCATTTCGCCCATGGCGACCAGACGCGCAGTCGATTGCAGCCGATCCTGTTGCTGGCGCGCACGTTCATCGGCCTGTTTCCGCTCCGTAATATCCACCATTGATCCCATCCAGCCGGAATGCTGTCCGTGAGCATCGATCAAGGGTGCCTCGTGAATCAGCACGTCGATTGCCTCGCCGTTGCGACGCTTGAGCTTTAGTTCGAAACCCTCTCCCGGTCCTTTTCCGGCCAGAACGCTGTCATGGAGGGCACGGGTTTCGTCGAGACAGTCGTCTGCCCAATAGGGCATCGGCGGGCGACGGCCGATCAGTTCGACCGCCGACCAGCCAACCATGCGACAGAAGGCCGGGTTGACGTAGATGATTTCGCCGTCCAGGTTTCGGGCCCGCATTCCAGTGTCGAGAGAGTCTTCCATGGCCTTGCGGAATGCGTGTTCCTGACGCAACTGTTCTTCCACAGCCTGGCGGCGCAGCACATGGCGGCGAAGAATCCAGAGGCTCCACAGGACGATCATCGCGAGAATGACCAGACTGCCTGACAGCAGCAGGCTGGCCAAAGGCCGAGGTGCATGGTAGGGCACTGCGTGCAAAGCGAGTCCCCATCCGGGTGGATCAAAGGCGACTTGATAGCCTTCTTCCGTCACCGCAGCTTCGACTTTGGATCGTGTTCCAAGCACCGTCCCGGAGTCGCCGATGACACTGATCCGATAACGCTCGGCCAGCCACCATGGCACGCTGTCGCTGAGCAGGTCGCGAATCCGGTAGACACCAACGGCCACACCGACGATTCTGCCCTCCCGGGATACTGGGACGTGTACCTCGAACTGCCAGTCGTTGGTGAAATAGGGATACGGTCTGCTATAGACGGGCTTCGCAAGTGACCGCGCCAGACCGAAGCTTTGTCTGGAAGGGAGGGCTTCTCCCGCGTCCCCAACCAGGCTGGGATCCATGGTAGTCGGATGCGCCAGTTTCACGGCCCCGTCGGTGCCCAACCAGATTAGTTGCCGCAGGCCGCTTTCGTAGCCAAACAAGGTGCGGGCATAGGATTCAAAGGCCGCTGGATTGGCGGTATGGGCTTGATCGATGCGCCCGAGCAGCTCCTCGTTGCGGGTCAGGTGAAAACGCAGGTTCTGCTCCAGCCACAGTATGTCGCTGATCAGCGTCGCACGCCTTTCTTCCTTGTCAGCGCGATCAGACATCCATAGCAGCAAGGCAACGCCTCCGACGAACAGGATGAACGCCAGCCGCGGCAATATCCACAGCCATCGCCAGCGCCAGCGGCTGAGGCGTTCCCCGGGAGATGGTGGTATCGAAGATCCCATGCCGCGATGTTATCGCGCCTGGTCATCTTGGGTGGATGTTTGCGGAAATCCACAATAGCCAGGCGTTGGACACTCGGGGAAAATTCGCGCCACCGCGTCGTGCGGAGTGGTAGCCTTGTGCACACAACATAATCAACAGGAGGATCAAAAGTGAAGATTCGCACATTGTTCGTAGGCATCGTGGCGGCGACTTTCTCCGCGATTGCGATGGCGCAGGCGCCGATCGTCATCAAATTCAGCCATGTGGTCGCAGCCGATACTCCCAAGGGCAAGGCTTCCGAGTTCTTCGCCAAGAGGGCTGGGGAACTGACAAAGGGCAAGGCCAAGGTTGAGGTCTATGCCAACAGCGCCTTGTACAAGGACAAGGAAGAGATGGAGGCGCTGCAACTTGGCGCCGTGCAGATGCTGGCGCCGTCACTGGCGAAATTCGGCCCGCTCGGCGTCAAGGAGTTCGAGGTATTCGATTTTCCGTACATCTTTGACGACACCGCTGAGTTGCACAGGGTCACGCAAGGTCCGATCGGCGCGTCGTTGCTCGCCAAGCTGGAGCCCAAGGGTATCAAGGGCCTGGCCTTTTGGGATAACGGCTTCAAGTCGTTTTCAGCCAATACGCCGATCAGGACGCCGGCCGACCTGAAGGGCAAGAAGATGCGCATCCAGTCATCGAAGGTGCTTGAGGAGCAAATGCGCAGTCTCGGCGCCCTGCCGCAAGTGATGGCATTCTCCGAGGTCTATCAGGCCTTGCAGACCGGTGTTGTGGATGGCACGGAGAATCCGATTTCCAACCTCTACACTCAGAAAATGCACGAAGTTCAGAAATATCTGACTTTGACCAATCACGGTTATCTCGGCTACGCGGTCATCGTCAACAAGAAGTTCTGGGAGAGCCTGCCGGCGGATGTTCGCGGTCAACTGGAGCAGGCCATGAAGGAGGCCACTGTCTACGCCAATAAGCTCGCCAATGAAATAAACGAGGCCGATCTTGACCGGGTCAAGAAGAGCGGCAAGACAACCGTCTATACGCCCACCAAGGACGAGAAGCTGGCGTTCAAGAAGGCGCTGGCGCCGGTGCATGTGAAGATGGCTGATCGCGTCGGCAAGGACTTGTTGCAGTCCATATACAAAGAGACCGGCTTCGATCCCAACAAGCTGTAAGAGCGTTCTGCAATCTCCGCCGGCGCGAATATGCGCCGGCGATCCAAGCAAAGAACCAACAGTCATAAAAATGGCTCCGGAGGGTTCCGTTCATGAAGTTTCTTGACCATCTCGAGGAGTGGCTGATAGCCTTCCTCATGGGCGGCGCAACGCTCATAATCTTCTTCTCGGTTCTGCATCGGTATCTTGCCGGAGCGCCGATTCCGGTCGTGCAGGACTGGATGTTGAGCCTCAATTTCAGCTGGGCGCAGGAACTTTGCATCATTATGTTCGTCTGGATGTGCAAGTTTGGCGCTGCCTATGGCGTACGTACCGGCATCCATGTTGGAGTTGACGTTGTCATCAATCGGCTGGACGAGAAGATCCGTGGCAGAGTCGTCCTCTTTGGTTTGCTGGCCGGCGCGTTTTTTACCGGATCCGTCGGCTATCTCGGAGCGCATTTCGTCTGGGACAACGGCGCGCATCACGCTTTTCTCAGCCTGATCGGCAGTCCTTTCGGCGATATTCCCGAAGGCCCGACGACGCCCGACCTGGAGTGGCCGACGTGGATGGTCTATTCAGCGATTCCTCTGGGTTCGTCGCTGATGTGCTTCCGCTTCCTGCAGGTCACTTCCACATTCTGGAAGACTGGCGAACTACCCCACCACGACCACGCACACGTTGAAGGCGTAGAGGCCGAGGCGCCCTTGGTCGGCGAAATGCTGGAAGAAGGCGAGGGAAGGGAGCATGCACAGATGGGGCAGTCGGACGAGGAATGGAAGAAGCATAGTCCGCACTGGCCGCAGCAAAACCAGGACAAGAAAGACGGGGGCGCCTGACCATGAATGCTGCAATCATTTTCGGGCTGCTGATCGCCCTCATGCTCACCGGCATGCCCATCTCGATTTCGCTGGGCCTTACGGTGCTGACCTTCATTGTTACCATGACCCATGTGCCGATGGAGTCGGTCGCGCTGAAGCTATTTACCGGCATCGAAAAATGGGAAATCATGGCCATTCCATTTTTCATCCTCGCCGGCAACTTCCTCACCCACGGCGGGGTGGCAAGGCGCATGATCAATTTCGCGACCTCGCTGGTCGGTCATTTCCACGGCGGCCTGGCGCTGGCATCGATTCTCGCCTGTGCCATGTTCGCCCTTGTCTGCGGGTCGAGTGTCGCCACTGTGGTGGCCATCGGCTCCATCGTGCTGCCGGCAATGGTGGCGCATGGCTATCCGGCGCGCTTCGGCGCCGGCGTAATCATCACGGCCGGTTCCTTGGGCATCCTTATGCTGCCGTCGATTCCCAAAGTGATTTATGCCATCTCGACCAACACCTCGATCGGTGCCCTGTTTGTCGCCGGCCTGCTGCCGGGTAGCCTGCTGACTCTGATGCTTTGTTCCGTGACGTGGTACATCTCGAAGAAGAACAACTATCCCCGAATGGCAAAGGCCACTTGGCTGGAACGCCTGAAGTTCTTCCAGAAGAGTGTCTGGGGCCTGATGCTCGTGGTCATCATTGTCGGCGGCATCTACTCGGGTATCTTCACGGCCACCGAGGCAGCCGCGATGGCGGCGGTGTACTCGTTCTTCGTTGCGATCTATGTGTATAAGGACCTGACGCTCAAGGACGTGCCCAAGGTATTGCGCGACGCGGCCAACATGTCGGCGATGCTGCTGTATATCATCACCAACGCCGTCCTGTTCTCGTTCGTCCTGGCCAACGAGAACATGCCGAACCGTCTCGCCGAATGGATTCTGAGCATGAACCTCGGGCAGGATGGATTCCTCCTGCTGGTCAACCTGATTCTGCTGGGTGCCGGCAATTTCATGGATCCCTCGTCGATCATCCTGATCATGGCACCGATCTTCTTCCCGGCCGCCATGCAGTTGGGCATCAACCCGGTGCACTTCGGCATCCTGATCGATGTCAACATGGAAGTCGGCCTTTGTCACCCGCCGGTCGGTCTGAACCTCTATGTCGCTTCGGGCATCTCGGGTCTGGGCATCACTGAACTGACCAAAGCCGTCCTCCCCTGGCTGGGCACCATGCTCGTGTTCCTGGTCATCGTCACCTACTGGCCGTGGCTGACGCTGGTAGTACCGCAGGCAATGGGCATGATGTAAGGGGTGTAAGCTTCTTCCCGCATTTCCAAGCCCGGCTTCGGCCGGGCTTTTTTTCAAGCCCGGGAATTCGCAAATGACCACGTTGATCTTCGTCGTCGCCTTCTGCGTTGTTGCGGTGTTCGTCTATATGGCCCGCTACAGCGGGCGTCTGCGCGTCACGCAAACGCGGATCATCGACGCGCCGATCGACGAGGTCTACGTGAAAGTCGCAGACTTTCGCCACTGGGGCGCGTGGAATCCGTGGCTGGAACACGAGCCTGAGGTGCAGGTGTCGCTGTTCGGGCAGACCGATGGCAAGGGCGGCCGCTATGCCTGGAATAGCGAGAGGATCGGTTTCGGTGAAATCGAGAACGTGCGGATGATTGCGCGGGAGCGCATCGAGCAACGGATGCGCTTCAAGAATCCATTCAGCTTTCGGGGGCGCGGCACTTGGCAATTCGCCAGCCGCGGCGGCAAGACCGAAGTGACCTGGAGCATGAAGGGCAGGGTTGGCTTCTCCCTGCGTGCCTTTGCGCAAACGGTGTTGGGCACGATCGAACTCGACTACCGGTATGGCCTGGACCGGCTCGCCGGATTGCTTGAGCCCGCTGATGCGCCGCGCTATTCGCTCACCTATCTCGGCGTGCGCGACGTTCCGGCCAGCCGCTATGCGTACGCCACCTACCGGGGGCCGCTCAAGCGTCTTCGTGAGGCGATCCGGGAAGGCTTTGCGGACTTGCGCCGGCAGTTTGCCGAGCATGGCGTGCAATCAGGTGGCGAGCCGATCGCCGTCTATGCCAGCACCAACATCAAGTTGCGCACCACGGTCTGCCACATGGGTATCCCCATTGGCGATGTCGATGTCGGCGAATTGCCGGTGCGCGACCTGCCCGCACATCGCGCCTATGTGATCCGCCTGCAAGGAAGCCATGCGGCGATGGACATCGCCTGGTATCAGGCCATGCAACGCATGCGCATCGAGAACATCCAGCCCGACCAGCGCATTTCGCCCTTTGAGCGCTACCTTAACGACGCGAACACGGTACAGGAGAATGACTACCTGACGGAACTGCTAATTCCGGTGCGACAGATACCTGTGCCGGGGCCATAGTTTTTCACCGGCAAGGCTCGAAGATGCCCTGAATTCTGCGATAAAATAGCGAGTTATCTAATCTCGCTTAACTTTTCGCTGGAGAGTCAAATGGCTGTCGAACGCACCCTGTCGATCATCAAACCCGATGCAGTTGCAAAGAATGTAATCGGCAAGATCTATTCCCGCTTCGAGACGAACGGTCTCAAGATTGTTGCCGCGCGCATGGCCCATCTGTCGCGCCGGGAGGCAGAGGGTTTCTACGCGGTGCACAAAGAGCGTCCCTTCTTCAAGGATCTGGTCGAATTCATGAGTTCCGGTCCGGTGATGATTCAGGTGTTGCAAGGTGAAGGCGCTATTGCCAAGAATCGCGACCTGATGGGCGCCACCGATCCGAAAAAGGCCGCGGCGGGTACCATCCGTGCGGACTTTGCCGACAGCATCGATGCCAATGCCGTGCATGGCTCCGATGCGGCGGAAACTGCTGCCGTCGAAATTGCCTATTTCTTTCCCGCGTTGAACGTCTATTCGCGTTAGTCGGCAATGACCGTAAATCTCCTCGATTTCGATGCCGAAGGCCTGACAGCCTGGTTCGCGCAGCAGGGCGAGAAGCCCTTCCGCGCGCGCCAGGTGTTGCGCTGGATACATCATTTCGGGGAGAGCGACTTCAATGCGATGACTGACATCGCCAAGTCGCTGCGTGAGAAGCTGCTCTTGAACGCCACCGTCTCGCCACCGCCGACTATCAGCGACAAGCTGTCGGACGACGGCACGCGCAAGTTCCTGTTCGATGTCGGCAACCGCAATGCGGTGGAGACGGTCTTCATCCCCGAGGATGACCGCGGCACGCTGTGCATTTCTTCCCAGGCAGGTTGCGCGCTCGAATGCGCTTTTTGTTCTACCGGCCGCCAGGGTTTCAACAGAAACCTGAGCACATCCGAGATCATCGGCCAGCTTTGGCAGGCAAACCGTGCACTGGGCCATACGCCAGCGAGTGGCAACAGCGGCGAGCGGATCATCAGCAATGTCGTGTTGATGGGCATGGGCGAGCCGCTGGCCAACTTCGACAATCTTGTTCCGGCGCTGCGTCTGATGCTGGATGACAACGCCTATGGCTTGTCGCGGCGGCGCGTCACGGTATCGACCTCGGGCATTGTGCCGGCCATGGATAGACTGGCCGCGGCCTGTCCGGTGGCCCTCGCGGTTTCCCTGCACGCACCGACCGACGGTTTGCGCGACAAACTGGTACCGATCAATCGCAAGTACCCTCTTGCCGAACTCATGGCTGCCTGTCAGCGCTATCTGGTTCAAGCGCCGCGCGACTTCATCACCTTCGAGTATGTGATGCTCGACGGGGTCAACGACAGCGATGCCGATGCCCGTGCGCTCCTGCATCTGGTACGGGATGTCCCTTGCAAGTTCAACCTGATTCCTTTCAATCCCTTCCCCGCTTCCGGTTTCCATCGCTCGCCCGCCGAGCGGGTCAGGCGCTTTGCTTCGATCCTGATCAACGGTGGAATCGTCACCACGACGCGCAAGACGCGCGGCGAGGACATCGATGCCGCTTGCGGACAATTGGCAGGCAAGGTACAGGATAGATCGCGGCGCGTAGTGCGTGCGGCGGAAGCCGCCACCGGATTGGCTGGTACATCTGCTGGAGTGGAGCTGCACCTATGAACAAGACGACTGTTTCTTTATGGATCGTGCTTCTGCTCGCGGGCTGCACGACGATGGGGTCCGATTCCGGGGCAGGAGCCCAGCAGGCCGTCTCGGCGCAGCCCGCGGCAACCGACCAACAGCAAAGGGCGAAGGTGCATACCGAACTGGGGTCGCTGTACATGCTCGACGGCCGTTCGGCGATTGCGCTTGAGGAGGCGCGCATCGCGCTTTCGGCCGACCCGAACTACGCTCCAGCGTATAACCTGCTGGGCCTGACCCACATGGTGCTCAACGAAGCACGGCTGGCCGAGGACAATTTTCAAAAAGCCCTTAATCTGGCGCCCGGCGATCCCGAAATCAGCAACAACTACGGCTGGTTCCTCTGTCAGAACGGTCGCGAACAGGGCTCGATAAGCTACTTCATGGCGGCGGCGAAGAACCCGCTGTATACGACGCCGACCAAACCTTTTACCAACGCCGGCGTTTGCTCGGTGCGGATGAAGAATGACAAGGCCGCCGAAGACTACCTGCTGACCGCTTTGCGCCTGTCCCCAACCAACACCCAGGCGCTGTACTGGCTGGCCGAAATCGCCTACCGGCAGGGGCGCCAAAGTGAAGCGAGGCAGTGGACCACGGATATCGAAAGAATGATGGAGCCCACGGCGGAGGTGGTCTGGCTGGCTTTGCGCATCGAACGCAAGTTGGGTAACCGTGAGGCCGAGGCCCGCTACGCGTCGCAGCTGCGACGGCGGTTTCCTGGTTCCCCGGAACAGCGTCTGCTGACTCAGGGACACTATGAGTGAAGCGCGAGTGACGGAAAGCCTGAACGCCGAATCCATCGACGCCATACCAGCAGAGGCGACAGACCCTGCTGCTCCGATCGAATCGGATACGCCGGGATCCATATTGCGCCGGGCGCGGGAGGCGCGTGGTCAGTCAATTGCCGATGTGGTGCACGTGATTCGCTTCAGCACACGCCAGATTGAGGCGCTGGAACGGGACGACTACGCCAGCCTGCCGGGTTCCACTGCGGTGCGCGGCCTGGTTCGCAACTACGCCAAGCTTCTCAAGCTCGATGCAGCGCCCCTGCTGGCGCAGCTTGAACCGGCCGTCCCGGTTGCCGAGGCCGACGTGCGTCCGCCGGCCAACATGGGTGAGGCCGAGCAGCCTACGATCTTCGAGCGCGTTCCGCTCAAGTTCGTTGGCGCCGGTGCTGTCATCCTGCTCTTGGCGCTGGCAGCGTATTGGTATTCGAACTTGCCAGGCGACGCGGGCGTGACACAGCGTTTGCTCGGTGGGGACGGCAGTCCTGCCGTGGTTGTGACCAATCCGGTGGTGGCTGCTGCGGTTGTACCGGTACTTGTGCCTGCACCGGCAGTGGTTGCCGGGAATGAGCCGGCCGGCGCCCGCGTTACAAGCGCCAGTTCGCCGCCATTTGCCGGTTTGCGCGTCGAGTTCGATGACAATTCATGGATCGAGATTCGCGACGCCACACAGAAAATTGTTTTCGTCGGCGAATATCCGGCAGGGACCCGCCAGAACGTCGAAGGCAAGGCGCCATTCCAGATCTGGATCGGCAGGGCATCGGGCGTCCGCGTCTTCATGGGCGAGCGCAGCATCGATCTGAAACCATACACCCGCGAAGAAGTCGCCCGGTTTAACCTGGAATGAGCGAGACGTACAGAGTTACGCTGGCGCGGCGCGCAAGCCGTCTTGCCATGGTGGCAAGAGTCGGCGTTGGTGGTACGGCGCCGATTGTCATCCAGTCGATGACCAACACCGACACCGAGGATGTGTTTGCGACTTCGATGCAGGTGGCGCAGTTGGCGCGCGCCGGTTCGGAACTGGTGCGCATCACGGTCAACACCCGCGAGGCGGCCGCTGCCGTGCCGAAGATTCGCGAACGCCTGGCGCAGATGAACGTCGACGTGCCGCTGATCGGTGATTTCCATTTTAACGGGCACAAGCTGTTGGCGGAGCATCCGGCGTGTGCCGAGGCCCTGGCCAAGCTGCGCATCAATCCCGGCAACGTCGGCAAGGGTGCCCGGCGCGACGAGCAGTTCGCGCAGTTGATCGACATCGCCTGCAAGTTCGACAAGCCGATTCGCATCGGCGTTAACTGGGGTAGCCTGGATCAGACCTTGCTCGCCCGCATCATGGATGAAAACGCCCGGCGTGCGGAGCCCAAAGATGCCACCGAGATCATGCGCGAGGCGATGGTCACTTCCGCTCTCGAGTCCGCTGCACGGGCCGAGGAACTAGGCCTGCCGGGCGATCACATCATACTTTCGTGCAAGGTCTCCGGCGTGCAGGATCTGATCGCGATCTATCGCGAACT
This sequence comes from Rhodocyclaceae bacterium, assembly GCA_025353195.1. Lineage (GTDB taxonomy): Bacteria > Pseudomonadota > Gammaproteobacteria > Burkholderiales > Rhodocyclaceae > Sulfuritalea. The sequence goes on from JANXRC010000026.1 coordinate 13,490, forward strand.
CGCAGCGCGCTGCGATTACCCGCTGCATCTGGGACTGACCGAGGCGGGAATGGGCAGCAAGGGCATCGTTGCTTCGACAGCAGCGCTCAGCGTGTTGTTGCAGGAAGGCATCGGCGACACGATACGCGTGTCGCTGACGCCCGAACCCAACGGCGACCGGACACGGGAAGTGATCGTCGCCCAGGAAATCCTGCAAACCATGGGCCTGCGCGCCTTTACGCCGCTGGTGGCGGCCTGCCCCGGCTGCGGGCGCACCACCAGCACGGTGTTCCAGGAGCTTGCGCAGGACATCCAGAATCATGTGCGCAGCCGCATGCCGGAATGGCGTCTGGCACGAGTGGGCGTCGAAAACATGACGCTGGCCGTGATGGGTTGCGTGGTGAACGGCCCCGGCGAAAGCAAGCACGCCAGCATCGGTATCTCGCTGCCCGGTACCGGTGAAGCGCCGGTGGCGCCGGTGTATGTTGATGGCGAACGCGTGACAACCTTGCGCGGCGACAACATCGCCGCCGAATTCCGTCAGATCGTTGACGACTATGTATCCAGAAATTATCCGGAAAGAGCGAGTCATTGATCGCGACGGGCATGGAGTCGCCGTGCCGGTCGGGATGAAGAAACCATGAGCCAGACACTGCAAGCCGTTCGCGGCATGAATGACATCCTGCCGGTCGAAGCCGAACTCTGGGAGCAGTTCGAGGAAGCCGTGCGCGACTGGTTGCGCGCCTACGGCTACCGTCCGATCCGCATGCCGCTGGTCGAGCCGACGCCGCTGTTCGCCCGCGCAATAGGCGAAGTGACTGATATTGTGGAAAAGGAAATGTATTCCTTCGAGGATGCGTTGAACGGCGAAAGCCTGACCTTGCGTCCGGAAGGCACGGCGTCCTGCGTGCGCGCCGTGTTGCAACACAATCTTCTCTACGACGGCCCCAAGCGGCTGTGGTACATGGGACCGATGTTTCGCCATGAACGGCCGCAGAAGGGGCGCTATCGCCAGTTTCATCAGGTCGGCGTGGAGGCCATGGGCTTTGCCGGGCCCGATATTGAT
>JANXRC010000219.1 GCA_025353195.1 Rhodocyclaceae bacterium
GTCATTCAGGACCCGGTTGAGGACCGCGCTGGACGCCGCGGTCTGGGCGAAATGGGTGGTCTCGCCGGCCTGGATGGAGAACTTGTCCCAGTTGATGATGGCGCCATTGCTGTTGGTCACCGTGAGGACGTTGCCGGCCTGGTTGAAGGTGGCAGCACCATTGACGACGGCGGGATTCACCGGGTTGGACAGGACCGGGGCGGCGAGGAAGCACGCGGCTACCGCGGCGACGCCCAGACGAACGGGCGTGGACAACCGGTAAGAGTGCTTGCGGGAAGGGGGCTTGTAGCTCATGTGCAAACTCCTGAGGCAGGCGGCACGACGACCATTGTATACTCCATTTTCAGCCCCAAAACCAGCTCCTCGCTATGACCTAAGTCACACTTGATAAGCGATTGTTACTGGTGCGATAGAGCCCGTCCAATGCGTTGCAGGACCGGGGTAGGCAAACGATACCAGCGCCGGTCGGTAGTATGCTGACGGCTCCCACCCATGCGCACCCTCGACCCTTTCCCTTGTCGGCTGATCCACAACCCCTGGGCTATCGCGAGGTGCCGTGCGTTGCACGCCGGCGGCAAGGCATTGCACGCGCTGCTGCATTCCCCCCGGACGACAGCATGGGAATTCGAGCTGCGCTATCGCCGCTACCTGGCCGAATTCGGCGAGAGCGACGACGACATCATGGTCTCCACGTATTCGAAATCGGGCACCACCTGGATGCAGATGATCCTGTACCAGCTGACGACCGATGGCGACATGGACTTCGATCACCTGTTCGACATCTCGCCCTGGGTGTACTACTCGACCTTGCGCGAACTCGCTCCGGCCTACACGCCGCAGCCACGGATTATCAAGTCGCACGATCGTTACGCGCGGTTTGCGAAAGGCCGTCGCGGCCGGTTCATATTCGTGGTGCGGGACGGCCGCGACGTCTGCTTGTCACTATTTCACCATCGGCGCAATTTCAAGCGCTACGACGGCAGCTTCGAGGAACACTTCGATGACTTCCTCGGCGGCACCGACTACAACTGGTTCGATCATCTTCGCCCCTGGCTGGAGAACTCCGCCTGCCTGCCCATCACCTATGTACGCTTCGAGGACCTCAAACGCAATTTCGCTGCGACGGTGCTGGGGGTGGCGGAAGCCTGCGGCATCGCAGTGACCGAAGCAACGCTGGCGCGAGTGCTGGAGCGCTGCAGCTTCGAGTACATGAAACAGCACGAGGCCCGTTTCGCCCCGCGCAACGAACACTTCGCCGGAAAGGCCGACGCGCCTTACCTGGTGCGAAACCCGGACCAGTTCATCCGCCACGGCAAGGTCGGCGAGGGGGTTGCCGCCCTCACCGAATGCCAGCTTGCTGCCTACCGCGAGCGTTTCGACCGCAGTCTGGCGGGCTTTTCACTGGTTGCAGATTATCGATGAGCGGAAACCATTGGTCGCGCATGGCGCAGCTCTGGCGATTGGTCGGCCCACCGTTGCGACCGGCGCCGGAAGACCTCGCGGCATTCGAGGACGCCATCCTCGGGTGGCTCAATGCACACAGCAGAGCGCCGCGCGCGCTGATTCTCGGTGTCACGCCCGAGTTGTACTCGCTCCGCTGGCCAGCCGGGACCACGCTGCGTGCGCTGGACGGTTCGAGACAGATGATCAAGGCCGTCTGGCCAGGCCCGCCCGCAGCCGCACTGCTGGGGTCGTGGACGGCCATGCCATTGGCAACCGGCTGCCGTGATATCGTCGTCTGCGACGGCGGCTTCGGCATGCTGTCCTACCCGCAAGGGCAGGCGGAATTGCTGCGCGAACTGCATCGGGTTCTCGCGCCGGGAGGGATCTTCGCGGTCAGGTTATTCGCACCGCGCGGGCGGACCGGCAGCATCGAAGAGGTGTTTGCGGATCTTGGCGCGGGCCGCGTCAGCAGCCTCGATGCCTTGAAGTTGCGTCTGTGGGGAGCGTTGCAGGGAGACGCGCAGCAGGGCGTTCGCCCGCAACAGGTCGTCGCGCACATCCTTGCCGCAGTCGGCAACTTCGATCGCCTCGCCGAGGATCACGGATGGCCGCTCGAGCATGTGCGATCACTGGAACTACATCGTGAAAGCACGGCGAGTTACCACCTGACCGAGGCTATCGAGGTCGTGCGCATGGCCTGTTCGGACGCTGGCGGCTTCGAATCCGTCAGCGTCGTCGAACCGGGCTATGCGCTGGGCGCCTGCTGCCCGATCGTAACCCTGAGGCGCACCTGAATTCTGGCGTACCGATTAGGATGCGACGATGAAGCTCGATACTTCGTACCGCTCGACCCTCGCCAATATCGCCTGGCCGGCCTTTCCCGCGCCGATGGCGGCCAACAAGCTTGCTTTGTTGTTCCAACTGGAGCAGAGCCAATGGCAGAAGCCGGAAGAGATCGCGGCGGCGCAGTTCGATCAACTCAAGGAGCTCGTTTCCTTTGCCGCCACAACCGTTCCCCATTACCGGAGGCAACTCTATGACCGCTTCCCAACTGATGGCCTGACCCCGCAAACATGGCAGGAGATCCCCGTCCTGACACGGAAGGCATTGCACGGCGCGGCGACCGATCTGCGAAGCGAGCGAATTCCCAAGGAGCACGGCAGAACCTTTCCGCTCAGAACGTCGGGCTCGACGGGAATGGTGGTCGAGGTGATCGGCACGGATCTCACCAACCTGTTCTGGCAGGTGTTCTGCCTGCGCGACCATCTGTGGCATCGCCGGGACCTGACCGAGAAGCTTTGCGTGGTTCGCCACCAGCGGGATCCTGCACTGAAGGAAGCTACTGGGGCGCTGGCCGCAGGCTGGGGACCCGCCACTGACGACGTCGCGCTGACCGGACCTTCGGTCAATTACGACATCATGCTTGATGTTGCACATCTTGCCGAGCGCCTTGCGGTTGATCGTCCCGGCTACCTGCTGAGCCACCCGAGTGTGATCATCGGCCTGGCCAGGCATTGTCTCGATCATCGAATTTTGCTGCCGGAACTGAAGGAGGTGCGCACGATGGGCGAAAGCCCGGACGATTCGCTGCGTGATCTCTGCCGCGAAGCATGGAACGCACCCGTGGTCGACATGTACAGTTGCCAGGAGGCGGGCTACCTCGCTCTGCAATGCCCGGAGCATCCTCACTACCATGTGCAGGCGGAGAACGTATTGCTCGAGGTCGTCGACCACCATGGCCGGGCCTGCGCGCCCGGCGAAGTCGGCCGCGTCCTGATCACCAGCCTCAACAACTTCGCCACGCCGCTGATCCGCTACGAGATCGGCGATTACGCGGAAGTCGGCGGGCCATGTTCCTGTGGGCGTGGCTTGCCGGTACTGAAGCGCATCATGGGACGTTATCGCAACCTGCTTACATTGCCGGATGGAAAGCGGCGCTGGCCACGTCTTGGCTACGAAAGCCAGTTGCAGGAAGTCGCGCCGATCGAACTGATGCAGATGATCCAGACGAGCATCGAGGAGTTACAGGTTCGCCTGGTGATGGAGCGCGCGCTCGACGATTCCGAAATGCGAGATTTGACGGCGTTCATCCAGGGCAAACTGGGTTACCCGTTCCGCCTGCGCTTCGAGTACGTCGATACGATTCGCAACGCCGCCAATGGCAAGGTCGAGCAGTTCATTTCGCTGGTCGAACCAGCGCCTTAGCGCCGTCCCGTGAGCGCCGACTCTCCACAATTACCGCTTCAGTCCCGCAGGATTCGCTCGATGATCTTGTCGGCACACTCTACCGCCGAATGTTCATGCGTATTCAGCGTGAGTTCGGCGCTTTCCGGTGCTTCGTAAGCGCTGTCGATGCCGGTAAAGTCTTTCAGTTCGCCGCACCGCGCTTTCGCATAGAGCCCCTTTGGGTCGCGCCGTTCACATACCGCAAGCGGTGCATCGACAAAGATTTCGAGGAACTCGCCGGACGCAAAGAGGGCTCTCGCCATCCGGCGCTCGGCGCGGAAGGGCGAGATGAAGGACACCAGAACGATGAGGCCGGCGTCCGTCATCAGCCTGGCCACCTCGGCGACGCGACGAATGTTCTCGACGCGATCGGCTTCGGTAAAGCCAAGGTCCCGGTTGAGACCCTGTCGGACATTGTCGCCATCCAGCAGATAGGTGTGGCGACCAGCCTCATGCAAGCGCTTGTCGAGCAGGTTGGCAAGGGTCGACTTGCCGGCACCGGATAGACCGGTAAACCAGACGCAAAGCGTCTTCTGGCCCTTGAGCGCGGAGCGTGCCTCCTTATCCACGTCCAGTGACTGCGAGAACCGGTTGCTGGAATGATCCGGCGCAATATCGCTCATGTCGGCAGGCCAACGTGAAGTGCTACGACATCAATCTTGACCATCAACGGTTCCTAGGCAGGGAGTCGACTCAGCGGTAGCGGCATTCTGCCACGGCCTGCGCTTCTGCCGTGGCAGAATGCTCGGATCGCTGCCCCGCAAATGTCCGCCAATCCGCGCCCACTCCCGATCAGATCCCATTTGTCATGACGCTGCTGCTCGATGCGCTAGAACGAAGCCTGAAGGAACCCCAGTGCGCCCCGCGCTGGCACGGCTTGACGGCTATCTGGGCGGCAACCACGGACCAAGCCGAACGCCGATCGGTGCTCGACGTTCTCGAGACCTCGCCGTGCGGCGAAGCCCGCGCGGATATTCAGCGGCTGACATTTCTTGCTGGAGCGACCGGCGATTCCCGCTTTGAAAACGCTGCTGCTGCGCAGGTTCTTGCAGCAGAGCCGGGTGACCCGGATCGACTGGCAGCTTTCATGGCTTATCGATGGCTAAGCGCATTGCAGCATCTGGAAAACCGGGCTGATTTCACCGCGGACCTGTCCGCCGGCCTGGTGCCCGAGATGGCCAGGCGCCTGATGCAAGAGGCGGTTCAACTGATGCCACCGGGATTCTTGCCGCACGTGCCGAAAACAATTGAACGCGTTGCGGTAGTGGTTCCGTATGTCGGTCATGAGTTTCATACGCCAAGCATGATGGCGGTAGAGCAATGCGTCGTCCTTGCGCGCGAAGGTCGGCAGGTTCACATCTTTTCTGCGCAGGAACTGACGCCGCCTGATGCGTCGCAGTTCCGCGGCGATGGCCGTGAATTGATGCTGCCACCCCTGAACGCGCAGGCTTGGGCAAACATCCTGCCGGCCGGCGTGAACATGACGATCAGCGACAGCCGCTTCAGCCTGCCTGGGCGCTGGCGAGACCTGATGCCCGTGCTGGCCGATTTCAATCCCGATGTCGTGCTCCTGGTCGGCCTCTATTCGCCGCTCGCAGCAGCTTTGTACACGGTCCGTCCGGTGGTGGCCATCAGCGTCAACACCGTCGCACCAATCGCCCCTGCGGATGTCTGGCTGACCGCCGAAACACAACGTGAACGCCGGGAAGTCTGGGGAGGAATATTTCCGTCGCCGCAACCGGTGTATCACCCGTGGCGGATAAGGCGCCCCAGGAAACAATGGCCGGTCACGCGGGCAGATTTCGGTCTTGGGGAAACAACCGTGATCTGGGTCACGGCCGGATTCCGTCTGGAGCACGAGATCAAGGGCGAATGGGCCGACCGCATGCTGCAGCTGATGTCGCGCCATCCCCAGGTCGTCTGGCTCCTGATAGGAGGCGACGGCAAAATGCCGCAGGCCTTGGTGCCGGCAGCACCGGGTCGCGTGCGAGCCCTGGCGACCCGCAACGACTTGCCCGGCATCTTGCGCTGTGCCGATATCTACGTGAATCCGCCGCGCATGGGCGGCGGCTTCAGTGTGGCCGAAGCCATGGCCGAAGGTCTGCCGGTGACGGCGCTTTCGGGTTCCGATGGCGGCGACAAGGTGGGCGAATTCGCGCTGCCCGACATGAATGCCTACATGGAGCGTCTGGCAGCCCTCACGGAAGGCTCCGGTCTACGTGCCGATATGGGGCAATCCTTGCGCCAGCGTTTTGCGGAGCGCTTCGACCTGGACGCCTCCGGCCCCTCGCTGCTGGCGGCTTGCCGGCAGGCAGCCGTCCTCGCCAAGGCGCGGCTTACAAAGCCTTCTTGAATTTCGCCGGAATTCCCAGCACCAGCACGCCGTCAGGCACATCCTCGGTGGCCACGGCGCCGGCACCGACAAACGCGCCGTTACCTATCACGAGCCGTTCCAGCAAGGTTGCGCCGATGGCGATGGTGACGCCGCTGCCGATCCGCGACAACCCGCCCAGGTTCGCGCCCGGCTGAATCCGCGAGAAAGGGCCAATATGGGTATCGTGACCGATGGTGACGCCACGGTTAACGAAAACATGATCGCCCAGGCGCGCACCGGGGCCGATCACGCTGTTGGCGCCGACAAAGACCCCCTGGCCCAGTTGCGCGAGGGGCGACACATAGGCCGTGGGATGAACCAGCGTGTGATAGCGAAGGCCGAAGCGTCGCGCGAGTTCCGCCGCCAGATTGGCGCGGGTCGGCGTGGTCGGGCCGAGCAGGTAAAGCTCGTCGGCACCGGGCTGAAAATCATCCAGCATTTCCACGTGCGGTAGCTCACACAGGCCTTTCAGCGCCGCAATGCGTGCAGCGAGAGGGATGTCCCGTGCGCCGGATGATTCCGGCAAATGCAGAACCACCTTGGCGGGAAGCAGTCCGTTGGCCAGCGCGCAATCAAACAGATCGGAAACGGTATTGCTGGCGCCAAAGATGACCAGCCGGGGGGCAGCGGTCGCCGTCATGGGCGTGGCGCAAGACCGAGCCGACTGCGAACCTGGCTCGAACTGGCCAGCGGTCTGCCGAGCGCCGCCGCCTGGGCCGCAATGCGCTCCACGAGTTGCAAATTGGTGGCGAGCAAAGTGCGCTCGCTGTCCAGCCAGAGGTTGTCCTCCAGCCCGGTACGCACGCCGTGGCCGACGACAACGCCGAGGGCATTGGCAAGCGCCTGATGCCGACCGATGCCCGCCACGGACCAGACCGACTGCGGCGGCAAGTCGGCCACCAGGGTTCCCAGATGAAGCAGGCTGGCCTGGGCCGAGGCGGGATTGCCAAGCAGAATGTTGAAGTAGAAAGGCGGCTCGATCAGTCCTTTGTCGATCAATACCTTTGCGAAATTCACCATCCCCAGATCGAACACCTCCAGTTCCGGGCGGATGCCATGCTCTTTCATGATGGCGGCAAGCCGCATCACGGTGGACGGCGCGCTGACGCTGGCCTCGGAACTGAAGTTCAGCGAACTCAAGGTAAGGCTCGCCATGTCCGGCTTTTGCTCGCCCTGCAGCGTCAGGCTGGCAGCACGCTGTTCAACCTCGGGGGCGCGGCGCCCGCTGGTGGTGGTAACGATGATCGCATCCGGCACGCGCCGCCGCACGGCGGCCACCAGATCGCCAAACACCTCGCGGTCACAACTCGGGGATCCGTCGGCCGCGCGTGCATGAAGGTGCAGCATGGCGGCGCCTGCGGCACAGCAGCGCGCGCAGTCCGCCGCCACCTCAGCGGCGGTCACTGGCACATGAGGCGATTGAGCGCGCGTCGGCACCAGGCCAGTAGGGGCAAGATTGACAATCAGTGGCTCCATGAGCGCGGACACCAATAGGCGATCAGTGCATTCTGCCACGACCGGAAGCGCAGGCCGCGGCCGTCGCGACGCTTTGCGCGCCGGGGCTCTGCATGCATAGGATTCCGCTGCACGGGCCGGCGACATAAAATACGACGACACAACAGTCATTTCAACGAGGACATCATGACCACGCCATCGATCAGCCGCTATCCCGTGCCGAAACTGGAAGACCTGCCCGAAGACATCCGCGCCCGCATCCTCGAGGTGCAGGAGAAGTCCGGTTTCGTTCCCAACGTGTTTCTCGCCCTCGCGCATCGCCCCGCCGAATGGCGCGCCTTCTTCGCCTTCCACGACGCGCTGATGGAAAAGGAAAGCGGCCTGTCC
>JANXRC010000032.1 GCA_025353195.1 Rhodocyclaceae bacterium
AAGCCAAAACTCTTTGACCGAAGGCGTGATTCGGGTAAAATTCGCGCCTCTTTTGCAGGCAGCAGGCGCGTAGCTCAGCTGGTTAGAGCACCACCTTGACATGGTGGGGGTCGTTGGTTCGAGTCCAATCGCGCCTACCAACACCAGGCAACGGCCGCAGGATCTATCCTGCGGCCGTTTCATTTTGTACGGTCAGTCGTCAACCCGGCTGTGCCACCAGAGGCGGAAGTCGCGGCACAGGCCGCCGCTGTCGAATTCGACGATGGCCATGCCATCCAGTGCCAGGCGTGGCAGCGGGTCGCCGGGTTTGCGGGCGAGCATGTTGGTGCCGGTCGATGCCGCCCACATCTTGAACATATCCTCCGAGGTCACCTGATACGTGGTGTGCCAGTGGGCAATACCGCCGGTGGCGTGACGGTGCAGCACCTCATAGGTGAGCCGGATATCGGTCTGGAGCTTGGTCCGCTGCCAGTACTGCTTGATGGCTTCATGCCCCTGCTGGACGGCGAAGGGAGTGTTGCGATAGGTGCCGTCAGATGCAAACAGCGATACCAGCAGATTCTCGTCGCTGGCTTCCCAGGCGCGCTGGTAGTTCTCCATGAATCCGTCGATATTCATAAATGCTCCTCTTGCGTGTCGCGACAGCGCAATGATGCCGTAAGGCAATGAGCCGCTGTGATAAAATTTAGTCAGACTGATTTGCAGGGCGCACCGCGTGAATCCCGCGTGAACCGTGCGCCCTGTTGCTTTTCTGGAGCAAGCCAAGATGCCGGTGATCACCCTGCCCGATGGATCGAAACGCGAATACCCGCAAGCGCTGACGGTGGCTGAGGTCGCTGCGTCGATTGGCGCCGGTCTCGCCAAGGCGGCACTGGCCGGGCGCGTCGACGGCGCACTGGTCGATACCTCATTCCTGATCGAGCATGATGCCCGGGTCGCCATCGTCACCGACAAGGATGCCGATGGCCTCGACATCATTCGCCATTCGACCTCGCACCTGCTGGCTTATGCCGTCAAGGAGCTGTTTCCCGAGGCGCAGGTGACCATCGGCCCGGTGATCGAAAACGGCTTCTACTACGACTTTGCCTGCAAGCGGCCCTTTACGCTGGAAGACCTGGAGGCCATCGAAAAGCGCATCGCCGAGCTGGCGAAGAAGGATTTTCCGGTCACCCGCGAAGTCTGGTCGCGCGACAAGGCGGTGGAATTCTTCAAGTCGATCGGCGAACACTACAAGGCAGAGCTGATTTCAGCGATTCCGCAGGGTGAAGATGTATCGCTGTATCGCGAGGGCAACTTCGTCGATCTTTGCCGCGGCCCGCACGTCCCGTCCACTGGCAAGCTCAAGGTCTTCAAGCTGATGAAGGTCGCCGGAGCCTACTGGCGAGGCGACCAGAAAAACGAGCAGTTGCAGCGGATCTACGGTACTGCCTGGGCGAAGAAGGATGACCTTGAGGCCTACCTGCACATGCTGGAGGAGGCGGAGAGGCGCGATCATCGCAAGCTCGGCCGGCAGCTCGACCTGTTCCACCTTCAGGAAGAAGCGCCCGGACTGGTGTTCTGGCATCCGCACGGCTGGACCATTTGGCAGGAGATCGAGCAGTACATGCGCCGCGTCTATCGCGACAACGGCTACCAGGAAGTGCGCTGCCCGCAAATCCTCGATCGCAGTCTGTGGGAACGCTCGGGCCATTGGGAGCATTACCGGCACAATATGTTCACCACGTCCTCGGAGAACCGCGACTATGCGGTGAAGCCGATGAATTGCCCGGGCCACGTGCAGATTTTCAATACCGATGTGCGTTCCTATCGCGACCTGCCCCTGCGTTACGGCGAATTCGGTTCCTGTCATCGCAATGAGCCCTCGGGAGCGCTACACGGCGTGATGCGCGTGCGCGGCTTTACCCAGGACGACGGACATATTTTTTGCACCGAAGACCAGATCCAGGCGGAGGTCACGGCATTCAACGATCTGGTGCGCAAGGTCTACGCCGATTTTGGATTCAACGAAGTCGCCGTTAAACTGGCGCTGCGTCCCGATGGGCGGGTCGGCGAAGATAGCCTGTGGGACAAGGCCGAGAGCGCGCTGCGCGCGGGTCTGACGGCAAGCGACCTGACGTGGGAAGAACTGCCCGGCGAAGGGGCTTTCTACGGTCCGAAGATCGAATTCCACATCAAGGATGCCATCGGCCGTTCCTGGCAATGCGGCACGGTGCAGGTGGATTTCTCGATGCCCGAGCGCCTCGGCGCCGAATATGTCGGCGAGGACAACAGTCGCCACACGCCGGTGATGCTGCACCGGGCGATCCTCGGTTCGCTGGAGCGATTCATCGGCATCCTGGTCGAAAACCACGCTGGCGCCTTCCCGCTTTGGCTGGCGCCGGTACAGGTGGTGGTCATGAATATCTCCGAAGCGCAGACGGATTACGCCGAATATGTGGCGAAAATGCTGCGTGAAGCCGGTCTGCGCGTTGACAGCGATTTGCGTGGAGAGAAAATAAACTATAAAATACGCGAACATAGCTTGTTGAAGCGGCCTTACATCGTTGTTGTTGGTGACAAGGAAAAGGTCGCTGGTTTGGTTGCTTTACGTGCCCGCGGCAATCAGGATCTCGGGCAGATGTCCCCCCAGGCCTTGATCGAACGTCTGTTGCATGAACAATGCAATAGAAGCGTAACGGTCTGATTTTTTAATTTTTTGGAGATTTGAACCATCGCTCAGGATAAATCGCAGCGTCTCAACGAAGAGATCACCACCCCCGAGGTTCGTCTGGTCGGGGAAGACGGAGAGCAACTGGGCATCGTCCCGATTCGTCAGGCGCTGGCGCTGGCCGAAGAGGCTGGTGTGGATCTGGTGGAAATCGCGCCCACGGCCGTGCCGCCAGTCTGCAAGATCATGGACATCGGCAAGTTCAAGTATCAAGAAGCAAAGCGCCAGCACGAGGCCAAGCTGAAGCAGAAGCAGGTGGTGGTGAAGGAAGTGAAGTTTCGGCCGGGTACGGACGAAAATGATTACCAGATCAAGCTGCGCAACGTGATCAAGTTTTTGAGCGAAGGTGACAAGGCAAAAATTACCCTGCGTTTTCGCGGACGTGAAATGGCGCACCAGGAAATCGGCATGCGCATGCTGGAGCGCATCAAGGTCGATCTCGAGCAGCAGGCGATGGTCGAGCAGTGGCCGAAAATGGAAGGACGTCAGCTCATCATGGTGCTGGCCGCATCCAAGAAAAAGCCGCATTGAGAATTTGAATTTGTTCTGCATGCCTCGGCATGCGGAAACAAGAAGTGGTTGCGGGTCACCAAGCTTTCCCGAGGCGGGAAACACCTGGCAGCCATGTAATAGGGAGATCTTCGATGCCGAAGATGAAGACCAAGAGCGGTGCCAAGAAGCGCTTTGTCGTGCGCGCTTCCGGTGGCATCAAGCGCGGGAGTGCGTTCAAGCGCCACATCCTGACCAAGAAAACCACCAAGAGCAAGCGCCAGTTGCGCGGCGTGCACACGGTGCACGCCTCCGACGCGAAGTCGGTGCGCGCCATGTTGCCTAACGGTTAAGGAGAGACACCATGCCAAGAGTCAAACGTGGTGTAACGGCGCGCGCGCGCCACAAGAAGGTTCTCGACCAGGCCAAGGGTTATCGCGGTCGTCGCAGCAAGGTCTATCGCATCGCCAAGGAAGCGGTGATGAAGGCCGGGCAATATGCCTATCGCGACCGTCGTCAGCGCAAACGCCAGTTCCGTGTGTTGTGGATCGCCCGTATCAATGCGGCGGCCCGCGAACTGGGCATGAAGTACAGCACCTTCATGAACGGCCTGAAGAAAGCCTCGATCGAGGTTGATCGCAAGGTGTTGGCCGACCTCGCCGTGTTCGACAAGCCGGCATTTGCCGCCCTGGCCGAACAGGCCAAAGCCAAGCTGACGGCCTGAGGGTATTTGTATCCGGAGAAGGAGGCCCAGGGTTGTTGGGGGTCTCCTTTTTTAGTTTCGGCCGCTGCGCTTAACGCCGAAACAGTTCGCCGTTAGCCTTCACCGAAACTACGTCTTGTTGCTGTTATTTTTTTCTGATCAATGGATAACCTGGATCAACTCGTAGCTTCCGCGACGTCCGACTTTGCCGCAGCCACCGAGCCGGCCAAGCTGGAAGACGCCAAGGCGCGCTATCTGGGCAAGGAAGGCTCGCTCACGGCGCTGCTCAAGGGCCTTGGGAAACTGCCGGCGGAAGAGCGCAAGGGCGCCGGTGCGGCGATCAACATCGCCAAGGAGCGCATAGAGTCGGCGCTGACGACACGGCGCGATGCGCTGAAGAGCGCCCAACTTGAAGCCCAACTGGCGACCGAAGCGCTGGACGTCACGCTGCCCGGCCGCGGCATGCCGCGCGGCAGTCTGCATCCGGTGACCATCAGCCTCGACCGCATCGAACAGTTGTTCCGCTCGATCGGTTTCGAAGTCGCCGACGGCCCGGAAATAGAAACCGACTGGCACAACTTCACGGCACTCAACACGCCGGAGAATCATCCGGCGCGTTCAATGCACGACACGTTCTATCTGCAGGGTGAAGACGGCAAGGTGCAGGACGACGTGCTGTTGCGCACGCATACCAGTCCGGTGCAGATCCGGGCGATGCTGGCGCACACGGAACGCTACAAAGATCTGGCAACGATGCCGGAGCTGCGCGTGATCTGTCCCGGTCGTGTTTATCGCGTCGATTCCGACGCCACGCATTCACCGATGTTTCATCAGGTCGAGGGCCTCTGGATTGGCGAGAGCGTCAGCTTTGCCGACCTCAGGGGGGTGGTCGCCGATTTCCTGCGGCGCTTCTTCGAATCCGACGATCTCAAGGTGCGTTTCCGCCCCTCCTTCTTTCCGTTCACCGAGCCTTCGGCGGAAATCGATGTCGCCTTCATGAGCGGCTCGCTGGAAGGCCGCTGGCTGGAAATCGCCGGTTGCGGCATGGTGCATCCGAACGTGCTGCGCTTTGGCGGCTTCGATCCGGAAAAGTACACCGGCTTTGCCTTCGGCATGGGGCCGGACCGGTTGACGATGCTGCGCTATGGCATCAACGATCTGCGCCTGTTCTTCGAAGGCGACCTGCGTTTCCTGGCGCAATTCCACTGATATGCAATTCTCCGAATCCTGGCTGCGCAGCCTCTGCAATCCCTCCCTGTCGAGCGAGGAACTCTGCCACGTACTGACCATGGCCGGCCTCGAAGTCGAAGAACGCCGTGCCGCCGGCGCCGACTTTTCGAATGTCGTCGTCGCTGAAGTGCTGAGCGTCGAAAAGCACCCCGATGCCGACAAGCTCAAGCTCTGCTCCGTCGATGTCGGCGAAGCCAATCCACTGCAGATCGTCTGCGGTGCACCGAATGTGGCCGCGGGCATGAAGGTGCCGTGCGCGCGGGTCGGCGCCAAACTGCCCGGCATCGATATCAGGAAGGCCAAGGTGCGCGGCATCGAGAGCTCCGGCATGCTTTGCTCCGCGCGCGAACTGGGCTTGTCCGACGATCATGGCGGACTGCTGCCGCTGGCTGCCGATGCGCCAGTTGGCGAGGACATCCGCCGCCATCTGGACCTCGACGATCACCTGATTACGCTCAAGCTCACGCCGAACCGTGCGGATTGCCTTTCGCTGCTCGGCATCGCGCGCGAACTTTCGGCACTGACCGGCACGCCATTGCTGGCGCCCGATGTCAAGCCGATCGCGGCGGCGGTTGCCGACACGCGGCAGGTGGTGCTCGATGCGCCCGCTTCATGCTCGCGCTACTGCGGCCGCATCATTCGTGGCGTCAATGCCAATGCGCCGACGCCGGAATGGATGAAGCGGCGCATCGAGCGCAGCGGCATCCGCTCGATTTCCTTCCTGGTCGACGTCACCAATTACGTGATGCTCGAACTCGGTCAGCCGCTGCACGCCTTCGACGATGCCGAGCTATCGGGTGCAATCCATGTGCGCCTGCCCAGGCTCGGCGAACAGCTTCTGCTGTTGAACGAACAGACCGTGACGCCGTCGGCGGATACCGCATTGATTGCCGACGACGTAAAGCCGCTGGCGATGGCCGGCGTCATGGGCGGCGAGCACTCCGGAATCAATGAGGCCACCCGCGACCTGTTCCTCGAGAGCGCCTTTTTCCCGCCCGCTGCAATTGCCGGCAAGGCCCGCGCGCTGGGCTTCAGTTCGGACGCTTCACACCGCTACGAGCGCGGCGTTGATTTCGAGCTGCAGCGCAAAGCCATCGAACGCGCGACGCAACTGATCGTCGATACCTGCGGCGGTCAGCCCGGTCCGGTGACAGAGGCCGTGTCGGCCGCCCATCTGCCCTCGCGCCAGCCGGTCCGGCTGCGTACTGCACGGGCCGCCAGGGTGCTGGGCATCCGCCTGGCAACGGAGCGCATCGAAGCCATGCTCAAGGGGCTCGGCCTAGCGGTTGAGCGGCAGGGCGATGACTTCCTGGTCACGCCGCCGTCCTTCCGATTCGACATCGAAATCGAGGCAGACCTGATCGAGGAAATCGCCCGTGTCCATGGCTACGACAACATTCCGTCGCAGCCGCCGGTGGCGCAGATGGCGATGATGCCGGTCACCGAGATGAGCCGGACCCCCATGGCATTGAGGCGTCTGGTTGCCGAGCGCGATTATCACGAAGTGGTGACCTTCAGTTTTGTCGAAGCCGAGTGGGAAGCCGATTTCGCGGGTAACGCAGCGCCCATCCTGCTCGCCAATCCGATTGCCAGCCAGATGGGCGTCATGCGCTCCTCGCTGATCGGCGGCCTGGTCGGCACCCTGATCGCCAATCGCAAGCGGCAGACCGAACGGGTCCGCATCTTCGAACTGGGTCGCTGCTTCAAGCGCGACGCAAGCGCGGGGCCGGTGACGGGGTTCGCCCAGCCCCTGCGTCTGGCGGGCGTGGCAGCGGGCCCGCACCTGCCGGAACAATGGGGAGCGCCCGCCGCGCGTGTGGATTTCTACGACATCAAGGCCGATGTCGAGGCACTGTTCGCACCGCGCCAGCTTGAGTTCATCAAGGCCGGGCATCCGGCTCTGCATCCTGGTCGTTGCGCCACCGTCAGCCTCGATGGCCGGCCGGTGGGCGTGCTTGGCGAGCTGCACCCGCGCTGGGTGCAGAAATACGAACTGGGGACCGCTCCGGTGATCTTTGAGCTGGATTTGGCTGCCTTGCTGGCTACGCCTTTCGCCCGGTATGCCGAGGTTTCCCGCTTCCCTGCGGTGATCCGCGATCTGGCCCTGGTGGTGCCGCAGAGCCAGACGCTGGCACCTCTGCTGGCGGCGCTGCGCTCCGCCGCACCAGCCATCGTGCGCGATGTTGCACTGTTCGACGTATATCAGGGCAAGGGGCTGGGCGAAAGCGAAAAGAGCCTTGCCTTTCGCATAGTTATGCAAGATACTCAACGTACTCTCGAGGATGCGGAAGTGGATGCGGTGATTGCCAGTTTGCTGGCGATCGCCAGCAGCAGCTTCAATGCGTCCTTGCGCGGATAAATGCAGTCGGAGCTTATATGACATTGACCAAGGCGGAACTCGCCGATCTGCTGTTCGAAAAAGTCGGCCTCAACAAGCGTGAAGCCAAAGACATGGTCGAGGCCTTCTTCGACGAAGTGCGCCTCGCCCTAGAAAAGGGCGACAGCGTGAAGCTCTCCGGTTTTGGCAATTTTCAGTTGCGCGAAAAACCCCAGCGTCCCGGACGAAATCCCAAGACCGGCGAAGAAATTCCGATTACGGCACGCCGCGTCGTCACCTTCCACGCCAGCCAGAAGCTCAAGGCGGCGGTAGAGGCTTTCCCGCGTGGCAGCGCCCAGCAATAGTCGGGACGAACTTCCGTCGATTCCCGCCAAGCGCTACTTCACGATTGGTGAAGTGAGCGAGTTGTGCGGTGTCAAGCCGCACGTGCTGCGCTACTGGGAGCAGGAGTTTACGCAGTTGCGGCCGGTCAAGCGGCGCGGCAACCGCCGCTATTACCAACATCATGAAGTTCTGCTGGTGCGACGCATTCGCGAACTGCTCTACCAGGAAGGTTTCACCATCAGCGGCGCTCGCAACAGGCTCGAGGATGGCCCCGGCAAACTGCTCGACGCGCAGGAGATTCAGGTCGGCGGGAGTCAGGCGTCGCTGCGCGCCGAACTCGCCTCAATCATCGAATTCCTCCGCGCTGCCTGACGCCGGCCCGCGAAGCGGAATTCCCGGTGCGCAAAGCGTTGGCGAGCACTTCCTTTGTTATAATTCGCGCAGTCGGGGCGTGGCGCAGCCTGGTAGCGCACTTGCATGGGGTGCAAGGGGTCGCGAGTTCGAATCCCGCCGCCCCGACCAGTAATACCAAGGGTTTCCGGCTAGTCGCCGGAGGCCCTTTTTCCTTGTTGTGCGTATTTCCCCGAAATGTGCGCAACAGTTCGTCTTGCTAAAGATCAATCACGACTGACAAGCTGACCCATGTCGAACGAAACCAAGTTCTGCTACCACTGCGGCGCGCATCATCCGGTTGCCGAAATGCGCCAGATCGAAACCAAGGCTGGCAAGCGCTGGCGGTGTGTTCGCAGTATTCAAGCCACGCAAAAGACTGCCGAGGCGCGTGACGCCTTCGGCCGACAGGTATCCGCCATGAATACCGCAGAGGCCAGGAGCCACGCGCGGCGCATGAATGAACTTCGCCAGGACAAGTGACAGCGGTTCAGTCGCCGCAGCCGACTGAGGATCGTTCCATGGCCTGAATCCCATTCGGAGCGATATGGGAAGCGGAAACAAGAGGGCATTCCTTGTCAAATTCCGGATTACGGGGCGGCGGTCCCGGGCGCAGGATGATGTGAAACCGAGGCCTCAGAGGACACTTCCCATGCGCATTGAATCCGTCGAACTGGTTGCCCTGCCCAACGCACCTACCTGGCAGGAGAAGGTCTACCGGGTACATCTCGATACCGGCGAGGACATGGATCTGTTCCAGCAGCATTGGGACGTGCCTTTGCCGCCGGAAAGCTTGGTCGGCCTGACGATCGAAGAGGCGCGCAAGACTCGCAACGAGCGAATGTTTGCCATCGCTTCGGGAAAGCACTGACGCCGCACCGCGCAGCACAGGATACGTTCGCATCCGGCCAGATCAGCCTGTCAGCTTGAATGGCAGGTGGGTGGCGGTTTCCGCTTCGTAATCCTGCATCGCGGAGTCTTCGCGGACGATGAAGTCGGCGACGGCGCGGCGCATGTCGGGATGGGCAATCCAGAACGCGGACCAGGTGGCGACCGGCTCGAAGCCGCGGGCGAGTTTGTGTTCGCCCTGCGCGCCGGGTTCGAAGCCTTGCAGGCCGTGGCGGATGCAGTACTCGATACCCTGGTAGTAGCAAAGCTCGAAGTGCAGCCCTGGCAGTTCGATCGCGGTGCCCCAGTGGCGGCCATAGAGCGTTTTGGCGTCGCGGTAGCAGATGGCCGAGGCGACCGGCGTCTCATCCCGGAAGGCGATGAAGACGACCAGGCGCCGGGCGAGCAGGGCGCCCGCTTCGATGAAGAACCCGACGGGGAAAGCGGGATGATTGCCGTAGCGGGCAAAGGTGTCCCGATACTGGCGGTGGATGACTTGCCAGAGGGGTACGTCGATTTCGTCACCATGCCGGGTTTCCAGCCGCAGGCCGGATTCGCGCACCAAGCGGCGTTCGCGCTTGAGTTTCTTGCGCTTGTCGGCGGTGAAGCCGGCAAGGAAATCGTCGAAGTCGCGGTAAGCCCGATTGAACCAGTGAAACTGCACGCCGCGCCTCGTCAGCAGGCCGGCCGCTTCCAGCCGGATGCGATCACCTTCTTCGACAAACAGGCATTGCCATGAGGACGCACCGAGTTGGCGGGTAGCTTGCTGCGCGGCCTCGATCAGGGCCGTCGCCACGGCATCCCGTTCAATGCCCTGTCGCACCAGCAGGCGCGGCCCCGGCGAGGGTGTGTAGGGCATGCCGCTGACCAGCTTGGGGTAGTAGTCGAGCCCGGCTCGTTGCCAGGCCGATGGCCAGTTCCAGTCGCGCGAGAAGTCGCCGAAGGAATGGGTGCGCAGATAGAGCGGCAGGAGCCCGAGCAGTACCTTGCCGTCGTACAGCGCCAGATGCTGCGCCTGCCAACCCATCGCCGTGCCTCCAGCGCCGACTCTTTCTGCAGTACCGAGGAAGGCGCGGCTGGCGAAAGGATCGTCGCCGTGATCGAGTGCGGCCCAGTCGGCTTCGGAGATCTCGGTGGCGGCGTTGTGCAGAACAATTTCCATTATCCGCAATCCTACTCTGGGTCAGGCGGCCAAGCCCGGCTGCCGGTCGAAAGCGGGAAGGAGGAATAGTCATCGTCTGTTCCGGCCATCGGCGGCGGACCGCGATGGGCTAAAATGAGTACCGGTTTTTTGATCTTCGCGACCCAGATCCCCATGCGCATATTGCTCAGCAACGACGACGGCTATTTCGCGCCGGGGCTCGCCCAGCTTGCGACCAGTCTCGCCGATCTGGGCGACATCACCGTGGTGGCGCCGGAGCTCAACCGCAGTGGTGCGAGCAATTCATTGACGCTCGATCGTCCGATGCACCTGCGGCGGGCGGCCAATGGTTACATGTATGTCAGCGGCACGCCGTCGGACTGCGTGCATCTGGCGGTAACGGGCTTGCTTGATCACCAGCCCGACATGGTCGTATCCGGCATCAATCTCGGCGCCAACATGGGCGACGACACGATCTACTCCGGCACCGTCGCCGCCGCCACGGAAGGTTATCTGCTCGGCGTGCCGTCGATGGCGATTTCGCTGGGCAGTTTCGAGGGCCGAAATTTTGCCACTGCCGGGCGCGTGGCACGGGAGCTGGTGCAGCGTTTCAGCGACACGCCGTTTGCCGAACCGATCCTGTTGAACGTCAACGTGCCGGACATGCCGTATGAGGAATTGCGCGGCATCCAGGTCACGCGCCTGGGACGTCGCCACAAGGCGGAGCCGGCGGTGAAATCGGTCAGTCCGCGCGGCGAGACGCTGTACTGGATCGGTGCCGCCGGGCCGGCCGCCGATGCCGGTGAAGGCACGGATTTTCACGCGGTGGAGCATGGGTGGGTGTCGGTCACGCCACTGCAAATCGATCTCACCCACGCCGCGCAGGTTTCCAGCCTGCGCAGCTGGCTCAAGCTGGACAAATGAATACTGCCACGCTCACCGGCATCGGCATGACTTCGCAGCGCACGCGCACGCGCATGGTCGAGCGCTTGCGCGCCCTAGGCATCAAGGATAGCCGCGTGCTGCACGCGATGGGACTGGTGCCGCGTCATATCTTCATTGAGCAGCCACTGGCAAATCGTGCCTACGACGACACTGCCCTGCCGCTGGGTTTCGGCCAGACCATATCGCAGCCCTTTGTCGTGGCGCGCATGATCGAGTTGCTGATTGCCGGTCGCGAACTGGGCAAGACACTGGAGATCGGCGCCGGCTGCGGCTACCAGGCGGCGATTCTGGGGGTGCTGTCGAAGCAGGTATTTGCCGTCGAGCGCATCGCGCCCTTGCTGGCGCGCGCGCGGCACAACCTGAAGCAACTCAAGCTTTCGCATATACGCCTCAAGCACGCCGACGGCAATCTCGGGCTGCCGGAAGCCGCGCCATTTGATACCATCATATTGGCCGCTGCTGCCGCAGATGTGCCGCAGACCCTGTTGGCGCAATTGGCGCCGGGTGGCCGATTGGTGATGCCGCTGGGCAGTGCGGAACAGGTGATCAGCCTGGTCGAGCGCAGCGAAAGCGGTTTTGTCGAAACTCGATTTGATGCGGTGCGCTTCGTGCCGCTGTTGCCGGGGGTGGAATGAGTTCCGTGCGCCTGATAATGGCTTTCCTGCTGCCGCTCATTGCCGGCTGTGCCAGCCATCCGCCTGCGCCAGTGGAAGATCGCGGTGGCACGCCGGGCGCGGTAAAGTCTGGAGCCTTGGCGGTGCCGATCGCAGCGGACTCGGGTGCCGCTTATCACACGGTGAAGAAGGGCGAGACGCTCTACAGCATCGCGCTCGACAACGGCCAGGATTACAAGGATGTGGCCGCCTGGAATAGTCTCGACAATCCCAGCCGCATCAGGGTCGGACAGCAACTGCGCGTCATGCCGCCCGACGATGGCGCCCCGGTTGCGGTGGCGAAGCCGGTGATTTCAAGCGCGCCGATTGAAGTCAAGCCGGGGGCGGCGCCGGCGGCTGCATCGACCGGCACGAATGGCGAAAGCCTGAAGCGCGAGCCGAAGGGCGGCAAGCTTGCCTATTCCGATGAGGCCCTGGCGAAGGCGCAGCAGAAGGATGTTGCCGAGAAGCCGGCAGAAGTCAAACCGGAGGCCCGGCCAGCACAGCCAGCGCCTGTCGAGCAGCCGGTCGCTGCCGGCGATGATGTTGATTGGATGTGGCCGGCCAACGGAAAATTGATCGCCTCCTTTGCCGAAGGGGGTGGCAAGGGGGTCGATATCGTTGGCAAGGCTGGAGAACCGGTGTTGGCGGCTGCGGGTGGCGTCGTCTCCTATGCTGGCGCCGGCCTGCGCGGCTATGGCAATCTGGTGGTGTTGCGTCACAACGCGACTTATCTTTCCGTGTACGCTCACAACAGCAAGATTCTGGTCAAGGAAAAGCAAACGGTAGCCAAGGGCCAGAAGATTGCCGAGATGGGTAGCACCGACGCCGAAAGTCCGCGCCTGCATTTCGAGATCCGACGCGAGGGCAAGCCGGCCGATCCACAGAAGTATCTTCCCGGCCGCTAACGCGCCATGGGCGACGAGGCGGTCCTCCCGGAACCCGGAGATGCCGAGGTTGTTGCGGACTCATACGAGTCCGGCTTCATCGAAGACATAACACAGGTCTATCTTCATGAGATCGGCGCGACGCCGCTGCTGACGGCCGCGGAGGAGCTCAAGCTGGCGCGCGCGGCTCGGAATGGCGACTTCGTTGCGCGCCAGCACATGATCGAGGCAAATTTGCGGCTGGTGGTCAGTATCGCGCGGCACTACCAGCATCGCGGCCTGCCGCTCGATGATTTGATCGAAGAGGGCAATCTGGGTCTGATCCATGCCCTGGAGAAGTTCGACCCCGAACGCGGTTTCCGCTTCTCGACCTATGCCACCTGGTGGATTCGCCAGACTATCGAGCGCGCGATCATGAATCAGTCGCGTACGGTACGCCTGCCGATCTACGTGATCAAGGAACTCAACATCGTGTTGCGTGCCATGCGCCAGCTGGACCGGCAGCGCGGTGCGAAGGATGGCCCGCCAGGAGCCATGCTCGACGACGTGGCGCACCTGCTCGATCGTCCGGTGGAGGAAATCCGTCGGCTACTGGTGCTCAACGAGCGGTCCGCCTCGCTCGATTCGGCGCTTGACATCGATCCCGAGCTGTCGATGTCCGATTCGATTGCCGACGAAGGGGCCGAAGACCCGGCCGCGCATCTTGCCCAGCATGAGGCTGAGGTGCTGGTCGCCGATTGGGTGACTCAACTCACCGACCGTCAGCGCCTGGTCGTCGAACGCCGCTATGGTCTCGGTGGCCATGACGCCACCACTCTGGAAAATATCGCTACCGATCTGGATTTGACTCGCGAAAGAGTGCGACAAATACAGATGGAAGCCTTGTCCACGTTGAGAAAGCGCATCGCACGCGACGGACTGACGCCCGAGGCGCTACTTTGACGGGCGCAGCGCCGTGGCAAGGTCCATGACTGCTGCGGCATAGAAGCTGCTGCGGTTGTAGCGCGTGATGACATAGAAGTTGCGATAGCCAAGACGATATTCGGTAGGGGCCTCGGGAGTGATCAGGTCAATCAGGGCAGCCGGCCGCTCGGAAATCATCCCGCCGTCTTCCGGCGCCGCGTCACCAGCGCCGTCCGCAAGGGATACCCTCTCCGGCGCTGCCGGAGACATAACTTTTGCCAGGGTGACATTATTGGCTGCCTCCATTTCCCGTGGCGTGTGCAGCGGCGAGATGCCTTCGGTGATCAAGGCCTGCACCCCATCGCCGGCAACGGTGACCGCGATGGCGATCGGCGCTTCCCTTTCCCAGCCGTGCTCGGCCAGGAAATTGGCGACGCTGCCGATTGCGTCGGCCGCACTGCTCACCAGATCGATACGACCGTCATTGTCGAAGTCGAGAGCGAAACGTCGGCGCGAGGATGGCAGGAACTGCGGCAAGCCGATGGCTCCGGCGTAGGAACCGGTGTAGGCCAGCGGGTTGCGGTCTTCCTCGCGCGCCAGCAGCAGCAATTCTTCCAGTTCCCTGCGGAACAGCTCCGCTCGTGGCGGATAGTCGAAAGCCAGGGTGGTGAGCGCGGCGAATGTGCTGAAGCGGCCCATGTGCTTGCCGTATATAGATTCGACGCCGATGATGGCAGCGATGATTTCGGCCGGTACGCCAAAGCGCGTCTCGGCCGCTGCGAGTTCTGCGGCGTGGCTGCGCATGAAGCGACGGCCGGCAGCGATGCGTTTCGGCTCGACAAAGCGCCCCCGGTAGGCCTGCCAGGAACGGATCCCCGGATCCTTGGGCGGCATGATGGCCTTGATTACCGAGGCGATGGGCTTGGTCCGGCGGAATAGTTCGGTGAGGACATCGGCATCAAAGCCGTGCCTGTCCTGCATTTCCTGCACGAAGGCTTGCACGTCATCGCGTTGCGCATAGTTCTGCGCATGTGGTGCCGAACTGAGAACGGCCAGGATCAGGAACAGGAGCAGACGCGTCATGGCTTGAAGTGCGCTATCTGCGTCCTGAACTGCGCAAGCTCGCTTGCCTGCGGTGCAGGTTCGTAGCGCAAGCGAACATATAGCGCGGCAATCTTGCGAATTTCCTCGGCATGGATCGGGGTTTGTCCCGCGGCGCGCTCGGCAAACGCCAGCGGCCCCTCCCATGGCTGCCACGCGATGCCTCGTCTGGCCAGTCTGGTGGTGAAGCGCCGCCAAGCCGCCAGCGCCGGATCGACGCGCAAACGGTTGCGCAGTATCCAGCCCGTCAGGCCGAGCATGACTCCGCCGCAAAGCACAGACAGCACAGCGGTCATGCTGCGCCAGTCGGGCTCATTCAGCCCGAGATCGGCCAGCAGATCTCTCTGGCGCTGCGGGTTGTAGCCCAGCACCCGCTGATTCCAGCCATTGGTGATGGCGTCCAATCGGTAGCGTAATTCCCTGAGCCAGGCCAGGTCGCTGCGGGCCAGGAAAGGCAGCTGTTCGCCGGCAGGTACGGCCGCAGCAAAGTTGCTGTTGATGCGGCTTGGCGCAGAAATTGCCGTCGGATCGATACGCACCCAGCCGCGTCCGGCGATCCAGGCCTCGGTCCAGGCATGGGCGTCATACTGGCGTACCACCAGATAGCCGTCCACCGGATTGACTTCGCCGCCCTGATAGCCGGCTACCACGCGTGCCGGCACGCCAGCGGCGCGCAGGGCGAAGACAAAGGAGGCGGCGAAGTGTTCGCAGAAGCCGCGCCTGGTATCGAAAAGAAATTCATCCACTATGTCCGGGCCCAGCAGCGGCGGGTTCAGTGTGTAGATCAGCAACTGCTGACTGAACCAGTTCTCCGCGGCAGCGAGGATCGCCGCGCCATCGCCGCCGTATTGCACGCGCCAGCCTGCGGCAACGGCACGAGTGCGCGGGTTGCCATCCTTGGGCAGGGCCAGTGCGCCACGCAAACTGCTCGGTGTTTCATTCATGCCGGCGATCGCGTCGGGCCATGCGCGCTGTGTGTAACGCATGCGGTTGCGCACGGGCTGGCGCGCGATGGGCTGATAGTCACTGGTGAGCGTGCTGTCCGGCGGCAACGTGGCAGGCAGTTCCAGCGCAAACAGCCAGCGCCTGCCATGCGCTTCCAGCGTTACTTCGTAATCCACCGCCGCGCCAACTCCGGCATACGGCACTTCGGCATAGGCGCCCAGGGTTTGCGCCACGCGCCAACTGCGGCCGTCGAACGAGGGCATCACCGGACCGCGCCAGTAGAGCTGAGATTGCGGCGGTACTTCACCGGCAAACTTCACCCGGAAAACGATGGCATCGGACTGCGATAGTTGCGCAATCGAACCGGGCGACATCGAATCGGACAATCCCGAGACGGCCGAAAATCGATCCTGCGGGATGCCCCACAGCGGACCCTGTACGCGCGGAAACAGCAGGAACATCAGCAGCATGAAAGGCAGCGCCTGCGCCAGCATCAGCGTGGCGCGGCGCAGCTGTTGTTGCGGTGGCGGGCGGTCATCGCTGGCCACCAGCAGCGTGGCGGTGGTGATCAGCACGGTTAGCCCGGCCAGCAACGCCGTGGGGATGGTCTGGGTAAACAAAAACTGGCCGAAGACCAGGAAGTAACAGAGCAGCGCCGTCGCCACCGCATCGCGCGCGGCACGCAGTTCAAGCAGCTTGAGTGACAGAAAGACCAGCAGCAGCGCCACTCCCGGCGTGCGGCCGAGTATGGTTCGGTACTGCAGAAAGACACCCACCGTACCGGCAATGACCAGCAGCACCAGCAGCCAGCGCGGGGGCAGGTGCCATTGTCGCCAGGTCAGTGCCGCGCGCCAGCTGAACGCGGTTGCCGCAGCCAGCGAGAGCCACAGCGGAACTTGCGGCGTTAGCGGCAGTGATGCTGCCACAGCGGTCGCCAGCAGCCACCAGGCCTGGCGGCGGCTTACCAGGCGGTTACTGCGCGCCATGATTATGCAGTGCCAATGCGCGCAGACCCCCGGCACGCTGCGCCGGCCCGTTGTCCGGCGCAAGACGAACACCCGGCAGGCGCAAGCCCCAGGCCAGCCCTGCCGCGTCGGCATCGAGAATCCAGCGGGCGAGAATCGACAGGGCCTGTTCGGTGTCGATGGCGTCCGGCAGCGCCTCCCAGTCCAGCCAGATCTGTTGCGCCGCCGCCCCCTCGAACAACTTGGTCAGCAGCGGACCATCCTGCTGGCGAGCCACGGCTTTCCATGCCACATGGCGCGGCGGATCGGCCGCCTGATGGTCGCGCAGACCGGAAAAATCATCCGCGCCGCGGCCGTCCCTGCTTGATCCCCGCGCCGATTCACCGCTCCAGGGCAGGGGGGGCGCCACGGCGGCCGGTGCCGGGTAGATCAGACAGTTCAGGTCGGGAACGGCATAGCTCCAGGCGCGCACCAGATCCAGGGGCCAGGTGGTCTCGATGGTGAGGCGCGGCATCGGCAGCCAGCCGCGTTTTGTGGCGGGAACATCCAGCGTCGCCACCGTGCCGGCGTGGGGGCCGATGTCCACTTCAATCGGTCTCTCGTCCTCGATGAACAGTCGTAGACATGTACGGGCATCAAGGCGCGGGTTTTCCAGCACCACATCGAACTGAGCTCGACTGCCGGCAAATACCGGTTCGCAGTGGCCGGGGCGAATCGTGACCAAGACCAGATTGCGGAAGGTGTGAAGGATGGTGACGATACCCAGGCCCGCCAGCAGGAACATCAATGCGTGCCCCAAGCTCAGGTTGTAGTTCATCGCACCGAGCAGAATCACGCCGAGCGCGGTGGCATAAGCCAGTCCCGCCCGCGTCGGCAGCACATAGACGCGGCGCTGGGTGAGCACGATCGGAGCCGGCTCCGGGGGACGCACGCGCAACGCCCAGCGGACGAATGCTTCGTGCAGCCAGTGGCGCAGTTCTTGAAACATCCTTACGGCAGCGGGACTGCCTCAATCAAGGCGGCGGCGACGGCTCCCACGTCGGTGCGCGCGGTGTCGTCCGCGGGCCGCAGGCGGTGGGCGATAACGCCGGGCAGGACGGCTTGGACATCTTCCGGCAAGACATGGTTACGGCCATCGAGCAATGCCCAGGCACGCGCCACAGCGAGCAGTGCCAGGCCGGCGCGCGGCGACAGGCCTGCCTGCCAGCGCGCTTCCGTCCGGGTGTGTGCCGCCAGGGTCTGGACGTAGTCGATCAGGGCCGGCGAGGCATACACTGCGCGCGCCTTTTCCTGCAATTCAAGCAACTGCTGCGGCGTGATGCGCGGGCTCAGATTGGCGACCATCTGGTGCCGGTCGGCGCCGGCGAGCAACTCGCGTTCGGCCGCCGGATCGGGGTAGCCGAGTTCGATCTTGAGCATGAAGCGGTCAAGCTGGGATTCAGGCAGCGGAAAGGTGCCGATCTGATGCGTCGGGTTCTGTGTGGCAATCACGAAAAAAGGTTCGGGCAAGGCGCGGGTTGTTCCCTCCGCCGTCACCTGCCGCTCCTCCATCGCTTCCAGCAGCGCGCTTTGCGCCTTCGGCGTGGCGCGATTGATTTCATCGGCCAGCACCATCTGGCTGAAGATCGGTCCCGGATGAAAATGGAAGGCGCCGCTGTCCCGGTCGAAGATCGAAACGCCAAGAATATCCGCCGGCAGCATGTCGCTGGTGAACTGGATGCGCTGAAAATCCAGGCCCAGCACGCGGGAGAGCACATGGGCCAAAGTGGTCTTGCCGACGCCCGGCAGGTCTTCGATAAGCAGGTGACCACGCGCCAGCAGGCAAGCCAGCGAGAGGCAGATCGGACGTTCCTTGCCGAGGATGATGCGGTTGATATCGGCCAGGATGGCCTCGAGTTCGGGGAGTCGCATGGGGTCGAAGTTTTCCGCAGACTTTGATGGATAATGTGCTTTTGCGCAGCATTGTAAGTCATCAGGCAAGACACCCGTCATGACAACCACCGCCTTCATTACCCACCGCGACTGCTGGCAGCACGATATGGGAACTCACCATCCGGAATGCCCGGATCGGCTGGGGGCCATCAACGATCGCCTGATTGCCTCCGGGCTTGATACCTACCTTCAGTTTCACGATGCGCCACTGGCAGAATTGGAGCAGTTGCTGCGCGTACATCGGCGCGACTACATCGAGCACTTGCATAACAGCAGTCCGGCGCACGGCATCGTCCATCTCGATCCCGACACGGCGATGTCGCCGGGTACCCTGCAGGCGGCGCTGCGTTCGGCCGGCGCGGGTTGCTTTGCCACCGATCTGGTGATGCGCGGAGAAGTCCAGAATGCATTCTGTGCCGTGCGTCCGCCGGGTCATCATGCCGAGCGGGCAAAGGCGATGGGTTTCTGCTTCTTCAACAATGTTGCCGTGGCTGCGCGGCATGCGCTCGACGCGTGGGGGCTTGCGCGCGTGGCGATCATCGATTTCGATGTGCATCACGGCAACGGTACCGAGGATATCTTCGCCGGCGATCAAGGCGTTCTGATGGTCGGTACTTTTCAGCATCCGTTCTACCCCTATTGCGGAACCGAAAATCCCGCATCGAACATGTGCAATGTGCCCATGCCCGCCGGAACACGCGGCGACGAGTTCCGTCAGGTGGTCTACGACATGTGGCTGCCCCGGTTGCGCGCTTTCCAGCCGGAAATGATTTTCATCTCGGCCGGTTTTGATGCCCATTACGAGGATGACATGGCCTCGCTGGGGCTGGTCGAATCGGACTATGCCTGGGTCACGGAACAGATCAAGCAGGTGGCCGGCGAGTCCGCCAAGGGGCGGATCGTGTCGTTGCTGGAGGGCGGTTACGCGCTCTCCGCGTTGGCCCGCAGCGTTGCTGCGCACATCAGGGTGCTGGCTGATTTGTAAGCCAACATTGCAGGGTGTGCCGCAGGATGACCATCAGTTAGAATTCACCTTCTTTCGCACTCATTTGGCTGCCGATTTCGGCACTTAGTTTCGGATACGTTCATGAAGACCATACAGGGTTCCATTCCCGCCATACTCACGCCGATGCAGGATGACGGCTCGCTCGATCTGCCCGGATTGCAGCGGCTGCTGGACTGGCATATCAGCGAGGGCACGGACGGTGTCGTGGTCGTCGGCACCACTGGCGAATCGCCGACGGTGAATTACGATGAGCATTGCGCGCTGATCGAGACCACGGTGAAGCACGTGGCGGGACGCATACCGGTGATTGCCGGTACCGGCGGCAACTCCACTGCCGAGGCCATCGAACTGGCTCAATTCGCCAGCAGGGCGGGCGCCGATGCGCACCTTTCGGTAGTGCCCTACTACAACAAACCGATCCAGGAAGGGCTGTTCCGGCATTTCAAGGCGATTGCCGAAGCGGTCGATCTGCCGATGATTCTCTACAACGTGCCGGGACGTACGGTGGCCGACCTCGCCAACGACACCACCCTGCGTCTGGCGCAGGTGCCCGGAATTGTCGGCATCAAGGATGCCACGGCCAATATCGAGCGCGGTTCCGATTTGTTGAAGCGCGCCCCGGCGGGTTTCAGTGTCTTCAGCGGCGACGATGCCACGGCCATCGCCTTGATGCTGCTGGGCGGCAAGGGGTCGATTTCGGTCACCGCCAATGTCGCACCGCGCTTGATGCACCAGATGTGCGCGGCGGCACTTGCCGGCGATCTGGCGACGGCACGGGAGGCGAATTTCCGCTTGCTGGGCCTGCATCGCAATCTGTTTCTCGAAGCCAATCCGATCCCGGTGAAGTGGGCCGCACAGCAGATGGGGCTGATCCGCGGCGGCATCCGCTTGCCGATGACGCCTTTTTCACCGGAGTTCCACGAACGGCTGCGCGTGGCCATGCGCGAAGCTGGCATCGTCCTCCAACAAGGAAGCTGATACTCAATGAACCGCTTATCCTCACTGTTGTCCTGGTCCCTGTCGCTGTTGCTGATCGGCTTGATTGCCGGCTGTAGCGGCAACATCCTCCCGGAATCCAAAAAGATCGAATACAAATCTGCCGGGAAGCTGCCGCCGCTGGAGATTCCTCCGGACCTGACGCAGCAGAGCCGCGATGAGCGTTACGCGGTTCCGGACGTTTCGGCCAGCAAGGGTTCTGCCACCTACTCGGCTTACTCGAGCGAGCGCTCCGGGCAGGCGCGCACCACGACTTCGCAGGATCTGCTGCCGCAGGTCGACAAGATGCGCATCGAGCGTTCCGGCACCCAGCGCTGGCTGGTGGTCGGCGGCATTCCGGAAAAGCTCTGGCCCGAAGTCAAGGAGTTCTGGCAGGAGCTCGGTTTTCTGGTGAATGTGGAAATCCCCGAAGCCGGGATCATGGAAACCGACTGGGCCGAGAACCGCGCAAAGATTCCCCAGGACGTCATACGCGGCACCTTGGGCAAAGTCTTCGACAGTCTCTATTCAACGGCGGAACGCGACAAGTTCCGCACCCGTCTGGAAAAGGGCGCCGAAGCCGGTACGGTCGAGATCTACATCAGTCATCGCGGCATGTACGAGACATATATCAACGAGGGCAAGAGTGAAACCAGATGGCAGCCACGCCCGGCCGACCCTGAACTCGAAGCCGAGATGCTGCGGCGCCTCATGGTGCGCCTGGGCGTCGAGGAATCGCGGGCCAAGACGATGGTGGCGGCCGATCCGCGACAGGAGCGCGCCAAACTTTCGCGCGCCACGGATGGCGGGGGCGCTTTGCTGCTCGAAGAACCGTTCGACCGGGCCTGGCGGCGTGTAGGCCTGGCGCTGGATCGCGTCGGGTTCACCGTGGAGGACCGTGATCGCTCTCTGGGACTGTATTTCGTGCGCTATGTCGACCCCGAGGTCGACAGCAAGAAGAAAGACGGCGACAAAGGCTTCCTGTCCAAGTTGATGTTCTGGAAAGGCAGCGCCAGCGACAAGCCGAATCAGTCGCAGTACCGGATCCACGTCAAGACGGTCGGAGACACCACCACGGTTCAGGTGCTGACCCGGGAAGGTGGCACAGATCAGTCTGATGTATCCAAGCGCATTCTCGGGCTGCTGCACGAACAGCTGAAGTAGGCAACAGTCAGGCAGCCTCAGGTGCGCTTCGCTTCGCTCGGCAGCGGCAGTCGCGGTAACGCCTTGCTGGTCGAAGCAGGGAATACCCGGGTGCTGATTGATGCCGGATTCGGTCCCCGCGAAATGTCGCGTCGGCTCGAACGATTAGGCGTGACTGCGGACGACGTCGATGCGGTGCTCGTCACTCATGAACACTCGGATCACATCGGCGGCGTTTTCGCCTGTGCGCGGCGCTTCGACTGGACCGTAATGCTCACACACGGTACGCTGGCCGCGTGTCGCGACGACGGTGCCGAGGTGCGCACTACGATCATCGACGGGCAGGACCCCTTTTCAGTCGGCGATATTTGCGTCGCCCCTTTTCCGGTTCCGCACGATGCCCGCGAACCGGTGCAATTTGTCCTTGCCGATGGCGCCAAGAGGCTCGGTGTGCTGACCGATGCGGGTCATGTCACGCCGCATATGGTGGCCATGCTTGACGTTTGCGACGCCCTGGTGCTGGAGTGCAATCACGATGCCCGGATGCTGGCGCAAGGGACCTATCCGCCGGCGCTGAAGCGCCGCATCGGAGGTCTTTGGGGTCATCTGGATAATGCTGCGGCAGCCTACCTGTTGTCGCAGATTAGGCACTCAAGGCTGCGTCATGTCGTAGCAGCCCACATCTCCGCAGAGAACAACTCGCCCCCGCTGGCTCAGGCCGCATTATCCGCCGTGCTGGGATGCGATCCCGATTGGATAGGGGTTGCCACGCAGGATGAGGGGTTCATCTGGCGCGATCTGTGAACTGGAAGAACAGCGCAATATTCAAGTCCACATCCGTCCGGTAGTTTTTTTGAATCATTTGGTGGAAACCTAGTAATGGCGCGAGTTTTGACGTGATCAAAGATTCCGACGATTTGAAATCGCGAACGGGTTTTCGACCGTATCTTTGCCGGTTTTCTTGGCAAAGGT
>JANXRC010000019.1 GCA_025353195.1 Rhodocyclaceae bacterium
GGCTTAAAACGCAACCAGGTGCCAAAGGACCAGGACAACCTTAATGGCACGTCGGCATAACCAGAAAGAAACACTCCTCGAAGTGCTGTTCACGGCACCGTGGTGGATCTCCATCATCAGGAACTCCGGTGGATACCCCGACCTGGATCGTTTGGTTCGCGAAGCGAACCCCTAGGCGAAGCCGTCCGATCAGGTCGTGGGAGGAAACCGGGAAGTTGGTCTTTCCCGGTGTTGAATTGAACGGCTGACCAGGTATAGCCGTAGCCATCCGCACGCTGAATCAGCCGGCAATGCCGGTGCGAAATGCCCTGGACCACTGCGCTACCCGTCTGAATGTTGAAGCTGCCGGTGCGGCGCACCGCGACCCGGCCGATATGACGTCCCGCCTTTTTGCCGGCCGGCACGTCGGCACACACAGAGTCGCCGGTGCGGAAGCCCTTGATCGACTTGCTGCGCATCAGATAGCCCCGCGGGAAGCCATAGGCGTCCAGGCGCGTGCGCTGGTAGCTGCCGCGGCCGGCGCATTTGATGACCAGCGTCGGTTTGCGCCAATCGGAGAGCGCGTCCACCTGGCCGACACAGGCGGCATCGAGGGCGTGCGTCTTCGGAATGCCCAGCACGTGCCGGTTGAATTTGGTGAGCCCGCCGCTGCCGGTGGTCACCGGCAGCCCGGTAGTCTTTAGTGCGGTAAAGAGCGCCCATCGCGTGGCATTGACGGCGGCGGCGTCCTTGAGCGAGCGCTTGAGCTGCGCCAGCACGTGCTCCAGCCGTTTCGGGTCGTGCGCCAGGAACTCGCGAATGTCTTGCGTGCCTTTCGTCTGGTTGCACGGAATGCAGGCAATCGCCAGGTTGCTGACCCGATTCGAGCCGCCCCGAGCTCTGGACTGGACATGATCGATGTTGAGCGGCGTGTCTTTGTCGCCGCAGTAGGCGCAGGCCCGGCCCCACTTTTCCAGCAGGTACTCGCGGACTTCGTAGCCGGCCAGCGTACCCTGCTGATAGCTGGCGCCGGCGATGTCCGGCGACTCCAGGGCCTGCATGTCGAAGCGCACCAGCTCTTCGGCGATGGAGGCGATCGGCGCCAGGCGGCGCAGCCGGGAAACCAGTCCGGCGGTGGTATCGACCCGGTGTTGGAGTGAGGGTGCCAGCCAGCCGGCCGGCTTGGGGCGATTGTTGAAGCGCGGTGCGCGGTAGCGGAGGTTGGCGCCGCGCCGGCGCCGGCGGAACGCCGCGCGCTGGATAAGCGCCGCACTGATCTGCCGGCCGCGATGGACCAGGTCGAACAGGTTGAGCACGGCGGCTTCGATCCGTACTTCGCCGGTGGCGCCGTCAATGTGCTCGACGGTGCGCACCAGGGCAACCCCGGTGGTCTTGCTGCCCGGATCGAGCTTGAGCTGCAGCGGTTGGAAAGCACAATCAGCCGCGCGTCGATCGATGAGCCGGATGGCGAACGGCAGAAGCCGATGCACGCGCGCACGGTGGCGCGCCAGCAGCAGCCTGGCACGCTTCTCGGAACACGGCATCAGCGGCTGGCCGCTGCGATCAAGAACAAAGACAGGCACGTCGATCCTTTCTGTTGCACGCCGGGATCCGCCGGCGCGGTGCTGCATGCCCTTACGGGCCGTGTAACGGACGCCTTGGTTTCCCTTGGCGTCGCTCCCCTCGGCAATGTTGCAAGGCGGCGTGATGCGGTGTTCTGCATCTGCGGTAGCCCGTTTCGTACCACCCGTGGCTTGTCTGCTGCTACCGCTTCGAGAGGTCCGCACTGAGGAAGCATGCGGACGTCGGTCTTGCGCCTTCTTGCAACGTAGTGCCATGCGGTGTACTGCATGGCAGCTGAGCCTGGTCAACCGGGCTTGTTTCGGCTTTTGACCTCACAAGCCCCCACCTCGGGCGTTAGCTCAGGTGGCGGGTAATTGACGCTCGGGTCGCCCTGCCACGAATAAATCACGTCCGGCGAGTCGTGCGGCAGTTTGCCCCAATACACCCGCAGTTCTCCGTTTTTCAGCTTTGGACTGCGAAATCGTTTCACTCTTTCATCCTTGGGCGGCTAACCGGTGTTCAGCGTGGACTC
>JANXRC010000023.1 GCA_025353195.1 Rhodocyclaceae bacterium
AATACGGAGGACGGCCGGCTGCGTCCCGACATGATCATCAAGCTGCCCGGCGGCAAGAACATCGTGGTCGACGCCAAGGCGCCGCTGGCCGCCTACCTCGAAGCGCTGGAGGCGACCGACGAGGAAGAGAAGAAGCGCAAGCTGGCCGATCACGCGCGCCAAGTGCGCGAGCACCTCAAGAAGCTCGGCCAGAAAGCCTACTGGGAGCAGTTCCAGCCCTCGCCCGATTTCGTAGTGCTGTTCCTGCCCGGTGAAATGTTCTACTCGGCCGCGCTGGAAGCCGACCCATCGCTGATCGAGCAGGGCGTCGAGCAGCGCGTGATACTCGCCACGCCGACCACGCTGATCGCGTTGCTGCGTGCCGTCGCCTACGGCTGGACGCAGCAGGCGTTGACGGAGAATGCCGAACGCATCAGCGCTCTTGGGCGCGAGTTGTACGATCGCATCGCCACCGTGGCCGAGCACTGGAGCCGCGTCGGCAAGAACCTCGGCGAGGCGGTCGGCGCCTACAACGACTCCGTGGCGTCGATGGAGCGGCGGGTGCTGGTCTCGGCGCGCAAGTTCCGCGACCTCAAGGTAGCCAGCGAAGACAAGGAAATCCGCGACCTGAATCCGGTTGAAGTGCTGCCGCGCGACGTGCAGGCGCCGGAGTTGCTGGCCAAGGACGACAGGCTCATCCCATGAGCCTTGCGGCGGGCAGACTGTTCCTCATTCTCAAGGAGGAAGTTCCATGTTTGACCGCCAATCCGTCCATCCGGCCGATCTCGCCGTGTTCATCGTCACCACGACACTGTGCGCCCTCGGTGCGCTGATGTTGCCGCTGGCGGGATGATCAATCAAGGCGCGGCCCAAAGAGTCTGATCCTCGATGACAAAAATCACTCCCAAACCGGAAAACCTGGCCTCGCTGATCTTCTTTATCCGAGGGGAGAAGGTCTTACTCGATACCGATCTCGCCGTGCTGTATGGTGTGGAAGCCCGTGCATTGAACCAAGCGGTCGCACGGAATCGCAAACGTTTTCCCGACGACTTCATGTTTCAGGTCTCGGCAGATGAGTACGAGCACATCCGGTCACAATTTGTGATGAGTGGCAAAAAAGGTGAATCTTTGAGATCACAAACTGTGATCTCAAAGGGAAGAGGGGGACGGCGGTACCTTCCTTACGCCTTCACCGAGCAAGGCGTCGCCATGCTTTCCAGCGTGCTGCGTTCGCCGCGCGCGGTTGAAGTGAATATCGCCATCATGCGCACCTTCGTCCAGTTACGCCGTCTCATGGACTCGAATCGCGATCTCGCCCGCAAGATCGAGGCGATGGAAATGAGATACGACGAGCAGTTCTCCGCGATCTTCGATGCCATCAAACAACTGATTGCGGATGATCGGACGCGCAAGGCCAAGCCCAGGCGCTCCGTCGGATTCCTCTGATCTGCTGCGGAATTCCTGAATGAGCTACGGATGTGTGGGGTCGATGATGATGCGTTCCGATCTGCCTGTCGCGCCGCTGGCCGAAATGCCTGGCGGGCCGGAGTCGCTGGTGCTATGCGCCACGGCGCGGCTGGCGACGGGTCTGCGGCGGGCGCACGGCGAGTTGCAGGCGGCGCGCGGCGCGGTGGTTTGGGCTGCGCTGCAAAGTTCGACGCCGGCAATGTGGCTCGATCACCTGACCTCAACGGCACTGTTGCGCGGCGAGATTCCACCAGCCGGCGTGCCCGGAACCTTTCTCTCGCGCTCACAGGAGCGCAGCTTGTGGGAGCAGGCCATCGCAACGGACGCCGGGGCGGCAGCCGAACTCTTCGACCGCGAAGGCATGGCGCTGGCGGCGATGGAAGCCGCGAGCCTGCAGCGGACCTGGCGCATCGAGGTGCCGGAAGCGTTGCAGACAGAGGAATGCCGTGCCTTTTTGCGCTGGCAGGAAGACGTGGGCGCGGCCTGCCGGAAGGGAGCCTGGCGCACCGCGGATGAAGTCATGGCGTGGCGCATCGAGTGCATCGAGCGCGGCATCGGCGGCCTGCCGGCGCGCATCGGCATTGCCGGTTTCATCGCACCCGATCCGCTGGCCTCGCGCCTGCTGGCGGTGCTCGAAGCGCGTGGCGTCGAGTTGTTCCGCCTTGATTTCGGACGGGGCGAAGGCGCGCCTGCGGTAGGTGCCGAGCTGCCCGACGCCGAAGCCGAATGCGTCGCTGCGGCGGCATGGGCACGCGACCGGCTGGCGCGCGATTCGGGCTCGTGCCTGCGCATCGCCGTGGCCGATCTTCCGGCGCGACGGCGGCTGCTGGAATCTGCGCTCGAAGCTGCGCTGCATCCCCATGCCGTGGGTGCCGGCTGGGCGGCGCTGGAACGCGACTACGCGTTTGCGGCCGGCTCGCCGCTGGGGGCCGAGCCGGTGGTCGATGTCGCCTTGCGCTTGCTGCAATTGGTCGTTCATCCGCGCCGCGTGGCGCAGGCCGAGTTCGGCGCCTTGCTCTGCGGCGTCGGCTGGTCGGCCGATGCCGACGAAGCCGATGCCCGCGCCCGGATCGAAGCCGCATTGCGCGAATTGCTGCCGCCGGAAACCAGCCTCGAACGCGTGGCGCGTGCATCGGTGCGTCAGGCCGAAGATCTGCAGGCACCGCGCTTGGTCGCCGACCTCGGCGCGCTGCTGGAAGCCGCACGCAGTGCATCGCGCCGCCAGCTTCCATCGGCGTGGGGTGCCGCTTTCGGCGAGTTGCTTGATGCGCTCGGCTGGCCCGGTCAGCGCGCGCTGCTGGCGGCGGAAATGGCAGCCTGCGACGAATTGCGCGAGGCTCTGGGCAAGCTGTTGGCGCTCGACGGCATTCTGGGTCGCGTCGATGGCGGCGAGGCGCTGCGGCAGTTGCAGCGACAGTGTCGCGATCAGGCTTTTGCCGGCCCCCGGCGGAGCCTCGCCGCTGTCGAGCTATGCAGCCTGGCCGACGCCTTGGCGGGTGCGGTCGATGGGCTCTGGGTGATGGGTTTGAACGAGGGCGCATGGCCGCCCGCGCCGCGGCCGAACCCGCTGCTGCCGGCCGAGTTGCAACGTCGCGCCGGCATTTCCGCGGCACGCGCCGACAGTCTGGCCGTTGAGGCGCAGAGCCTGCAGGCCTTGTGGTGCCAAAGCGCCGGCGAGGTGGTGTTCTCCTGGGCGCAGCGCGAAGGCGAGCGGCCGCTGCGGGCTAGTCCGCTGCTGGCGCAGATTCCGCGCCGCGATTGGCCCTTGGTCTCGGCATTGCCGTTCTCGCCGGAGCCGCTCGAACGCCTCGATGACGCGCGGGCGCCGCCGGTCGGCGCCGCCGAACGCATTCGCGGCGGCACCGCACTGCTGGCGGCTCAGGCGGTGTGCCCGGCATGGGCTTTCTATCAATATCGGCTCGGCGCCGCCGTGTTGCCAGCGCCGACTTTCGGGCTCGATGGGCGGGCGCGCGGATCGCTGCTGCATGCGGCGCTGGAGGAGTTCTGGCGCGGCCGCAGCCTGGCCGACTTGACGCAAATGGACCAAGGCACCCGCAGCGCGGAAATTAAGCGGGTGGTGGCGCATGCGCTGGCCGGGTTCGACCGCCGTGCGGCCGAGCCGTTGCCGCCGCGCCTGCGCCAACTGGAAGGCGAACGGCTGCAGGTGCTGCTCGCGGTCTGGCTCGAGGTCGAGGCGCAGCGCGCGCCTTTCCGCGTCGTTGCCTGCGAGGAAAAATGCCCGCTCGACATCGGCGGCCTGCCGGTGCGTGTGGTGATTGATCGCATCGACGAGCTCGAGGACGGGCGGCTGGTGGTGATCGACTACAAGAGCGGCCGCAATGTCTCGGCCGACAGTTGGGCTGAGCCGCGCATCAGCGAACCGCAATTGCCGATCTACGCCGCGCTGGCGTTTCCCGGCCGTGCCGTGGCGGCCGTGGTGCTGGCCCGCGTTACCCGCGACGAGCCGGTCTTTCTTGGCGTCGCGCAAAGCGATGGCCTGCTGCCCGAGGTGAAGTCGCTCGCTGCCCAGCGCAAGCGCTATGCGGAAGACGAGTTTCCCGACTGGGACGCATTGCGCCGCCTCTGGGCGGAGCGCATCACCGAACTCGCGCGCGAAGTGCGCGACGGCATTGCCGCCGTGGTGTTCGCCGATGAAAAGGTGCTGGCGTATTGCGATGTGCGCCCGCTGCTGCGCATCGCAGAGCGGCAGCAGCAGTTCGACGAGGCCGGCGAGCCATGAGCGATCTGCTGCAGGAAGACGAGACTAATCGCCGTCGCGCGCTCGAGCTCGACTCCTTCATCGTCGAGGCTCCCGCCGGGGCGGGCAAGACCGAACTGCTGACGCAACGCTACCTGCGCCTGCTGGCGACGGTGGAGGAGCCCGAACAGATCATCGCCATCACCTTCACCAACAAGGCTGCCGGCGAGATGCGCCAGCGCATCGCCGAAAGTCTGGAGTTGGCGCGCGCGGGCGTGCTGCCCGACAAGCCGCACAAACGCATCACTTTCGAGCTGGCAACCGCCGCGCTGGCCCGCTCGGCCGAACTCGGCTGGCAGATCGAAACCCAGCCGGGGCGGCTGCGCCTGACCACCATCGACGCGCTGTGCGCCAGCCTGGCGCGACAGATGCCGCTGCTGTCGCGCTTCGGCGCGCAGCCTGC
>JANXRC010000039.1 GCA_025353195.1 Rhodocyclaceae bacterium
GTTCTACTTTCGCACCACCGACGTCACGGGCAGCATCGAGTTGCCGGCCGGGACGGAAATGGTGATGCCGGGCGACAACATTGCGATGACGGTGAAGCTGATTGCCCCGATCGCGATGGAAGAGGGACTGCGTTTCGCCATCCGTGAAGGCGGTCGTACCGTCGGCGCCGGTGTCGTCGCCAAGGTCATCGAATAACATTTGTTGCAATACAGCGAAAAGGGCGATAAAATCTTGCCCTTTCGCGATTTGCGACCTCGCTCTTTAAGGATTTGTAATGCAAAGCCAGAAGATTCGCATCCGCCTCAAGGCCTTTGACTATCGTTTGATTGACCAGTCGGCCCTTGAAATCGTAGAGACGGCCAAGCGCACTGGCGCGGTTGTGCGCGGTCCGGTGCCGCTGCCAACGCGTATTGAACGTTTCGACGTATTGCGGTCGCCGCACGTCAACAAGACTTCGCGGGACCAGTTCGAGATTCGCACCCACTTGCGCCTGATGGACATCATCGATCCGACCGACAAGACGGTCGATGCGTTGATGAAGCTGGATCTTCCCGCTGGTGTGGATGTCGAAATCAAGTTGCAGTAATTCGTAGCAGGGGCGCCCGCTTTTCTGGCGCCTGTCGCGGTGACGTTTGTCGCTGAATTTTGAAACTGGGCCCGGCCAATCGTAGCTGGGGTTTAGGAGAATAAAATGAGTCTAGGCCTTGTTGGACGCAAGGTCGGCATGACACGCGTCTTTGTCGAGGATGGTTCTTCCATCCCGGTGACGGTGCTTGATGTGTCGAATAACCGCGTCACACAAATTAAGACGCCTGAAGCGGATGGCTATGCCGCCGTTCAGGTGACCTTCGGTAAGCGTCGTGCAAGCCGGGTAAGCAAGCCCGCGGCCGGGCACCTCGCCAAGGCCGGTGTTGAAGCCGGTGAAGTTCTCAGGGAATTTCGCGTAGCGCCGGATCAACTGGCTGGTTTCAAGCCGGGGGACGTGGTTGCCGCAAGTATTTTCAGTGTGGGTCAAAAAGTCGATGTGAGTGGCACCTCCATCGGCAAGGGCTTCAATGGAGCGATCACTCGCCACCATTTTTCCTCTAACCGCGCTTCCCACGGCAATTCCTTGTCGCACAATTCGGCCGGTTCCATCGGCATGGCGCAGGATCCGGGGCGAGTATTCCCGGGCAAGAAGATGGCCGGACATCTGGGTGATGTGGCACGCACGACGCAGAACCTCGAAGTCGTCCGCATCGATGAGGCGCGTCAACTCCTGCTTGTCAGGGGCGCGGTGCCTGGCGCCAGGGGGGGTGATGTAGTCGTTGCTCCCGCCGTCAAGGCAGCCAAAGAGCGGGGATGACATGGAACTCAAACTGATTAATGCCCAAGGTCAGGCCGCCGCAACCATGACAGCTTCCGACGCGCTGTTTGGTCGAGACTTCAACGAAGCGCTGGTGCATCAGGTCGTGGTTGCCTACCAGGCCAACGCTCGCGCCGGCAATCGCAAACAGAAAGACCGCGAAGAGGTGCATCACAGCACCAAAAAGCCGTTTCGCCAAAAGGGGACGGGCCGCGCACGCGCCGGTATGACGTCTTCACCTTTGTGGCGTGGCGGCGGTCGAATCTTTCCGAACACGCCGGAAGAGAACTTTACGCAGAAGGTCAATCGCAAGATGTATCGTGCCGGTCTGGCGGCGATTCTGTCCCAGCTGGCTCGTGAAGACAGGTTGGTGGTGATTGACGACTTCACGATCGACGCGCCGAAGACGCGCCTTTTTGCGCAAAAACTCAAAGCCATGGGCTTGGGCCTGGACCCCGTACTGCTGGTAACGGATAGTCTGGACGAGAATCTGGCGCTGGCTGCGCGCAATTTGCCGAATGTGCTGGTGCTGGAGGCGCAGCAGGCTGATCCGGTATCCCTGGTGCGCTTTCCCAAGGTTATCTTTACCAAGGGGGCAGTGGCCAAGATCGAGGAGATGCTGGCATGACCAAGAACTTCAATCCGGAGCGTTTGCTGCAAGTGCTGGTGGCCCCGCAAATTTCCGAAAAGGCCACCTATATTGCCGATAAGAACGAGCAGGTGGTGTTCATCGTGACACCCGATGCGACCAAGCCGGAGGTCAAGGCGGCCGTCGAAATGCTGTTTAAAGTTGAGGTCAAGTCGGTGCAGATCGCCAACCTGAAGGGCAAGATCAAGCGCGCTGGCCGCAATATCGGTCGTCGCAGTGACATCAGGAAGGCGTTTGTCTGCCTCAAGCCTGGTCAGGAAATCAATTTTGCCGAAGGGGGGGCTGCTTAAATGGCTCTCGTAAAAGTCAAG
Source organism: Rhodocyclaceae bacterium (assembly GCA_025353195.1). Classification (GTDB taxonomy): domain Bacteria; phylum Pseudomonadota; class Gammaproteobacteria; order Burkholderiales; family Rhodocyclaceae; genus Sulfuritalea. The sequence goes on from JANXRC010000039.1 coordinate 2,307, forward strand.
CCGACCTCGCCAGGTCGCCGCGCTGTCGTCAAGGTCGTTAACCCGAATCTGCACAAGGGTCGGCCGCACGACAAACTCATCGAGAAGAAGACCAGAACTGCCGGTCGCAATGCGCATGGACATATCACCACCCGTCATATGGGTGGCGGTCACAAGCAGCATTACCGCGTGATCGATTTCCGCCGCGACAAAGACGGTATCCCGGGCAAGGTCGAGAATCTTCAATACGATCCGAATCGTTCAGCCAATATCGCTCTGGTGCTCTACGCCGATGGCGAGCGCCGTTACATCATCGCCATCAAGGGGATGGTCGTCGGTCAGGAAATCATCAGCGGCTCCGAGGCCCCGATCAAGCCGGGCAATGCGCTACCAATTCGCAGCATTCCTGTCGGTACGACAATCCATTGCGTTGAAATGATGCCGGGCAAAGGCGCGCAGATTGCTCGTTCTGCCGGTACCTCCGTACAACTTCTGGCGCGTGAAGGCTCCTACGCACAGATACGGCTGCGTTCTGGCGAAATTCGCCGCATTAACGTCGAGTGTCGCGCGACGATTGGCGAGGTAGGCAACGAAGAACACAGCCTGCGCAAGATCGGCAAGGCCGGCGCGATGCGTTGGCGCGGTATTCGTCCGACTGTCCGTGGCGTGGCGATGAACCCGGTCGATCACCCACATGGTGGTGGCGAAGGGCGCACTGGCGAAGGTCGCGTTCCTGTTAGCCCGTGGGGTCAGCCGACCAAGGGCTATCGCACCCGCAACAACAAACGCACTGACGTCATGATTGTGCAACGCAGGCCGAAAGGCAAGAGGTAAGACATGGCACGTTCTATCAAGAAGGGCCCGTTCATTGACGCTCACCTGCTGAAGCGGGTTGATGCGGCGCGCGCCTCCAACGACAAACGCCCGATCAAGACGTGGTCGCGCCGTTCGACCATTCTTCCGGACTTCGTGGGATTGACCATCGCCGTGCATAACGGCAAGCAGCATATTCCGGTCTATGTGTCGGAAAACATGGTTGGTCACAAACTTGGCGAGTTCGCACTGACGCGAACCTTCAAGGGCCACACGGGCGGCAAGAAAGCCGTCGCGAAGAAGTAAGGAGCGATGATGGAAACCAACGCAAACTTGCGCGGTGTCCGACTGTCCGCTCAAAAAGGCCGCCTCGTTGCGGACCTGGTGCGCGGCAAGCCGGTAGATCAGGCGCTCAGCATTCTGGCATTTTCGCCCAAGAAGGGCGCCGGAATCATCAAGAAAGTACTTGAGTCGGCTATCGCCAACGCAGAACACAACGACGGCGCGGATATCGATGCACTGAAGATTACGCGTATCTATGTCGAAAAGGGCACGGTGCTCAAGCGCTTTACGGCGCGAGCCAAGGGGCGCGGCAACCGCATCCTCAAGCCCACTTGTCACATTTTTGTGACCGTTGGCGATTAAGGAGGGCACATGGGACAAAAGATTCATCCGACCGGTTTTCGTCTTTCGGTCACACGCAACTGGACTTCCCGCTGGTACGCCAGCAGCAAGACCTTTCCGCAGATGCTCAAGGAAGACCTCGAGGTCCGCGAGTATCTGAAGAAGAAATTGGCGCATGCTTCAGTCGGTCGCGTGGTGATTGAGCGTCCGGCGAAGAATGCGCGGGTTACGGTCTATAGCGCCCGCCCCGGCGTGGTAATCGGCAAGAAGGGTGAGGACATCGAGCACCTGAAGGCCGAACTGCAGCGCAAGATGGGCGTACCGGTGCACGTCAATATCGAAGAGATACGCAAGCCGGAAATCGATGCCCAATTGATTGCCGACTCGATTGCTCAGCAGCTCGAAAAGCGCATCATGTTCCGCCGCGCCATGAAACGGGCGATGCAGAATGCAATGCGACTCGGTGCGCAGGGCATCAAGATCATGAGTTCCGGACGACTGAACGGCGCAGAGATTGCCCGCAGGGAATGGTATCGGGAAGGTCGTGTGCCGCTGCATACGCTGCGCGCCGACATCGACTACGGTACTGCCGAGGCGAAGACCACGTACGGCATTATCGGTATCAAAGTATGGGTGTTCAAGGGCGAAATTCTGTCGCGTAGCGAAGCCTTGCTGGCCGCTCCTGAGCCTGCTGTTGATGATCAGCGCAAACCGCGCCGTAGTCCCGGAAAGCCCAGAAACGAGAGCGAGGGTGAAGCCAAGCCCGCCCGCCGCACCCCCGTCAAGAAGGCTGAAGAAGTCAAGCCGGAGGTCGCCGCCGTAGCGCCGAAGACCCCCGTCAAGCGTATTCGGAAGGCCCCGGCCAAAGCCGAGGGCGCCGATAGCGCAGCGAAGGAAGGCAAGGAGTAAAACATGCTGCAACCTGCCCGCAGAAAATATCGCAAAGAACAGAAGGGTCGCAACACGGGACTCGCCACCAGGGGCGCCAAAGTAAGTTTTGGCGAGTATGGGCTCAAGGCCATCGGCCGCGGTCGTCTTACGGCCCGTCAGATTGAAGCTGCACGTCGAGCCATGACACGCCATATCAAGCGCGGTGGCCGTATCTGGATACGGATTTTTCCGGACAAGCCGATTTCGAAGAAACCGCTCGAAGTTCGGATGGGTAACGGCAAAGGTTCCCCCGAGTATTGGGTCGCCGAGATCCAGCCCGGCAAAGTCCTTTACGAGATGGACGGTGTGGACGAGACGCTGGCACGCGAGGCATTCCGCCTGGCAGCGGCCAAGCTTCCGCTCGAAACCACCTTCGTCACCCGTCATTTGGGATAAGTCATGAAAACAAGTGAGCTGAGAGCAAAGAACGAAGAGGATCTGCAGAAGGAGTTGCTGGAATTGCGCAAGGCGCAATTCGGCCTTCGCATGCAGGTCGCCACACAACAGCTGACCAACACCAGTCAGGTCGGCAAGGTGCGCAAGGATATTGCGCGCATCAAAACCATTCAGCGTGAGAAGGCGGCGGCAAAATGACGGATGCGACCACTCAAACCGTGCGGCGCACCCTCCAGGGGCGCATCGTTTCGGACAAAATGCAGAAGACTGTGACGGTACTCGTTGAGCGCAAGGTCAAGCACCCCGTGATCGGCAAGATCATGACGCGCTCAAGAAAGTACCATGCGCATGTTGAAGGTATGGAGGCGGTAGCCGGCGATCTGGTACAGATCGAGGAATGTGCTCCAATTTCCAAGACCAAGGCATGGCGTGTCGCCAAGGTTGTCGAGAAGGCCCGTAGTGTCTGATTGCGCAATCGCCGTCACGCACGCCGCACCAAAATAGTAGTTGACAACAGGGTAGCAGGTTGTAAAATCCTGCCTCTTTGCTCCGCCGGGGTATTACCTTCCCGGCATTCCAGCCCCCAGCGGGCTCCAAGACTGATCGCGAGATTTAAGTAAATCGCGGATTAAGTTGGAGATGAAAAAATGATTCAAATGCAGTCTCTGCTGGACGTCGCCGACAATACCGGCGCGCGTTCCGTCATGTGCATCAAGGTGCTTGGCGGTTCCAAGCGCCGTTATGCCGGCATTGGCGATGTCATCAAGGTCACCATCAAGGATGCTGCGCCGCGAGGCCGCGTCAAGAAGGGTGAAGTCTATAGCGCAGTGGTGGTGCGTACCGCCAAGGGTGTGCGTCGCTCGGACGGATCGCTTATCAAGTTCGATGGCAACGCAGCGGTATTGTTGAACAACAAGTTGGAACCGATTGGCACGCGCATCTTCGGCCCGGTGACGCGCGAGTTGCGCACCGAGCGATTTATGAAGATCGTCTCGCTCGCTCCCGAGGTTCTTTGAACCGGCCATCCAGGACTTGATCATGAACAAGATTCGCAAGGGTGACGACGTGGTCGTTACCACAGGTAAAGACAAGGGCAAACGCGGCGTCGTGCTGAACTGGCTTGACGCGGAGCGCCTCCTTGTTGAAGGTATCAATCGCGTCAAGAAGCACACCAAGCCTAACCCCCTTAAGGGTAATCAGGGCGGCATTGTCGAGAAGGAAATGCCGATCAATGTTTCCAATGTGGCGCTGTTCAATCCTGCCACCCAGAAAGCGGATCGCGTCGGCTTCAAGCAGCTCGACGATGGCCGCAAGGTCCGGGTGTTCAAGTCGAACGGCGAAGTTGTTGACGCGTAAGGATCAGTCATGGCGCGCTTGCAGGAATACTATAAAGAGACGGTGGCTCCCGAACTTCGGACGAAGTTTGGTTACAAGTCCATCATGGAAGTTCCGCGCATTACCAAGATCACCCTGAACATGGGCGTTGGCGAGGCGGTCGGTGACAAGAAGGTGCTTGATCACGCGGTCAGTGACATGACCAAGATCGCCGGGCAAAAGCCGGTCGTGACAAAGGCGCGCAAGGCCATCGCGGGCTTCAAGATTCGTGAGGGGTATCCGATTGGCTGCATGCTGACGCTGCGCGGCAATCGTATGTACGAATTTCTTGATCGCCTGGTAACCATTGCGATGCCGCGTATCCGCGACTTTCGTGGTATTTCCGGCAAGGGCTTTGATGGACGTGGCAATTACAACGTCGGGGTCAAGGAGCAGATCATTTTCCCCGAGGTTGAGTATGACAAGATCGATGCGTTGCGTGGCATGAATATCAGTATCACCACCACCGCGAAGAACGACGAAGAAGCGAAGGCGCTTCTCGCCGCATTCAAGTTCCCCTTCAAGAACTGAGGGACGTATGGCGAAACTAGCTCTTATTAACCGCGAAGAAAAGCGCGCAAAGACGGTGGCGAAGTACGCTGCCAAGCGTGCCGAACTTTTCGCTGTGATCAACAACGTCAAACTGTCGGATGAGGAGCGCATGGATGCGCGCCTGAAACTCCAGCAGTTGCCCCGCAACGCGAGCCCGTCCCGTCAGCGCAATCGATGCGCACTGACCGGGCGTCCCCGCGGTGTCTTCCGCAAGTTCGGTCTGTGCCGTAACAAGCTGCGCGAGGTTGCCATGCGCGGCGAAGTGCCTGGCATGACCAAGGCAAGCTGGTAAGGAGAGCGATATGAGCATGACCGATCCAGTTGCTGACATGCTGACCCGCATCCGCAATGCGCAGATGGCGGAGAAGCAATCCGTTTCCATGCCTTCCTCCAAGCTCAAGGTGGCCATCGCCAAGGTGCTGAAGGATGAGGGGTACATAGATGATTTCGCGATTCGCGAGAATGGCGCGAAGCCCGAACTCGATGTTGCGCTCAAGTACTACGCCGGACATCCGGTGATCGAGCGTATCGAGCGCGTTTCCAAGCCAGGCCTGCGAGTTTACAAGGGCAAGGACGATTTGCCCCGTGTCATGAACGGGCTGGGTGTTGCCATAGTCTCCACGCCGAAGGGCGTGATGACCGACCGCCGGGCGCGGGCAGGCAACATGGGCGGCGAAATTCTCTGCATCGTCGCCTAAGGAGCCGCTGTCATGTCACGTATTGCAAAGTATCCGGTTGATGTGCCCAAGGGCGTCGAAGTGACGCTCTCCGAAACCGAGGTTGCCGTCAAGGGACCGCTGGGAACGCTGAAGCAGTTTGTGCTGCCGGCGGTGAAGGTCGAGAGGGACGGCGAAAAGCTGCTCTGTCGTGCCGTCGAGGGCGCGCCGAACGCGGGTGCCATGTCGGGCACGATGCGCGCATTGCTGAACAACATGGTGATTGGGGTTACCAAAGGCTTCGAGAAGAAGCTAACACTGGTCGGCGTCGGTTATCGTGCGCAAGCTCAGGGAGCCAAGCTCAATCTCACGCTCGGCTTTTCGCATCCTGTGGCACACGACATGCCGAACGGCATCAAGGTTGAAACGCCGACCCAGACAGAGATCCTGATTAAAGGGATCGACAAGCAGGTGGTTGGTCAGGTAGCCGCTGAAGTGCGTGCGTACCGGTCTCCGGAGCCTTATAAGGGCAAGGGCGTCCGGTATGCCGACGAGGTGGTTGTCATCAAGGAAACCAAGAAGAAATAATCGAGGCTCTGAATCATGGAAAAGAAACAGGCTCGTCTGCGCAGGGCGCGCAAAACCCGCGCCAAAATTGCGGAGCTCAAAGTGGTGCGCCTCGCGGTGCATCGCAGCAACTTGCATATCTCCGCCCAGATATTTTCCGGGTGCGGTACCCGCGTACTCGCTGCCGCTTCGACCATGGAGCCGGAAGTGCGGGGCCAGGTTCCGAACGGCGGTAATGTCAGCGCTGCCAAGACAGTTGGCAAACTCATCGCCGAGCGGGCCAAAGCGGCCGGCATCGAGCAGGTTGCTTTCGACCGCTCCGGTTTTCACTACCACGGCCGCGTCAAGGCGCTGGCTGAAGCTGCCCGTGAGGGCGGACTCAAGTTCTAAGCGAGACGGACATGGCTAAACCTCAAGGCAGGAAACAGCAGCAGGCCCAGGAAGAGCGCGACGACGGCATGCGCGAAAAGATGGTGTCCATCTATCGCGTCACCAAGGTGGTGAAGGGCGGCCGGATTCTCGGTTTCGCCGCACTGACCGTGGTGGGCGATGGCGATGGCGGCATCGGCATGGGCAAGGGCAAGTCCCGCGAAGTTCCCGTCGCCGTTCAGAAGGCGATGGAGGAGGCGCGGCGCAAGATGGCCAAGATCAATATCAAGGATGGCACCCTGCATCACTCGGTTACGGGTAGGCATGGCGCAACCAAGGTGTTGATGTCGCCGGCGTCTCCTGGTACCGGCGTCATCGCCGGCGGACCGATGCGCGCCGTGTTCGAGGTGATGGGGATTACCGACGTGGTGGCCAAGACCATCGGCTCGACCAATCCTTACAATGTGGTGCGCGCTACGCTTCATGGTTTGCTGGCCATGAGCACGCCGGCCGAGATTGCTGCGAAGCGCGGCAAGGCCGTAGCCGAGATTATGGAGTGACCCATGGCTGACAAGACGATCAAGGTCACGCTGGTAAAGAGTGTGATCGGCACCAAGCAGGATCATCGCGCGACGGTGCGCGGACTTGGCCTGAAAAGGCTCAACAGTTCGGCTGTGCTCGAGGATACGCCTGCGGTGCGCGGCATGATCCGCAAAGTGGCCTACCTGGTGAAGTGCGAGGGCTAAGGGGATATCGATGAGCATGGAACTTAACAACCTGAAGCCGGGCGCGGGCTCCAAACACGCAGCGAAGCGTGTCGGAAGAGGAATTGGCAGCGGTCTTGGCAAGACTGCCGGTCGCGGACACAAAGGCCAGAAGTCGCGCGCCGGTGGTTTCCACAAGGTGGGCTTCGAGGGCGGTCAAATGCCGCTGCAGCGTCGGTTGCCGAAGCGCGGATTCGTGTCCTTGACGGCGAGCCGCAATGTTGAAGTGCGTTTGTCCGAGTTGGACAAACTGCCGGTCGAAGAAGTCGATTTGCTGGTTCTGAAGCAGGCTGGCGTGATTGCTGCGGATGCCCTGTCGGCCAAGGTCATTCTGTCAGGCAAGCTCAATCGCAAGATTGCGCTGAAGGGCGTTGGCGCGACCAAGGGTGCTCGTGCTGCGATCGAAGCCGCTGGCGGCTCTGTAGCAGACATCGCTGCGGCCTGATAACGGACGAGGACGGACCACGTGGTAAGCCCCCAGGCAGCAACTTTCGGCAAGACTGGCAAGTTCGGCGACCTCTGGCGCCGGCTCTGGTTCTTGCTGGGCGCGTTGGTGGTCTACCGGATTGGTGCGCATATCCCCGTGCCGGGAATTGATCCTGTGAAGCTGGCGGAGTTGTTTCAGGGTCAGCAGGGCGGGATTCTGGGCGTCTTCAATCTGTTTTCGGGCGGGGCGCTGTCGCGCTTCACACTGTTTGCGCTGGGCATCATGCCCTACATCTCTTCTTCGATCATCATGCAACTCATGACGATTGCAGTGCCGTCGATCGAGGCGCTGAAGAAAGAGGGTGAGGCGGGTCGGCGCAAGATTACTCAATACACGCGGTATGGCACGGTCGCTTTGGCGCTGTTCCAGGGGTTGGGCATCGCTATCGCCCTTGAATCGCAGGCCGGACTGGTGCTCGATCCGGGCGTTCTGTTCCGCTTCGTCACCGTACTTACCTTGCTTACCGGAACGATGTTTCTGATGTGGCTGGGCGAACAGATCACCGAGCGTGGTCTGGGCAACGGCATTTCGATCATAATTTTCGCCGGCATCGTCGCGGGTTTGCCGAACGCACTGGGCGGTCTCTTTGAACTCGTCCGTACCGGCGCAATGCACCCGATTTCTGCGTTATTCATTTGCGTGGTGGTGGTTCTGGTCACGGGTTTCGTGGTGTTCGTGGAAAAGGGCCAGCGCAAGATTTTGGTTAACTACGCCAAACGCCAGGTAGGCAATAAGGTCTATGGCGGTCAAAGTTCTCATCTGCCCTTGAAGCTCAACATGTCGGGGGTTATCCCGCCGATCTTTGCTTCCTCAATCATCCTGTTCCCGGCTACTGCTGCCGGCTGGTTCGGGTCGAGTGATGGCATGCATTGGCTCAAGGACATTTCGGCAACGCTGTCCCCGGGGCAGCCAATCTACGTGATGCTCTACGCCACGGCAATTGTGTTTTTTTGCTTCTTCTACACCGCGCTGGTGTTCAACTCCAAGGAGACGGCCGACAATTTGAAGAAGAGCGGCGCATTCGTTCCTGGCATCCGCCCGGGCGACCAGACCGCACGCTACATTGACAAGATTCTGACCCGCCTCACCTTGGCCGGTGCCATATACATCACGGTGGTATGTCTGCTACCCGAGTTTCTGATTCTGAAGTGGAATGTCCCGTTTTACTTCGGCGGTACAAGTCTGCTGATTATTGTTGTAGTAACAATGGATTTCATGTCGCAGGTGCAGGCATATGTCATGTCGCATCAGTATGAAAGTCTTCTGAAAAAGGCTAATTTCAAAGGGGCCGGTTTCCCGGCTCGCTGATTCATGTCCAAGGAAGACGTTATTGAAATGCAGGGAGAGGTTGTCGAGAATCTCCCAAATGCCACGTTCCGAATCAAGCTTGAGAATGGGCATGTGGTACTTGGCCATATTTCCGGGAAGATGCGCATGCACTATATCCGCATTCTTCCGGGGGACAAGGTCACCGTGCAGCTCACGCCCTACGACTTTTCCAAAGGTCGCATCGTGTTCCGCGCCAAGTAGTTTGGTTATATTTCCGGAGAACTCCAATGAAAGTTCTGGCTTCGGTCAAACGTATCTGTCGCAATTGCAAAGTCATCCGACGCAAGGGCGTGGTCAGGGTCATCTGTACCGATCCGCGTCACAAGCAGCGTCAAGGTTGATAGAGCGATTCAAATCAGATACAATCTATGGTTTCGCATTTTTCAGCTAGCCCACCAATTACCGCATTAGCGGCGACGAACAGGTAAGCACATGGCTCGTATTGCAGGCGTCAACATTCCGAATCACCAGCATACCGAGATCGCTCTGACGGCGATCTATGGTATTGGCCGTACCCGCGCACAGAAGATCTGCGATGCGGTCGGCGTCAAGCGTTCGGCCAAGATCAAGGAACTCACGGACAGCGAAATGGATCGCTTGCGTGAGGAGGTAGGCAAGTTCACCGTCGAGGGTGATTTGCGCCGTGAAACGACGATGAACATCAAGCGCCTAATGGATCTTGGCTGTTATCGTGGCGTGCGCCATCGTCGCGGCTTGCCCGTGCGCGGTCAGCGCACCCGCACCAACGCGCGAACCCGCAAGGGACCGCGCAAAGCGATTTCGATGGGCAAGAAGTAAACCAGGAACCATTACATGGCTAAGACCGCAACCAAAGTCCGCAAGAAGGTCAAGAAGAACGTTGCTGAAGGCATTGCACACGTTCACGCTTCCTTCAATAACACCATCATCACCATCACCGACCGTCAGGGCAACGCCTTGGCGTGGGCGACTTCCGGCGGCGCTGGCTTCAAGGGCTCACGCAAGTCGACCCCGTTCGCCGCGCAGATCGCGGCCGAGGCTGCCGGCAAGGCGGCGCAGGAGTGTGGCGTAAAGAATCTCGAAGTTCGTATCAAGGGCCCCGGTCCAGGTCGCGAATCCGCGGTTCGCGCGCTCAATGCGCTTGGCATGAAGATCACCAGCATCACCGATATCACCCCGATTCCCCACAACGGATGCCGGCCGCCCAAGCGCCGTCGCATCTAAGGCAATAAGGATACGACGACATGGCCCGCAACCTAGATGCCAAATGCCGCCAGTGCCGCCGCGAGGGCGAGAAGCTCTTCCTCAAAGGCGAGAAGTGTTTCACTGACAAATGTTCTGTCGAGCGCCGTGCCTACGCGCCCGGTCAGCACGGCCAAAAATCCGGGCAGCGCCTGTCCGGTTACGGTACGCAACTGCGCGAGAAGCAAAAGATCCGCCGCATTTACGGGGTTCTTGAGCGGCAGTTCCGCAAAGTGTTCGGCGATGCCGAGCGCAAAAAGGGACAGACCGGCGAGAACCTGCTCAAACTGCTCGAAGGCCGCCTCGATACCGTGGCTTACCGGATGGGTTTTGGCGTCTCGCGTGCGGAAGCGCGGCAAGTCGTTCGTCACAACGGCGTACTGATCAATGGCAAACGCGTTGATATCCCGTCGTACAACGTGCGTCCCGGCGATGTCATCCAGTTGCTCGACAGCACTCGCAGCCACTTGCGCACCAAGGCTGCGCTTGAAGCGGCCGAGTCACGCGGGTTCCCCGTATGGCTCGAAGTGGATGTCAAGGCCGGCAAGGGTGTCTTCAAATCATACCCTGCCCGCGAAGACCTGCCGCCCTCGATCAATGAGGGTCTGGTCGTCGAACTGTATTCGCGCTAACAAGTAGTTTTGCGCCTGGCGTCCACCGGACGCCAGGCGTTTTCCATTCGAAGGAATGCACATGCACACACTTCTGAAACCCCGCAGTATCGATGTCCAGCAGCTTTCGCCGCTTCATGCCCGCGTCGTCATGGAGCCATTCGAGCGCGGCTACGGCCACACGCTTGGCAACGCCCTGCGTCGCATCCTGCTGTCCTCGATGGAAGGTGTCGCCCCCACCGAAGTGTCCATCGAAGGCGTGCTCCACGAATACTCGACGCTGGATGGCGTTCGCGAGGACGTGGTCGACGTTCTGCTGAATCTCAAGGGAGTAGTGCTGAAGATGCACAATCGCCGTGAGGCTACGCTCACCCTCTCCAGAAACGGTGAGGGCGTGGTCACTGCGCGCGATATCGAGACCACTCATGACGTCGAGATCGTGAATCCGGATCACGTCATTGCGCACATTGCTCCGGGTGGCAAGCTCAACATGCAGATCCGCGTCGAATCCGGCCGCGGCTATGTGCCGGCCAACCAGCGCGAGATCGCCCGCGAGAACCGCGCGATCGGCCAGATCATGCTCGACGCGTCGTTCAGCCCGGTGCGCCGTGTCAGCTATTCCGTCGAGTCCGCGCGCGTGGAACAGCGCACCGACCTCGACAAACTCATTCTCGACATCGAGACCAACGGCGCAATCGACAATGCCGAAGAAGCGGTGCGCACTGCGGCCCGCATTTTGATGGAGCAGTTGTCGGTATTCGCCGACCTCGAAGGAACGCCGATGTCTGCCGAAGCCCCGAAGCAGAACTCGGTTGATCCCGTTCTGGTGCGCCCGGTGGATGATCTTGAACTGACGGTTCGCTCTGCCAACTGTCTGAAGGCCGAGAATATCTATTACATCGGCGACCTGATTCAGCGGACCGAGACGGAATTGCTGAAGACCCCGAATCTCGGTCGCAAGTCGCTCAACGAAATAAAGGAAGTACTGGCTTCGCGTGGCCTGACTCTGGGCATGAAGCTTGAAAGCTGGCCGCCCGCCGGGCTTGAAAAGCTGGCCTGATTGCTTGAACCCCGGACTTCGGCCCGGTTGCTGCATTTGCCTTATTTGTCTTACTTGCTGCACTGATTCACAAACTCTCGATAACCATTAACCGGCCATTTGCATTGCGCGATGGCCGCAAAAAAACGAGGAAATCAAAATGCGTCACGGTAACGGACTTCGCAAGCTAAACCGAACCTCTTCGCACCGCCAGGCGATGCTACGCAACATGGCAGTCTCCCTGTTGCGCCATGAGGCCATCAAGACTACCCTGCCCAAGGCCAAGGAACTGCGCCGCGTGGTCGAACCGCTGATCACGCTGGGCAAGAAACCCAGTCTGGCCAACCGCCGTTTGGCGTTCGATCGCACGCGTGACCGCGAAATCGTCGGCAAGTTGTTCGACGAACTCGGCCCGCGTTATGCCGCCCGCAACGGTGGCTATCTGCGCATACTCAAGATGGGATTCCGCATTGGCGACAATGCACCGATGGCCTTTGTTGAACTGCTGGATCGTCCGGCTGGCGAGGTCGCCGAAGCACCTGTCGTCGAGTAACGTCTTCACGGGCACCAAGAAAAAGCCAGGCATCGCCTGGCTTTTTTGTCTCCTGAATATCGTACGTGTTCAGAGAATCATTCCGGCGCCGACGGTGCTGTTGGTCGTCTCATCGATGACGATGAAGGCGCCGGTGGAGCGGTTCTCGACATATTTGTCGACGCACAGCGGTTGAGCCAGTCTGAAGCACACGCGAGCGATGTCGTTCATGTCCAGACGCGCAGCCGGCACCTGCTGTAGCGTGTTGACGTCCAGCCGGAAGACGATGGACTCGATCACCGCTTTGGTTTCGCGCGTGGTCTGGCGGACCAGGTATTTCCGCTGCGGGTCGAGCGGCGTTTCGCCCAGCCAGCAGAGCATGGTCTCGAGGCGCCGTGTCGCCAGCGCCGACTCCTCGGCACGAACGATCATGTCGCCGCGGGAAACGTCGAGTTCGTCTTCGAGCAGTAGCGTGACGGACTGTTCGGCAATTGCCCGCGGCAGCGAGCGGCCGTAGACCTCGATGGCCTTGATTCGCGTGCGTTGATCCGAAGGCAACACCCGTACTTCGTCGCCAACGGCAATTTCGCCCGATTCGACGCGACCCATGAAACCGCGATAGTCGTGCAGCCTCGGATGTCCAGACTTCTGTGGCCGGCAGATGAATTGCACCGGGAAGCGGAAGCGTTCGTCTCGCTCGCTGTGCGCGCTGGGCGCGCTCTCGAGAATGTCGAGCAGCGTCGGACCCTGATACCAGCCAAGTCTGTCGCCACGATCCACAATCATGTCGCCGTCGAGGGCCGACAGCGGAATGAAGCTCACGTCGCCGATGCCCAAGGTTGCGGCAAATTCACGGTACTCACTGCGGATGCGCTCGTAGGTGGCCCGATCGAAGCCCACCAGATCCATCTTGTTGATCGCCACCACGATGTGCGGAATTCCAAGCAGATGCGCCAGGTACGAATGACGCTGGGTCTGCGTCAGCACTCCCTTGCGCGCGTCAATCAGGATGATCGCCAGATTCGCGGTGGATGCTGCGGTGAACATGTTCCGGGTGTACTGTTCGTGGCCAGGGGCGTCGGCGATGATGTACTTCCGCCGCCCGGTGGTGAAGTAACGATAGGCCACATCAATCGTAATCCCCTGCTCGCGCTCCGCCTGCAGTCCATCGGTAAGCAGCGACAGATCGACCGCTTCGAGTCCGCGCCGTTCGGATGTGCGGGTAATGGCGTGCAGGGTATCGGCCAGGATGGCTTTGGTGTCATAGAGCAGCCTGCCGATCAGGGTACTCTTGCCATCGTCTACGCTGCCGCAGGTGAGGAAGCGCAACAGGCCGTTGTCTATCTCCGGCAGACGTTCGATTGCACTCATTAAAAGGGGTCTTCCTTCTTGCGTTGTTCCATCGAGGATTCGGATGTCTGGTCGTCGAGACGCGTCTCGCCGCGCTCGGTAATGTTCGTCGTCGCGGTCTCCTCGATGATGCCGGCGATCGTCTTGGCCTCCGACTCGACAGGTGCGGTGCAGGTGATGTCGCCCACGGTACGAAAGCGCACTGACAACTCTTCGACGACATCGCCCTCCCGCGCCGGGGTCAATTTCGTTACCGGTTGCAGCAGGCCGTTCTTCCTGACTACGTGGCGTTTGTGCGCGAAGTAGATCGATGGCAAGTCCAGCGCTTCGCGCTCGATGTATTGCCACACATCGAGTTCGGTCCAGTTCGAAATGGGAAAGGCGCGAATGTTCTCGCCCTTGTGCACTCGCGCATTGAACAGACTCCATAGTTCGGGGCGCTGGTTCTTGGGATTCCACTGGCCGAACTCGTCGCGGAAGGAGAAGATGCGTTCCTTGGCGCGCGCCTTTTCCTCGTCACGACGGGCGCCGCCGATGCAGCAGTCAAAGCCGAATTCTTCGATGGCTTCGAGCAGCGTCACGGATTGATGCTTGTTGCGCGACTCCCCGGGCGATTTGAGAACTACAGTGCCGCGCCGCATCGAGTCCTCGACCGAACGCACAATCAGCCGTTCATTCAACTGACAGGCGCGGAAGTCGCGGAAGTCGATCACTTCATCATAGTTGTGGCCGGTATCGATGTTGAGCAGGGGAAAGGGAAAGCGTCCGGGGCGAAACGCCTTCTCGGCAAGCCGCAGCAGCACGAGGGAGTCCTTGCCGCCGGAAAACAGCAGGGCCGAATTGGCGCATTGACCCGCAACCTCGCGCAGAACATGGATGGATTCCGACTCCAGCCAATCCAGATGCGACAGGGTGGCGTGCCGCTGCAGGGCCAGGCTGCTCATGCCTCGGCGACTTGTTTGAAGGTACGCTGCAGACGGCCATCCACCAGATGCAGACCGCATTCCTTGGTCTCGGGGGTCTCCCACCACCAGCGACCGGCGCGCACATCCTCGCCTGGACCGACTGCGCGGGTGCAGGGTGCGCAGCCGATGCTCGGATAATTGCGGTCGTGCAGCCGGTTGTAGGGCACCTGATTGGCCCGCAGATAGACCCAGACTTCGGCTTCGCTCCAGTCCGTCAAGGGGCTGGCCTTGATCAGGTTGTTTGCGGCGTCATGGCTGATCACTTTCAGCTTACCGCGCGTGGCCGACTGGGTTGCGCGCAGACCGGTCACCCAGGCTCCCTTACCGGCCAGCGTGCGTTGCAGCGGCTCCACCTTGCGCGCCTGACAGCAGGCTTTGCGCGCTTCCACCGAGTCGTAAAAGCCATGGCTGCCGTGCGTGCGCGAGTATGCTTCCACCGCTTCGTGACGCGGGAAATAGATCTCTAGCTTGCGGCCGTAATGTTGTTCCGCTTGGTGCATCAGCTCGTAGGTCTCTATTGGCAGGCGGCCGGTATCCAGCGAAAAAATTGCAATGTTGATTTCCTCGCGCCAGATCAGGTCAGTCAGCACCATGTCCTCGGCACCCAGGCTGTTGGCGAAGACCACCGGGGAATAGTCGCGCGCGATATTGCGCAAGAGCGTGGCGGCACGCGCGGCCTTTTCGGCGACGCAGTCGACCAGTTCCGGATCGGCCAGGTCAGGTAGGGATTCTCGGATCATGATGTTCTCGTCAGGCCGCGCGGCGGCGGAAAAGAGGAATCGGCAGGTCAGCTCCGGCCTGATAGGTCTCAGGGAAGTCGTCGAAGGCGGCAAGGGCGTCTTCTGCACTGCGTCCTTCGCCGATCAGGAAGCTGTCGAAACCGACCCGATTGAGGTAGAAGATCTGGTCGCGGCCGACATCGCCAAAGGCGCGCAATTCGCCGTCGTAGCCGTAACGTTCGCGCAGCAGACGGGCGATCGAATAACCGCGGCCATCGGTGAACTTCTGAAAATGCACGGCGATCACGGTGAAGTCGTCGACGTCCCCGGCGATCTCGGCCGGATCGTCTTCGGGTGCCAACCAGATTCCGAGCGCGGTGCCGTGCTCGTATTCGCGGGCGATCAGGCATGACTTGCGCGATTTCCATACCGCGAGCGGCACCAACAACGGACCGACCGGCAGGGGCACGTCCCGCTCCGACTGGCCGTCACTCAGAGTTACGACTTTCCATAGGTCATCCTGCAGGCGACGTTCCTTGATGAGTCGATTAGCCATTTGCAGTTCTCCTTCTTGGGGTAAT
>JANXRC010000119.1 GCA_025353195.1 Rhodocyclaceae bacterium
CTCTTGGCGACGGTCTGCTGGTGCTGTTCATCGATCTCACCGAGCGCAAGCGCCTGGAGCAGGGGCGGGAACAATATTTGAAATTCTTCCAGCTTTCGACCGATCCGATGTGCATTGCCGACCCCTACGGCTGTTTCAAGCAGGTCAATCCCGCATTCACGCTGCTCACCGGCTATGAAGAAAGCGAGCTTGGGTCAAAGCCGTTTCTTGAATTCATCCTGCCCGAGGATCGTCAAAGAACAGCGGATGAAATGAAACTCCAAGCCACGACTCGGCCGTCCCTTCAATTCGAGAATCGCTATCTCTGCAAGAACGGCGATGTTATTCTCCTGTCATGGAATGGCTACTTCGACAAGAAAGATGGGGCCACCTATGCCACCGCACGCGACGTTACCGAGCAGAGGCGAATGGAGAAGTCTCTGCGCGAGAGCGAAGAACAGTTCCATACGCTGGCCGAGGCGATGCCGCAGATCGTCTGGATTACCGGGCCGGACGGCAGCAACACCTATTTTAATCAGCAATGGGTGGACTACACCGGATTGTCGCTGGAAGAAAGTCTGGGCCATGGCTGGAACATTCCTTTCCATCCGGATGACCAGCAGCGAGCGTGGGATGCCTGGCAACATGCAACGCAGATCGATGGCGTCTACTCGGTTGAATGCAGGTTGCGCCGCGCAGATGGCATATACCGCTGGTGGCTGATCCGTGGCGTGTCGATGCACGACGCCAACGGCAAGATCGTCAACTGGTTCGGCACCTGCACCGACATCGACGACATGAAGCAGACCGAAGTCGAACTCAAACTGCATCGGCAACACCTCGAAGAACTGGTGGCCTCACGTACCGCCGAACTGGCGCAAGCCAAGCAAGCCGCCGAAACCGCCAACCTCGCCAAGAGCCGCTTCCTCGCCAACATGAGCCACGAGATTCGCACCCCGATGAACGGCATCCTCGGCATGGCCGGTATCCTGCGCCGGGAAGGGGTGACGCCCAAGCAGGCCGACCGCCTGGACAAGATCAACGATGCTGCCCAGCACCTGCTGTCCATCATCAACGACATCCTCGACCTGTCCAAGATCGAAGCCGGAAAGTTCGTACTGGAAGAAGCTCCCGTCGCCATCGGCAGCCTGCTGAAGAACGTGGTCTCGATCCTGTCCGAACGCGTCAAGGCCAAGGGTATCGAACTGCGGGTCAAGACCGAGCCTTTCCCGCCCGATCTGGTGGGCGACCCGACCCGGCTGCAACAGGCCTTGCTCAACTATGCCAGCAACGCCGTCAAGTTCACCGAGACGGGCAGCGTAACGCTGTCTCTGCGCAAGCAGGAGGAGACCGCCGCAACGGTGCTGGTGCGCTTCGAGGTGACGGATACCGGCATCGGCATTCCGCCCGAAACGCTGCCCCGGCTCTTCAGCGCCTTCGAGCAGGCTGACAATTCAATGACCCGCAGGTATGGCGGCACCGGCCTCGGCCTGGCGATTACCCGGCGTCTGGCCGAACTGATGGGTGGAGAAGTCGGCGCTGACAGCACGCCGGGGATCGGCAGTACCTTCTGGTTCACCGCGCGGCTGAAGAAGGGCGACGCGGCAGCCGTAACGCAGCCGGTGACGCAGGGCGATGCCGAGACGGCACTCCGGCAGCGCTATGCCGGCCGCCGCATTCTGGTGGCCGACGACGAGCCGATCAATCTGGAAATTGCCCGGATTCAGTTGCAAGCCGCCGGTCTGGCCGTCGATACGGCGGAGGATGGCGTTGAGGCAATCGCATTGGCGCGAAAGACGCCCTATGCCGCGATCTTCATGGACATGCAGATGCCGAACATCAACGGCCTGGAGGCGACGCGGCAGATCCGCGATATTTCCGGTTACCGGCAGACACCGATCATTGCCATGACCGCCAATGCCTTTGCCGAGGACAAGGCGCGCTGTTTCGAGGCGGGGATGAATGACTTCCTTGCCAAGCCGTTTGATCCGGACACGCTGTATGCAACCTTGCTGCGCTGGCTGAGTTCCGCACCGGGAACCTGACGCGGCGGGAAGCCGGCGCGGCCAGCGCCCATCCTGCACCGCCTATGTAGCGGCAGGCACCTCGCGCTTGGTGCCGTCGTCGTTGATCGCAACGTAGGTCAGTTGAGCCTCGGTCACCTTGACCACCACCGGATTGGCCGGATGCCGCTCGGCAAAGACCTGTACGTCGACCGTGATCGACGTCCTCCCGATGCGGACTATGTCGGCGTAGAAGCTGACAATGTCGCCGACCGAGATCGGCTGCTTGAACAGGAAGGAATTCACCGCCACGGTGGCGATGCGCCCGCGTGCGCGGCGCATCGCCGGAATTGCCGCGGCGATGTCGCATTGCGCCATGACCCAGCCGCCGAAGATGTCGCCATTGCCGTTCATGTCGGCCGGCATCGGCATCACGCGCAGCACCGGCTCGCGGCCCGGTATGAGTACGCCCTCATGAGGCATCAGTGTTCTCCGCTCTGCAAGTAATTCATCGGACCGCCAGTATAGGGTGCAAAACCGGTGCCGAAAATCACGCCGGCGTCGGCCAGTTCGGCATCGGCGATAACGCCCTCACGCACCAGGCGCTGTGTGGCAGCCAGCAGGGGTTTGAGCATGCGCTCGGCCAACGCCGCCGTATCGCCAGCGCCGACTCCTGACTTGTGCGCCTTGCCATCCACCCAGTTGTAGAAGCCCTTGCCCGACTTCTTGCCCAGATGTCCCGCGCTCACCAGTTCCACCAGTTTTTTCGGCGGATCGGCCTCGCCGACCAGTTGCCGGCCGGCCGCGACGGCGACATCCAGCCCGACCGTATCGGCCAGTTCGATCGGCCCCTTCGGCATGCCGAAGGCCACCATGGCGGCATCGATGGTTTCGGGGGCAATGCCTTCATCGACGCAGCGCATGGCCTCGTTCATGTAGGGCGCGAGCACGGCATTGACCAGAAAGCCCGGCGCATCCCTGACCGGCAGCGGCAGCTTGTCGATCTTGCGGACGAAGGCGGCCGCCTGCTGCGCCGCCTCCGGCGCGGTGATGTCGCCGGCGACGACCTCGACCAGCGGCATCATTGCCACCGGATTGAAAAAGTGGATGCCGACCAAGCGCGACGGATTCTCGAACTTGGCGGCAATATCCGCCAGCTTCAGCGACGAGGTGTTGGACGCCAGCAGCGCGTCCGGTTTGGCGCGCGCTTCGATGTCCGCGAACAGCGCCTGCTTGGCTTCGAGGTTCTCGAATATCGCCTCGATGATGACGTCGGCCTGACCTACGCCGTCACCCTTCGGATCGGCAATCAGGCGGTCGAGCGCAAAGCGCGCCAGTTTCCTGTCGCGCAGCTTCTTCTCGAAGAACTTCGCCGCACGGCCGACGGCCGGCGCGATGCGCTCCACGCTCTGGTCCTGCAGTGTCACCGTCATGCCACGCAGCGCGCACCACGCGGCGATGTCGCCGCCCATGACACCGGCTCCGACCACATGCACGTGGCGCGGCGAGAAATCTGGTGCTCCCTTGCCGAAACCCTTGAGCCGGTCCTGCAGGAAGAAAACGCGGATCAGGTTGCGCGTGGTCGGGTGCGTGACCAGGGCATCGAGCGAAGTCGGTTGGTCGGGCGGCACCGCCAGCGTTTCGCCGCCGTAGTTCTGCCACTGGTCGATGATCGCGTAGGGTGCCGGATAGTGTTCCTGTCGTGCGCGCCTGGCGACCTGCTTTCTGGCGCCGCTGGCAACCAAACCCTTCAGCGGTCCGTTCAACAGCTTCTGCATCAGCGGCAGCTGTTGCTGACGCGACGGCTTGCCTGAGAGCACCAGCATGCGCGCGGCGTTATCCATGACCCGCGGCGGCACGCAGGCATCGGCGAGGCCCATCTTCTTCGCCCGCTTCGCGTCGATGTTCTTGCCGGTCAGCATCATGTCCATGGCTGCCGCCGGGCCGACCAGCTGTGGCAAACGCAACATTCCACCCCAGCCGGGAACGATGCCGAGCATGACTTCCGGCAGGGCAAACTTGGTGCCGGTTTCATCCACCGCGATACGGTAGTGGCAGGCCAGCGCCAGTTCGGTGCCGCCGCCCATGCAGTGCCCGCGCACCAGCGCCAGCGTCGGGTAGCCGACGGCGGCGAGGCGGTTGTAGGTGTCCCAGCCGCGCTTGATCAGCGCGCGGGCTTTTTCCGGCGTGTCGGCCGACGTGAACTCCTCGATGTTGGCTCCAGCGATGAAACCGGCGTTCTTGGCTGATTTGAAAATCAGGCCCTTGGGCGGATTCTCTTCGCACTCGTCGAGCATCAGTCCCAGCTCGGTCATCACCGCGGCACCCAGCGTGTTGGTCGACGAATCCGCGGTGTCGAGGATGGCCCAGGCCAGACCATCGGCTTCGCGTTCCAGGCGCCAGTGCTTGAAGTTGCTCATGTCGATTTCCCTGCTATGCGTTGGGGATGACGAAGCGGCCGACGATGGCCGGCCTTGCATCGCCATCCACGTGAAGTGCGAAAAGCTGTTCCGCCGGTCGCGGTTCGCTACGCAGGCCCACCCTGGCGCCATAGAAGACCGGGCCCTTGATCCAGGTCTCCAGCTGCATCGGCACATGGTGCGCCGCGCCGAGATGCCCGAGGCACTGGCCGATGGCCCGCTGCGGATGAGTGAAGGCACCGACGTAGCCAAAGCGCCGCGCGTACCAGTTGTTCATGTGCAGGGGATTGACGTCGCCGGAGAGGCGCCCGTAACGCCAGCGGCCCTGGCCGGGCATGCGCCACTCGGTGGCCATCGATCCGGCCACGGCCGGGCTGGCAAAGGCCTCGGCTTGCGCTGCGCCCGCCGTGCCGTAGCGGCCGCGGGCATAGAAGGTATTCACGGCTTCCCAGACGGTGCGGCCACCGGCCCTGGCGTTGACCTGCAGGTCCATCTCGACGCCCTTTTCGAGGACGCGCCGGTCGCCCGTGCGCACGGTGAAATCGAGCACCGCATCGAACGCGATCGGCTCATGCTGGACCAGGCGGTTGCGCACCTGGAGCAGCTTCCAGATCGGCAGGGGAAATGCCGGATGACTGAGCACCGCCATCAGCATGGGAAAGCTGACCGTGTGCGGATAAAGAATCGACAGCTGCTCGGCCGGCGGCAGGCCCGACAGATTGATGAAGTCGGCAAGATCGCGCGGCGACGCGCGCTGGCCGCACCACCGTGCCTGAATGTCGGGCATTTGCCCGTCGCCTGAAAAGCCGCGCGACGGGCGCCAGACATTCGACATGAAGCCGAGGATGGACGGCTTGGCGCGGTACTCGAGCCGGATCGGCGTGCGCATGGCGGTACTAGACCGTCTCGACCAGCACGGCGCCGCCCTGACCGCCGCCGATGCAGATGGTGGCGATGCCGCGCTTGCCGCTTTTGTCATCATTGCTCCGCCGCAGTACGTGCAGCAAGTGCAGCACGATGCGTGCGCCCGAAGCGCCGACCGGGTGGCCGAGCGCGATCGCGCCGCCATCGACATTCAGCTTCGATGGTTCGAGCGCGCCCAGCGCGCCGTCCAGCCCGAGTTCTTCACGGCAGTACGCGGCGTCGTTCCACGCCCGCAGGCAAGCCTGCACCTGCGCAGCGAAGGCCTCGTTGATTTCCCAGGCGTCGAGGTCGTTCAGACCGAGACCGTGGCGTTGCAGAATGGGCGTCGATGCATGCACCGGGCCGAGGCCCATCTGCGCCGGGTCGAGGCCGGCCCACTGCGTGTCGGTGATCCTGCCGATCGGCTGCAGCTGGTATCTCTCGACCGCCGCGGCCGAGGCCAGCAACAGCCATGCCGCGCCATCGGTGATCTGCGAGCTGTTGCCCGGCGTGATCTTGCCGTAGGCGCGATCGAAGAAGGGTTTCAGTTTCGCCAGGTTTTCCACGCTCGAATCGCGGCGCACGCCATCGTCGGCGGCATACACCTTGCCGTTGCCATCGATCAGCGGCACGATCTCGTCGAAGCGGCCGGCGTCCTGCGCCGCCATTACTTTCTGGTGGCTGTCGACCGAGAAGGCATCCATCTCGCGGCGCGAAATGCCGAATTTCCAGGCGAGATTTTCCGCCGTCTGGCCCATCATCAGATTGACTACCGGATCGGTCAGGCCCTTGACGATGCCGATCACGGGCGTCAGCAGCAGGGCCGGCCGCAACTGCGCGAACAGCGCCAGCCTCTTGCCAAGGCTGCGTGCCGCTGCCATCTGCGAGAACCACATCACCATCCTGTCGGAATACAGCAAGGGAGTGCGCGACAGCGCATCGACGCCGCCCGCCATCACCAGTTGCGAGCGCCCGTTCTGGATGTTGGCGATGCCCGAATCGATGGCCTGCATGCCGGAGGCGCAGTTGCGCATCACGGTCCAGCCCGGCACCTTGTTGCCGCAGCCCAGACGCAGGGCGATCACGCGGCCGATGTTCACCTCGTCCGCGCTCGGACCGGCACAGCCGACGATGACTTCATCGAGTTGCTCCGGCGCAAACGGCTGGCGCGCGAGCAGGGCACGGCCAGAGATGGTGGCAAGGTCGGACGCCGAAAACGGACCCGGAACGTTGCGCGATTTAAGGAAGGGCGTACGGGCGCCGTCGACGATATAGACGGGGGCGAAGGCGGCCATGGCTATGCCGCCCGCCGCAGGATTTCAGCTGCACTGGGCCGCTCGACGGCAAAGTCCTGCGGGAAATCGTCGACCGCGATCGCCTTGTCGCGCAGATGAATGGAGCGCTTGACCAGCGCGACTTCGTCCGCCGACAGGATGCCGGCTTCCTGCGCGTGGCCAAGCTGGGTCGCCGTATCGCCAGCGCCGACTCTTGCGGCCTTCGCCGCGGCGCGCAGCTTGGCCTCGATGGGTTCGGCCGCCAGCGTCGCCTCGAGTGCCAGCTCGACCACGCCGACCGCATCATTCTCTGCGCGTCGCAGGTACATGCCCGCCGTAAGCCGGTCGCGCGTGGCGGAGGGCGTGATGAGCAGCTTCGCCACTTCATGGCCGAGCTGATCCGAGGGCATTTCGTAGCGACGTCCGAGCGGGAAGATCTTCCAGTGCAGGACCTTCGCAATGAAGCGGTTCGGGTAGTTCGCCATCACGCCCTCGAAGGCGTTCTGCATCCTGAACAGGGCATCCCGCATGGCCCAGTGCATCAGCGGGGCATCCTCGGCCTGGCGACCCTCGTCCTCGTAGCGCTTCAGCGTCGCGGAACAGAGGTACATCAAGGAGAGGATGTCGCCCAGCCGCGCCGAGAGCTTTTCCTTGCGCTTCAGATCGCCGCCCATGACGAACATGGACACGTCGGCAAGCAGCGCGAAGGCCGCCGAAAAGCGTGTCAGCTGCTGGTAGTAGCGCCGTGTTTCAGGAGCCGCGGCAGCAGGCGCCGGGCCGAAACGGGATCCCGTGAGGCCCATGCTCCAGGCGCGGAAACCCCGCCTCCAGACAAACCATAGGTGACGGAACAAGGCCTTGTCGAAATCGCGCAGACCCTTTGCCGCATCCGGGTCGCGGGCCGCTTCCATTTCCTTCAGCACATACGGGTGGCAGCGGATCGCCCCCTGCCCGAAAATGATCAGGCTGCGGGTCAGGATGTTGGCGCCCTCGACGGTGATGCCAATGGGAATCTGCTGGTAGGCGCGGCCCATGAAATTGTTGGGGCCGAGGCAGATGCCCTTGCCGCCGAGGATGTCCATCGCGTCATTCACCACCTGTCGTGCTCGCTCGGTGACGTGGTACTTGACGATTGCGGAAACCACCGACGGCTTTGCGCCGAGGTCGATGGCGCCGGCCGTCATGGTCCGCGCCGCATCCATCATGTAGGTATTGCCGCCCATGCGTGCCAGCGGCTCCTCGATGCCCTCGAACTTGCCGATCGCCGTCCTGAACTGGCTGCGGACGCGGGCGTAGGCTCCGGTGGCGCGCACCGCGAGCTTGGCCATGCCGGTGTTCGACGCCGGCAGCGAAATCGAACGGCCCGCCGCCAGGCATTCCATCAGCATGCGCCAGCCCTGCCCGGCCATCGGCGGACCACCGATGATCCAGTCAAGCGGCATGAAAACATCGGTGCCGGAGTTCGGCCCGTTCTGGAATACAGCATTCAGCGGCAAGTGGCGGCGGCCGATGTTGACGCCGGGGTGATCGGTCGGCACCAGCGCGCAGGTGATGCCGATGTCCTCGACGCTGCCGAGCAGATGATCGGGATCATGCAGGCGAAAGGCCAGGCCGAGCAGGGTGCAGACGGGGCCGAGGGTGATGTAGCGCTTGTCCCAGCTGACCCGCATGCCGATGACTTCCCTGTCCTGCCACATGCCGCGGCAGACGATACCGGTGTCGGGAATCGACGCGGCATCGGAGCCGGCGTGGGGATTGGTCAGGGCAAAGGCCGGAATCTCGAGCCCCTTTGCCAGGCGCGGCAGGTAATGGTTCTTCTGTTCCTCGGTGCCGTAATGCAGCAGCAGTTCCGCCGGGCCCAGCGAATTGGGCACCATCACCGAAACAGCCGCCGCCGAGCAGCGCGTGGACAGTTTCTGCACCACCGCCGAATGGGCGCAGGCGGAGAATTCAAGGCCGCCGTAACGCTGCGGAATGATCATGCCGAGGAAGCCCTTTTCCTTCAGATAGGCCCAGGCTTCCGGCGCCAGATCGTGGTGAATCTGGGTGGTGTCCCAGTCGCTGACCATGGCGCAGAGCACTTCGCATTCGTTGTCGAGGAAGGATTGCTCGGTCGCCGACAGTTTCGCCTGCGGGTAATCGAGCAGCTTCTGCCAGTCGGGCCGGCCGGAGAACAGTTCGCCCTCCCACCAGACCGTGCCGGCTTCCAGCGCTTCTCTTTCGGTTTGCGACATGGCGGGCAGCAGCTTCTTGTAGGCGGCGAACATCGAGCCTGTCAGCAGGGTGCGCCGTAGCGGCGGCAGCAACAACACGGCCGCTGTCGCAGCAATCAGTACCAGCAACCAGATCATGGCAGTCTCCTAGTCCGAGGCACGGTCAGGCGTCGCACGCTTGGCGCGCGGCTTCCTGACCGCTTGCGATTGGATTTCGGGCAGCGGCGCCCGCAAGCCGCCGATGAGAAAGCTCATCAGGCGGGTGTAGAGGGCCTCCGGATCGGATTCGTCGACCGGGCCGAGCAGGCGCAGCGCGTCGACGCCGGAAACGGCATAGGACAGGGCGCCCATCATGAAATGGAAACGCCAGAGGAACTCCTCCTGCGGCACATCGGGCAGCGCCTTGAAGAAGGCCGCCTTGTAACGGGCGATTACCTCCGCATATTCCTCGGCGAGAAAGCTGCGGACGAATTCCGATGGCTCGGTATAGGTGCGGCCCAGCAGACGCATGAAGGTTCGGCCGCCCGGGCTGGAAGCCGCCAGGCGGATTGCCACGCCGAAGTAGGACTCGACGATCTGACGCGGTTTCAGGGGCGCACCCTTGGCTTCGGCTTCCAGCGCATCGAGCGCGGCAATCCGTTGGTCGTTGAGCCAGGTCAGCCGACGCCGGAAAACCGTTTCGATCAGGGCCTCTTTCGAGCCGAAGTGATAGTTGACCGCGGCGAGATTGGCATGTGCCGCGGTGGTAATCATGCGCAGCGTGGTCGCATCGAGCCCGTGCTGGACAAACAGGTCTTCGGCAGCGGCGAGGATGCGGGAGCGGGTATCGGTTTCCATGGGCGGCAGGCCTTTGATAAACGTCAGTTTCAAACAAATGTTTTAATGGTGACATTTGCGGTCCGCGCCTGTCAAGCGCCATCGCAGCCCGGTGGTGTGCCGCCTCGAGCGAACACGGGTCAATCCTGCGACCTTGGCTCCGAAAACGCGAGGCGGTAAAATTACCTCTGGCAT
Source organism: Rhodocyclaceae bacterium (assembly GCA_025353195.1). GTDB lineage: Bacteria > Pseudomonadota > Gammaproteobacteria > Burkholderiales > Rhodocyclaceae > Sulfuritalea. The sequence continues at coordinate 9,804 of JANXRC010000119.1, forward strand.
CACCGCGCAAGCAACCATCCCCGACTTGCGAAACATCAACTACTCAGCGAAAAATCAAATATGCGCTATCCGACTCCGTGGCCTTCAGCATTTGTGGCAATTGCAGTCATTGCCGCCGCTTCTTCCCCTCTTGCCGCCCCGGTTCAAATCGACGTCGAGGCGGCCAAGAACGTATTCAAGGAAAACGACTGCCGCAAATGTCACGATCCCCTCAAGGCGAAAGCCGGTCCTTCACTCAAGAAGATCGCGGAAAAGTACAAGGGCAAGCCTGACGGCGAACAGAAAGTTCTCCGGCAAATGACCCAAGGCCCGCGGATCAAGCTGGATGACGGCAAGGAAGAAGACCACAAGATTCTCGACAGCAAGGATCCGGCGGTGCTGAAGAACGTGGCGCAGTGGATTCTGTCGCAATAATCGCCCAAGTCCCGCCGCGCCACGGCCGGTTTCGTCCTTGCCCGCGGCCGCTGATCCGTCACGCGGCGCGTGCTGCGGCAGCGATGTCCAGCGAGCGCAGGCGCAGGGATGGATCGAAGATGTCGCAAACCAGCATCAATTCGTCGGCGTCCGTTGCGTTTAGCAGCGCGCTGAGACCCTCGCGTACCGTGTGCGGCCCGCCGATCACGGCGGCGGCCAGGAAGTCGTCGATCGCGGCTTTCTCCTGCGGATGCAGCTGCGACATGAAGTCCGCCACCGGTGGCTGCAGCAGGCCGCGGTCGCCACGCAGGATGCCAAGGACGCGTTGATAGGTGCTGCTGGCGAGGAATTGCGCTTCGTCGTCGGTCGGCGCAGCGATCAGAGGGACGCCGATGATCGCATAAGGTTTCGCCAGCGTCGCTGACGGACGAAACAGACTGCGGTACAGGTCGAGCGCCTGGAGCAGCAGGCGCGGCGCGAAGTGCGAGGCGAAGGCATACGGAAGACCGCGCTCGGCAGCCAATCGGGCCGAGAACAGGCTCGACCCCAGCAACCAGATTGGCACCTCGGTACCCGCGCCGGGCATGGCGACCACGCGCTGCCCGGGCTTGGGCGGGGCCAGCAGTTGCTGAAGCTCGGCGACCTCGCGCGGAAAGTCTGCCTCGGTTTCCACCCGATCGCGGCGCAGGGCGCGCATGGTGATCTGGTCAGTGCCGGGAGCACGTCCGAGGCCCAGATCGATGCGGTTCGGGTAGAGCTCGGCCAACGTCCCGAAAGCCTCGGCGACCACCAGCGGCGCGTGATTGGGCAGCATCACGCCACCCGAACCGACACGGATGCGGCTGGTGCCGCCCGCGATGTAGCCCACCAGCACGGCAGTGGCCGAGCTCGCGATGCCCTGCAGGTTGTGGTGTTCGGCCAGCCAGTAGCGGCTAAAGCCCAAGGCCTCTGCGTGCCGTGCGGTGCGCAGGGCTATGGCAAGCGCATCGGCCACGGTGCCGCCCGCGCGCACGGCAACGAGGTCGAGCATGGACAACGGCGTGGCGTTAACTGCGGTCATGGCGGCGGCCGCTGTCGGGCTTGCGCCACTGTCCGGGCCGCTTGGCCTTGTCCACGGCGGCTTTGGGTCTGGGCACCAGCATGTTCCTGCCCGGGCTTTTGAGGAAAACCCGGTGCGCCATAATCGCGGCGCTGATCTGTTCGGTCGCGAGCCGAATGGCCGCGCCTTCACCCTTTGGCGTGTAGCCGGCGAGTTCCTGCTTGACCGCGAGCAGGCGTTCTGCCGGCTCGGCCTTTCTCATGCGGGGCAGACCGGCCATGAACTCCAGCGCGTCCGGCGTCAGCGTGAAGCGGCCAGCCTCCTCGCTGATCAGTGCGTGCGCGGAGAGTCGAACAAACGCCGCGGCCAGATCCACATCGAGAGGAATCGAGCCGTGCAGCAGGTCCGCCGCAGCCATGATTTCGGCGAGTTCAGCCGGCCGCCTCTTGGAAGCAAGTGCGGTCGCCAACAGAAGAAGTACATCGACATCGTGGATCGGGTGCATGCAATGCCCTTTGCATCAAACCATACGGGAGCCGGCAGACCGCGGTCGGCAAGAACGCGACCGGCCTAAGCCGCCATGACCACCGGACCGCCCTTGGCGATGGCCCGCTGATACGCGGGCTTGGCGTCCATCCTGGCCTTGTAGGCCTGCAGGTTCGGAAAACGCCCGTTGCCGGCGCGCGACAGCGCTGCCTCGACGGCAAAACTCATCTGAAAATCCGCCACCGTCAGTTGCTCGCCGGTGAACCACGGATGCGTCGCCAAATGGTCTTCCATGAATGTCATGGCAGTGGAAACGTTCGGGTCGACCAGTTTGGCCAGGACCTGGGCGCAGAGTTTGCGCGCGATCGGCCGCACAAAGAACGGCATCGGCTGCCGGGGAATGCTGACGAACACCAGCTTCATCACCAGCCAGTTCATCAGGGACCCTTCGGCGTAATGCATCCAGAAACGGCACTGCCGGTACTCCGGCGTCCCGGCCGCGGGCTGAAGGTTCGCCACGTCCCCCTGACCCTGGTCGCCATAGCGCTCGACCAGATATTCGAGTATCGCTCCGGACTCGGCAATGGTGAGATCACCGTCGGTAATCACCGGCGACTTGCCCAGAGGATGGATGGCGCGCAGTTCCGGCGGCGCCAGTCGCGTCACCGGATGGCGTTTGTAACGCCTGATTTCGTAAGGCACGCCGAGTTCTTCCAGCAGCCACAGTACGCGTTGCGAACGCGAGGTTTCGAGATGGTGAACAGTGATCATGGTGCTTAGTATAGGCACAACAAGCCCAGGAGTCGGCGCTCGCGACACGGCGAGTCGTACTGCCCGTCTGCGTCGAATCCCAATGCAGGCGGTGAAAACCGCATAATGAGCGGCTTCACGATATCGATGCAAGACCTTCTCCCACCGCCCCGTGCCGGCCATGCGAAATTCCAGTTCCGACCGCTTCCTGCCCATTCTTGCCCTGACACTATTGGGGGCAGGTTGTGTGCTGGTGTTGTGGCCCTTCCTCACCGCCATGGTCTGGGCGGCCATCCTGGCCTCCACCAGCTGGCCGGTCTTCCTCTGGCTGGACCGGATCATGGGCGAGCGTCGCACCCTCGCCGCATGCCTGATGACCTTGTTGGTCACCGTGGTCCTGTTGGGACCCATAGTGGCCGTGGCCCTGGCCTTCGCGGATAACGTGGCCGAGCTGGGCCGTGCCGGGTCTGCGCTGATCAAGAACGGCCTGCCCGACGCGCCTTCCTGGCTGGCGGGCGTGCCATGGGTGGGCCAGGTCGTCCACGACTACTGGCAGCCGTTCGCTCACGACAGCCAAAGGCTGATGGCGGTGCTCGAAAAACTCGCCAAGCCAGCCCAGGACGCGGCGCTGGCCGGTGGCCGCGTGGTTGGCAAAGGTGTGCTGGACATGGCCATTTCCGTGTTTCTTGCCTTCTTCTTTTTCCTCCACGGAGAAGCCCTGGCCGGACGCCTGCGCGTCGGTCTGGAACGATTGACCGGGGTGCGGGCTGCCTACTTGCTGGGCATCGCGCAGGGCACCGTGACCGGAGTGATTTATGGCATCCTCGGCACCGGGCTTGCCCAGGGCGTGCTGGCCACCATCGGCTTTGCCATCGCCGGAGTGCCCGGCGCAGTGCTGCTGGGCGTGGTCACCTTCTTCCTCTCCGTGGTGCCGGTGGGACCACCCCTGGTCTGGGCCGGCGCGGCGATCTGGCTGTTCCAGCAGGGCGAGCCAGGCTGGGCAGCATTCGTTGCCGCCTGGGGCTTCTTCGTGGTCAGTACCGTGGACAATGTCATCAAGCCCTTCATTATCAGTCGCGGTGCCAGCCTGCCGTTTGCCATCGTCTTCCTTGGCGTACTGGGTGGCATTCTGGCCTTCGGCGTCATCGGCGTCTTTCTGGGTCCCACCTTGCTGGCGGTAGGCTACCGCCTGGCAACCGAATGGACCGCAACAGAGTCGGCGCCGTCGGCCGAGCTCGATAGCGAAGCGGAAAGGTGAACTGAAGCGCGGAAAGCCGGCTGCGCCAGCAGCTCGCAGCCTGTTTCCGCAGAAATCGTACCCCGCGCGCCCGGGAATTTGCGCTGCCCTTACTTGTTAGAATCGACCGATGCGCCGCGTTCAAACTTCCATGGCCCTGCCGGGGCCGATTCCCGATAACCGCCACGACTGGCAGACCATCAAGACCCTGCTGCCCTACCTGTGGGCGTGGAAGGGCCGCGTCGTCTTTGCGCTCTCCTGCCTGCTGCTGGCGAAGCTGACCAACGTCGCGGTGCCGCTGGTGTTCAAGAACATCATCGACACCTTCACCCTGCCGGCCGCCAACAAGATGGAACAGGCCCTGCTGCTGGTGCCGCTGGGCCTGCTGGCGGCCTATGGCGCCCTGCGCTTTTCGACGGCATTATTCACCGAGCTGCGCGAAATCTTTTTTGCCCGCGTCACCCAGCGCGCGGTGCGCACCATCACACTGCAGGTCTTCCAGCACCTGCACGCGCTCTCCCTGCGCTTTCACCTCGATCGACAGACCGGCGGCCTCACCCGCGACATCGAGCGCGGCACGCGCTCGATCGGCTCGCTGATCAGCTACACGCTATATTCGATCCTGCCGACGCTGGTGGAAATCACCCTGGTGCTGGGTATCCTGGCCTTCCGCTACGACCGGGATTTCACCCTGATCACGGTCAGCACGCTGGTGATCTACGTCATCTTCACCATCGTCGTCACCAACTGGCGCACCGTGTTGCGGCGCGAGGTCAACGAACTGGATTCCGCCGCCAACGTGCGCGCCGTCGACAGCCTGATCAATTTCGAGACGGTCAAGTACTTCAACAACGAGCGCTGGGAACACGACCGCTACGACGAGCAGATGCAGAAGTGGGAGGTGGCTCAGATCCGCAGCCAGATTTCGCTGTCGTGGCTCAATCTCGGCCAGTCGCTGATCATTGCCGCCGGCGTGTCGCTGATGATGTGGCGCGCCGCGGTTGGCGTCGCCGCCGGCAACATGACGGTGGGCGACATCGTGCTGGTGAATGCCTTCCTGATCCAGCTCTACATGCCGCTGAACCACCTCGGCGTGCTGTATCGCGAGATCCGCCAGTCGCTGACCGACATCGAACGCATGTTTTCGCTGCTCGGCAAGAACCGCGAAATCCAGGATGCACCCGACGCGCGGCCCGTGTTCGCCACCGGCGAATCCGGCTCCTGCGAGGTCGAATTCGAGAATGTCAGTTTCGCCTATGAGGCCAACCGGCAGATCCTGTTCGATGTCGATTTCAAAGTCGGCGCCGGCAGGACGGTGGCCGTGGTGGGCCACAGCGGCTCGGGCAAGTCGACCCTGGCGCGGTTGCTGTTCCGCTTTTATGACACGACGTCTGGCTCGGTGAAGATCAACGGCTCGGACCTGCGCGCCCTGCAACAAACCTCGGTACGCGCCGCAATCGGCATCGTGCCGCAGGACACGGTGCTGTTCAACGACACGATCTTCTACAACATCCAGTACGGCCGCCCCCAGGCCCCGCGGGAAGAAGTCATCGCCGCAGCCCGGGCCGCGCACATCCACGACTTCATCGAAAGGCTGCCCGATGGCTACAACACGCGGGTCGGCGAGCGCGGCCTCAAGCTTTCCGGCGGCGAGAAGCAGCGCGTCGCAATTGCGCGTGCGCTGCTGAAGAACCCGCCGATCCTGATTTTCGACGAAGCCACTTCGGCGCTCGACTCCAAAACGGAAAAAGCCATCCAGGCGGAACTGGACCAGGCGGCCGTCGGCCGTACCACGTTGATCATCGCCCACCGGTTATCGACCGTGATGAACGCCGACGAAATCCTGGTCCTCGATGCCGGGCGCATCGTCGAGCGCGGCGCCCATCGCGCCCTGCTCGAACGCAATGGCCTGTACGCCCAGATGTGGGCCCTGCAGCAACAGGAACAGCTGATTGATGCCTGATCTTTAAGGAGACCACCATGAACCCCCGCACCGCATTGCTTGCTTCCCTCGTCCTTGCCGTCATGGCATCGGCTGCGCAGTCGCAGGAACTGAGCGGCACGCTGAAGAAAGTGAAGGACAACGGCAGCATCACCCTCGGCATCCGCGAATCGTCCTACCCGCTGTCCTATCTCGACGACAAGCAGCAACCGGTGGGTTACCACATCGACGTCTGCAATCGCATCGTCGATGCCATCAAGGCCCAACTCAAGCTGCCGGCACTCAAGGTCCAGCATCAGGCCGTCACGTCGCAGAATCGCATCCCGCTGGTCAGCAACGGCACCGTCGATCTTGAGTGCGGCTCGACCACCAACAACGAGGCGCGGCAGAAACAGGTGGCCTTCGCGCCGACCACCTTCGTTACCAATGTGCGCATGGCGGTCAAGAAGGCCTCTGGCATCCGGAGCCTCGACCAGCTCGGCGGCAAGCCGGTGGCCACCACCAGCGGCACCACCAGCGTGCAACTGATTCGTGCCCACGAAAAGGGCAAGGGCGTAAATTTCAAGGAGGTTTATGGCAAGGACCACGCGGACGCCTTCCTGATGCTGGAGACCGACCGCGCCGTGGCCTTCGTCATGGACGACAACCTGCTAGCCGGCCTGATCGTGAGCTCGAAGGCGCCGGCCGATTATGCGATCGTCGGCGAAGTGCTCAACATCGAGCCGATCGCCATCATGCTCCGCCGCGACGATCCGGCGTTCAAAAAACTGGTCGACGAGGCGGTCATCGGCCTGATGAAGAGCGGCGAACTCGACAAGCTCTACACGCGCTGGTTCCTGTCGCCGATTCCGCCGAAGAACGCCAACCTCAACTTCCCCATGAGCGATCAGTTGAAGCAGCTGATCAAGGCGCCGAGCGACGCGCCAGCCGAGTCCTTCAACCGCAAGTAGCCCCCAGGAGTCGGCGCCGGTGATACGGCGACCGGTTGGCCAAATCGCGCATGAACTACCACTGGAACTGGGGCATCTTCCTCGAGCAGGTCAAGTCGGGTGACGAGACCTATCTCGACTGGCTGCTCACCGGCCTCGGCTGGACCCTCGCCGTTTCGCTGACGGCCTGGGTCATCGCACTGGCCATCGG
>JANXRC010000138.1 GCA_025353195.1 Rhodocyclaceae bacterium
GGGCGCCAAAGGAACGTGTGGCGTTGAGGTTGAACTGGTCGAGGCGGTCGTCGACCAGGCGGTCGTTGCCGCGGCCCAGCGTATGCGAACGTACAAAGCCGGTTTGCAATGGAACCGGCGACGCTTCCGCGAGCAGCGAGAAGTCGAACCCGTAGCGCGTGTTCTCCTGCGTCAGCACCTGCCCGGGCGCTACGCTGACGGTCGGATTCAGGTGCGAGACGAACAGTGCGCCGGTATAAGGCTTGTCGCGCAACAGCGTGGCGCGGGCAGTGAAGTTGTAGAGCGCGCCGCGCGCCCGGGTCTCGCCGGTGTCGCCGATGAAGTCCTCGCTGTGCAGCACCGGGCCTCCGCCGATATCCAGCGTCAGCAGATTAGGATGGTAGACGTAGCTGTGGGTCATGACGAAAATTTCGTTGCGGATACCCGATTGCGCCTGGCGCGAGTGCGCCGCGGCGCCGGGCTGGTCGGTGGTCTGCTCGTCCCGCACATATTGCAGATTGACGTAGCCATCGACCCCGGTCAGCTTGAAGGCCTCGATATCCTCCGCGCGGCTGCCGTCGGCGAGAAGCAGCAAGGCGACAATCCTGACGGCGGCTGATCGCCGCGCGCAATTTCGCACCCGTGCAGCGGTGGAAGACGCGTACATTCGTGGCAGTCCGCAGTGTCGTGATCAGGATGCCGGCTTGGCCGCGGGCTTGTCATCGGGATAATCCATGCCGCCCAACTTGCCGAAGCCGAAGATGTCGACCTTGTTCGGCCCGAACTGGCTGGCGACGAGGATCAGGTAGTCGATGTTGAACTTCGGGTCGGCAAAGCGGCGGAAGGATGCAATATTGTCGTAATCGATGCTCACACCCGCTGGCAACGCGAGACCGTCGGCGCGGCCGTCGGTCTGACCGAAGAACATCAGCAGCTTGCCGCTGTTGTCGAAGATCTGCACGTTCTGGAACGCCGCGTCACCGACCAGCAGCCGTCCTGTCTTGTCCACGGCGATGCCCTTGGGCCGCGCAAAACTGCCCAGCGTCGAACCGACGGAGCCGTAGGTGCGCACCGTCTTGCCCTCGGCAGTAAAGCGCTGGACGCGGAAATTGCTGGTTTCGACGACGTAGATGTCGCCGTCCGGCCCCAGGGAGATATTGGTCGGATGGAACAACTCACCGTCGCCCGAACCGGCCTTGCCGAACTTGAAGAGGGGCCGGCCGGAGCCCTTTTCCAGCACATGGATCTGATGGTGAAGGATGTCGGCGACATAGAGGCGGTCGCCGGCGATGGCGACATCGACCGGACGGAACTGGCCTTCGACGCCGAAGGCCCTGACGAAGTGGTCGTCGCGGTCATAGATCAGTATCTGGTCGCGGCCCGTGTCAGTGACGTATTTGGTGCCATCGGCGTCGATCCGGATATTGATCGGCCGCTTGATGCGGCCAGGGCCGGTGCCTGTCATGAAGCTGAAACGCTGCTGCACCAGGTCGAAAATCGCCAGTCCGCCACCGCCGGTGTCGGCAACGTAAAGCTTGCCGTTGTGCAAGGCGACGCCGTAGGGCTGCGTCAGCCGCTGCGCCTCCTTCTCTTCGCCGACGATGAAGTCGGCGAAGCTGTCCTTCTTCACGGCAAGGTCACGCTCGCTGGCGATGGTGGTCAGGTACTGGACGCGCGGTGCATTCGGCAGCGGCGGATAGAACACCGGACCCGACGGTGTTTCGGCCACCTGGTTCTTGTCGGGTTGGCTGGGGTTGCTGACGCAACCGGCGAGCACCGCCACGGCGGCAACCGCGGCGATGTACCTCGAAAACGTGTGGCTGAGCTGTCTCATGCTTTTTTCCGGCCGATGCGGGGAAGATGGATTGCCTTGCTCACTTGTTGTGGCACGCCAGGCAGATCTTGCTGCCGGACGGATCGACCTTGACCAAACCGGTTCCGAGTCCGCCCACCGTGAAGGTGTTGTGCACGTCGTGGCATGAATCGCATTCCATCTTGCCGCCATAGAGCAACATGGCGGCGACCGTGCCGGTTCGGGTCTGGGTGCCGGAGCCAATGGTGACGGTCTTGGTGGCCGGATCGAAGAGCGAACCGTCGGCCGTCGCCAGAGCGGTGTTGAAGGTGAAGCCGATCGGATGCGAGCCCTTGAGGTTGGTACCGAGGTTGTTGGCAGCCGAGATCATGGTCGTGCCGGTGACGCCGCCGAAGCTGTTGACCGCGACGGTGCCGTCGTGACAAGACATGCACAGCTTCGAGCCACCACCGGGTTGCGTGACCGTGGCGTTCATGGTCGGAGTGCTATAGAGGGTGTAGGTCGCGGTCGAGTTGGCGTGGCTCCACAGCGGCGCGTCGGTGGTGGTCGTGTCGGTCTTGTGCGGCGCGTGGCAGGCAACGCAGATGCGGCCGCCCGACCAGGCCTGGCCCGTGAAATCGTGGGCGGACCCGGTGATCGTGCCGGCCAGTGCCGGCACTGACGCAAGCAGCAACAGGCTCCTGGCCAACCATCCTGCAAGTTGTTTCAGTGGCTTCATTCGGCAAACTCCCTATGCGATTTGATAGATTTTCAGAGCCGGATGGCTCGGGTGGATTCGGTGCGAGGCGGATGTTCCAGATTCGGCAAGGGGCACGCCACTGTCGTCGACGCCCGACACTTCTGCCAACCGGTGCCATCGCCTAGGATGGCGTCCATACCAAAGATGGGAGAGTCAACCAATGGAGATGGAAGCCACCGCCGGAACCTGTCCGGCACCGCCGTCATCTGTGATACGCCGCATCGGCAGGTCGCTGGTCGCGATCGTGGTGCCGGTCGTCGTAATATCGCTGGCGCTGCTGGCCTGGATCGTGCGGCGCGACAGTTTGTATTCCTCCGCTTCTGATTTCGGCTATTGGCTGGGCGTGGTCGGCGGATCGCTGATGCTGGTACTGCTGATCTATCCGCTGCGCAAGCGTTTCAAGGTGCTGGCCGTGCTCGGCCCGCTCAAGCACTGGTTTCGCTTCCATCTCGCAGCGGGGATCGTCGGGCCGGTCATCGTCTTGTTCCATTCGACTTTCCGTGTCGGTTCCTTCAACGCCGCCATAGCGCTGGCGTGCATGCTGCTGGTGGTCGCCAGCGGCATCGTCGGCCGCGTCATCTATCGCAAGATTCACCATGGCCTTTACGGCAGCCGAGCCACGGCCGCGGAATTGCAGCGCTCGCTGGAGCAACAGGTGGCGTCGCTGCAGGCGGTGCTTTCCCGGCTGCCGGTAATCGAGCGGGAAATCGGACGCTTCTCCGCCCTGGTTTCTTTGCAGCCCCATGGCCGCTGGCGGCGCGGCCTGCACTTCACCTCGCTGGGCTGGAAGCGCTATCTGGCGGGCCGCCGTGTGCGCAGGGCGATTGCCGGCCGCGATACGAGAGTCGGCGCTGGCGATACGGCGACGAATGCGCATTTGCACACACTGACCGGAACCATCGATGACAACCTGAAAGCCATACAACGCACGGCGCAGTTTTCGACCTATGAAAAGCTTTTTTCACTTTGGCACGTCGTACACATTCCCTTCCTGTGCCTGCTGGTGGTCACCGCAATCGTCCATGTCGTGGCTGTACACGCTTACTAAAACAGCAGGCATTGCTGCCGTCGCCGTATTCATTCTTTCATCCGCCGCGACAGCGCAGAGCCTCGAATCAGCAGTCATGCCCGGTCTGGTCATCCAGGGACATGCCGATCTCGAAGGCGCCTGCCAGAAATGCCACATCCGCTTCGATCGCTCGGCTCAGCCCGGGCTCTGCCTCGATTGCCACAAGCCCGTGGCGGCAGACGTTCGCGCCGGCACCGGCTATCACGGCCGCATCAGGGAACGCGAATGCCGCAGCTGCCATACCGAGCACAGAGGTCGCGGCGCCAAGGTGGTGCAGCTCGACGAAGCGAAGTTCGACCATGCGCTGACCGATTTTCAGCTGCGCGGCAAACACCGCGGCCGCACTTGCGCCAGCTGTCATCACCCCAAGGTAAAGTTCAGCCAGGCGCCGTCCGACTGCGTCAGTTGCCACCGCAAGGACGACAAGCACAAGAACGGCCTCGGCCCGAAATGCGAGAACTGCCACAATGAAAACCTCTGGAAGGAGGCGCGATTCGATCACGCCAAGACCAAGTTCCCGCTGCGCCTTGCCCATGCCGAGGCCAGAGTCAAGTGCGCCGACTGCCATATCGACAACAAGTTTGCCGACACGCCGCGCGACTGCGTCAGTTGCCACCGTAAGGACGACATGAAGGATGGCCACAAGGGCCAGTTCGGGTCGCGCTGCGACAGTTGCCACAATGAGGCGGAGTGGAAGGCGTCCACCTTCCGCCACGACCGCGATACGCATTTCGCGCTGCTCGACCGCCACCGCGTAGTCAAATGCGGCAGCTGTCATCGCGCTCCGCTCTACAAGGAGAAGACCCCGACGCGATGCGTCGCCTGCCACCGCGGCGACGACAATGAGAAGGGCCACCGCGGAGCGCTCGGCGACAAGTGCGAAAAGTGCCACAACGCCCGCGGCTGGAAGGGCACCAGTTTCGAGCACGACCGCGACACGAAGTTTGCGCTGCGCGACAAGCACCAGACCGCCCGGTGCGACAGCTGCCACAAGGATGCAGCCATGCGCGAGAAGCTTCCGCAGAAGTGTGCCGCCTGCCACGAGCGCGAAGACCGCGAAAAGGGCCACAAGGGCAATTACGGCGACAAATGCGAGACCTGCCATAACGAGAAGAGCTTCAAGCCGTCGATCTTCGACCACGCCCGCGACACGCCTTTCGCACTTGCCGGCAGGCATGTCAAGGTCACGTGCGCCGCCTGCCATCGCGGCCCGCTGTATCGAACCAAGACCGAGGGCCGCTGCTATGCCTGCCACGAAAAGGAAGACGTGCATTTCGGCAGTTTCGATTTGCAGTGCGACAAATGCCACGTTGCCGATGACTGGCGCAAGGTGAAGAAGACGGAGGGCGTACCACCGCCTGCCGGCGCAGCCCTTCTCCCGGGTCGGGCCCGCGCGCCATGAATCCGCTGCTGATCTGGGCGGCCTATGCTGCGCCGCTGGCCTTCGCCCTGCTGTTCCACGTGCATTGCCGCCGCCGCCGCGAATTGGCCTCGGTCGCGGTCATGCAGCAGTCGGTCGAGACCGGCATGACGGAACCGCCCAGCCTGCATCCGGTGGTCAATCCGGCCCTGTGCTGCGGCGCCGGCGCCTGCGTCAGCGCCTGTCCGGAACAGGCGCTTGGCATCGTCAACGGCAAGGCCCGGCTGGTCAATCCGACGGTCTGCATCGGACATGGCGCGTGCGCAGCGGCTTGTCCGGTAGAAGCCATCAAGCTGGTCTTCGGCACGGAAACGCGTGGCATAGATATTCCCTACGTCAAGCCGACGTTCGAGACCAATGTGCCGGGCATCTATATTGCGGGCGAGCTGGGCGGCATGGGCCTGGTGCGCAAGGCGGCCGAACAGGGTAGACAGGCGATCGACTCGGTGGTGAAGACAGGCAACAAAGGCAGCAACCTCGACGTCGTCATCGTCGGCGCCGGCCCGGCGGGACTATCGGCGACGCTCGGCGCAATGGAGAAGAAGCTGCGCTTCGTCACGCTCGAGCAGGAAGATTCATTGGGCGGCACCGTCTATCACTATCCGCGAAACAAGATCGTCATGACCCAGTCCGTGGTGCTGCCGCTGGTCGGCAAGGTCAGACTCGGCGAGATCACCAAGGAAGCGCTGCTGGCGTTCTGGCAGGGCATCGTCGATAGCGTCGGGATGCCGATCGCCTTTGGCGAGCGCGTCGAAAAAGTGACGGCGGAAGCGGGCGGCTTCGTCGTAAAAACCAACCGAACGGAGTATCGCAGCCGTACCGTGCTGCTCGCCATCGGCCGGCGCGGGACACCACGCAGGCTCGGAGTACCGGGCGAGGAATTGCCAAAGATCGTCTATAGGCTGGTCGATCCGGAGCAATACCGCGGCCAGCATGTCCTGGTGGTCGGCGGCGGCGACAGCGCCATCGAGGCTGCGGTCACGATCGCCGCCGAAGAGAACACGTCGGTCACGCTGTCCTATCGGGGCGAGGCATTCGGCCGCGTCAAGCCGAAGAACCGCGAGCGCCTGGTCGAGGCCGAAAGGACGGGCCGGCTACGGCTGGTGCTGGGCTCTACGGTCAGCCGCATCGAGGCGGAATGCGTTCATCTCGACTGCGGCGAAACAGTGAAACTGGCCAACGATGCCGTGATCGTCTGCGCCGGTGGCATACTGCCGACGCCGATGCTGAAGGAAATGGGCATCCGCGTTGAAACCAAGTTCGGAACCGAGTAGAAGCCCCTGTGACCGCATGAACCTCTATCCCCGCTCATTCCTTAGACTGATCGTGATCGGCAACGTATTGGCCGTACTGCCGTTGCTGATGGCGGTCGGCTATGCGTCGTTGGCCGTCGACGGCCTCACGCGACACAGTGAGGAGGCGGTGCGTCAGGCTGCCAGGGCCGCCACGCTCGGCTACGCGCTGCAGGAGGAACTCACCAACATGGAGCGCATCCTGCGGCAATACGAAGTGCTGCGCGATCCCTCGCTGCTCGACGAGTACGCCACTGTGCGCCAGGAATGGCGCCAGAATGCAGAGGACTACGCCGCCATACCGCTGCTTGCCAACCTGATGGTGCGGATCGGCGACATGGGCAAGACGGAGGCAGCCGCCTACGCCAGCCTGGGCATTCACGCCGAGAGGTTGCCCCAGTTCAAGGCTGCCCTGGTAGCACTCAAGGGAGGTCTGCGTTCCATCCTGGACGACGCCAACCGGCTGGTGGAGGCGGAGCACCAGATGCTTCGGCTGGAAGCCAACAAGCTCCGGCAGAAGCTGATGGTGGCCGTGCTGACGGCGCTGGTGCTGACCGGACTGCTGGTGTGGTTCGGCCGTCGCATGGTGGCGCGCTTGTGGAGCCGTTTCGAGCGCGTAGTACTGGCGCTTGGCGAGGGTCGGCTGGATCGACGGATCCACCTCAAGGGCCCGGAAGACATGCAACTCGTGGGCAGTCGCCTGGAGTGGTTGCGCAAGCGCATCCTGGCTCTGGAGAAGGATCGCACCCGCATCATGCGCCACGCCTCCCATGAGTTGAAGACGCCACTGGCAACCTTGCGTGAAGGCGCAAACCTGCTTGTCGAGGGGGTTGCCGGGCCCTTGACGCCGCAACAGGCAAAAATTGCCGGGATCATGCAGACCAATGCCGTGCGCCTGCAGGGACTGATCGACGGGGTGCTGCGCATGCAGCAGGCCAGCCACGCCCGCGACCAGATGGAAACAAGCGCCATCCGGCTCGACCAGGTTGTCGAGCAGACGCTACAGACGCTGCAACTTGCGGCACGCAACAGGCAGGTGCGCATCACCGGCTCGCTGGCACCGCTGACTGTCGAGGGAAGCGCAGAGGCGCTGGCAACGCTGGCCGGCAACCTGATTTCGAATGCCATCAAGTTCTCGCCGGACGGCGGCGTGGTGCGCATTACGCTGACGCGCGACGGCGAAAACGCCGTGCTCGATGTGGCGGATGACGGACCCGGCATCAGCGCCGAGGATGGTGCGCGCATCTTCGAACCTTTTTACCGTGGCTCCGCCGGCAAAGGGGTTTCCGGCGTCGGTCTCGGTCTGGCCATTGCCCACGAGTTCGTGCTGGCTCATCGTGGCACCCTGGAAATTGTCGCGAGTGCACGGGGAGCCCACTTTCGAGCCAATCTGCCGCTGGGGGGGCAGGCAGCGTGAGACGGGTACGCTCCCTGTCGGCGGCTGTTGCCGTTGTGCTGATGGGCGGCTGTGCCAGCACGCCACCGCCGCCCGACGAGGCGCACGAGGTGGCTGGGGTGCTGGCGAACTATGAGCGCATGGCAACACTAAAAGCAGAGGAGCAGCGGCGCGAGTTCAACGCGGCGCAGGCTGCTTACGACAGGACGACGAACGATACGACACGGCTCAACCTTGCGCTGGCAATGCTGTTGCCGCGCGCCCCCTGGCGCGACGATTCGCGCGTTCAGTTGCTGCTTGGTGCTATAGAGCAAGCGCCGGGCAAGCCACGCTCGCCGCGGCATGACCTTGCCCAACTTTTGCTGAAACAGTTGTCCGAGCGCCAGCGCGCGCAGCGCGATGAGCAGCGCAAGGTAGACCAGCTCGTCATTCAACTGCGCGAGGAACGGCGCAAGACAGAGGACATGCAGCAGAAGATCGAATCGCTGAGGGCCATCGACAGGGAAATGGGCATGCGCAGGAAGGTGCCATGATCGGGGCGCGAATTCTGGTGGTCGACGACGATCCGGGTCTGCTGGAACTGATCGAGATGCGGCTGGTGGCCGGCGGCTATGGCGTGACATGCGCGGCGTCGGGCGAGGAGGCGCTGGAGCTTTTCCGCGCCGAGCGACCGCGTGCGGTCATTTCCGACTTGCGCATGGATGGCATGGACGGTCACGCCCTGTTCGCCCGCCTGCATGCCGAGGCACCTACCGTACCGGTGATCATCCTCACCGCGCACGGCACCATTCCGGATGCCGTCGCAGCCACCCAGCGAGGCGTATTCGGCTTTCTCACCAAGCCATTCGACGGGCACGAACTGCTGGCGATGGTAGCCGAGGCGATGGCGATCTCGCCGTTGGTGGACGTATCTGCAGGCAATGACGCCGGCTGGCGTACCGGCATTGTGGCGACCAGCCTGGTGATGGAGGAACTGCTCCGCCAGGCACGTCGCGCGGCCGACGCCGATAACCCCATCCTGATCAGCGGACCTCGCGGTTCCGGCAAGGAGTCGCTGGCGCGGGCGATACATGCCGCGAGCAGTCGCGCCGGCAAACCCTTCACCGTGATTCGTTGCTGCGAGTTCGCCGGCCTCAAACCCGGATCTTCGCCGCTCACTCATGCGCTGGCGACCGCACGCGGCGGGTTTCTCATGCTCGACGATATCGAGGAACTGCCTCCCGCCGAGCAGGCGCGCCTGCTGCCGCTGGTACGGGAACACACATTTTTTTCTGCGCCTGTCCGTGCCGACGCACTCGATCTGCGCATCGTGGCGACCACGACCCAGCCTCTTGATCAGGCCATCCGCGACGGACGGTTTCGCGCCGACCTGTTCTACGCGATCGGACGAGTCGCGCTTAACATGCCGGCGCTGGCCGAGCGCAGAGAGGATATTCCCGCGCTGGTGACCAGCTTCGTTGCGCAGACGCACGGCACGGCGCGCGGACTTGTGCCGGAAGCGATGGCTGCGCTGCAGGAGGCGACATGGCCCGGCAATGTGCGCCAGCTACGCAGCGTGGTCGAGCAAACCCTGGCGCTGGCGGTGACGGCCCAGGCGCCGGCGACCCTGGTCCGGCGATTGCTGCGGGAAGAGACGGAGCGCGAGATGGCGGCGCTGGACGAGGCGAGGCGAGCTTTCGAATACGACTACCTGGTGCAGTTGCTCGATACCACGGGCGGCAACGTCACTCACGCGGCGCGCATCGCGAAACGCAACCGTACCGAGTTCTACAAGTTGCTGGCGCGCCATGGCATCGATCCGGCCAGGCACAAGTGAGACCAGCAGATCTGTGGCCCAAACCGTGTGCCGGATTGCAGTCCAAGGATCGAAAAAGCAGCCTGCGACACCCGCGCCAGCCGACCGGAGCTCAGTGCCACGGGCCTCGAATCACTACCCGCTCCGGCGTATCCGGCAGGTTCAGATTAATTACGAGTACGCGGCTGCCCAGCATGACAATGCTTCCCGGGCTGCGATCATTGCCCGTGTCGCTGTACTCGAAACCATAGATGCGACGGATACGCATTGCACCATCGCTATCCCGCCCAAGGCGGATACGAGTGATGGCAACGGTATCGTCCAGCAGCAGCAGGGATTCCGAGTTGCAGGCGGCCTTGGCCGCCGACACGGCTTGCTCGCGCGCTTTGAGGCTGTCGAGCCACAGCCAGGCGGTTGCGGCCAGCAGCAGAAGCCCGAGAAAATCAAACAAGTCCATGCGGACAGCCTAACTGAAATTACTGTGTGGGCGCCCCATGGAATCGCTTTGTTTTTCCGCTGCGGAGGCAGCAGGGTGAACCGCCTGCCGCGATTGTGAGACACTGCCGCGCCAATCTTTCATTAATGATGACATGCTCCAACTCAAACATGTTGACCTGACCACGGACCCGTCGGCTGCACTTTTCGTGAAGGACGAAGTCGTGGATGTCATTTTTGCGAAAAGTGCCGGCGAACTGATCAGCCGCGAGGGCCCCAACCGCTTCGAGGCAGGCGATGCCCTGATCACCGGCTCGACCGGCGACCGCTGGAGCGTTTCCCGCAGTCGCTTTGACGAAAAGTACTTCCCTGCCGTACCAGCCAGCGCCGGAGAGGACGGCCGCTACCGATCCAGGCCGGTGCCGGTGTTGGCGAAGCAGATGGCCGAAGCCTTCACGCTTGCCCGGTCCGCCGGTGGGGACGTGCTGCAAGGTCTGGCGCATGACTGGCTCCTTCAATACGCGCCGGGCGACTTCGGCATTGTCGAGAATGCCCGGTTTCAGCAGGTCTATCGTCGGCTCGCCTAAACCATCCCGGCGTCGATCAGTTCCTGCTTGAGGTAAGCGTAGTAAATGGGCGCGGCGATGACCCCCGCCAGGCCGAAGGCGGCCTCCATGACCAGCATCGCCAGCAACAACTCCCAGGATTGGGCCGAGATGCGCGCGCCGACGATGCGGGCGTTGAGAAAATATTCGAACTTGTGCACCACGACCAGAAAGCCCAGCGAGGCCATGGCGATTTGCGGCGAATGGGCCAGGCTGACGATGACGATTACCGTATTCGAGACCAGATTGCCGATTACCGGCAGCAGGCCAACGACAAAGGTCAGGGCGATCATGGTTTTTCTCAGCGGCAGATGAATGCCGAACAGGGGCAGCAGGACGGCGAGGTAGAGCGCGGTGAACACCGTGTTGATGGCTGCAATGCGCACCTGGGCAAAGACGATGCGACGAAACGCATCGGCCAGGCGGCGTCCGCGTTCGGTCAGCGCCGCAGCCAGCGGCTGCGTGATCCGCTGGCCAGCGACTTCACGCAGGGCCAGCATGGCGCCGATGACGAGGCCAATCAGCACATGCGCCAGGACCGCTACGGCTTCCCTGCCGATCGTCTGCATCTGGCTCGCGTGTTCGCGCAGCCAATGCACACCAGCGGTCCGGGTGCCTTCGACACTGTCGGGCACGGCGCCGACCAGCCAGTCCGGCAGCGACTGGCGGGAGTTTTCGAGCACTTCGGCCATTTTCTGCGCGAGCGCAGCGAGGCTGCCCGAATCGCTCCTGAAGAAGGCGATGGTCAGCGCCGCACCCAGCACTGTCGCGCCTACGATGATCACCGCGAGGAGGAGCACGGCGGCTTGCTTCGCCCGCAGGCCGGATAGCCGGCTTTCCAGCAGCGGGGCGGTCAGGTGCACCAGTTCGTACACCAGCAGCCCCGCCAGCAGGGCCGGCAGGAGATGCAGTTCGAGCACCAGAATGAGGGCCAGAGCGGCGAGGACCCAGGCGGCCTGTTGAAAGCGGTGAGCGGGCATGGAGGTATGTGGCGGGTTTCGAATCGGGCTATTTTCGCCCCTGCGGGTGTTTGCTGCAATGCCAAAAGGATGGATTGGCGGTCATGGCATCATTGTCTTCGTGCGGCGAAGCTAGCCGCGCGCCTCCAGGGTAGGGTACATTTCGCCGATGAGCGAAGAATCCAAGTCCGGTTCCGTCACGCCGTCCGGCGCCAAGGCCGACGAGCCGCGTTCGGCGCTGACTGTCGAAATGCTCGCCGCCGCGGCCGGTGCTTCGGCCGAGGATGGCATCTGGCTCGA
>JANXRC010000193.1 GCA_025353195.1 Rhodocyclaceae bacterium
CCCTCACCCCGAGTCGTTCGATGCCGGTGGGCAGCAGGGTCTTCGGCGCGATGACGCGGACTTCGGGCACGCCGAGCGTGGTCAGGGCATGGATCTGGCTGCGCGCCACGCGCGAATGCAGTACGTCGCCGACGATGGCGATGGTGAGCTGGGTGAAATCCGTCTTGTAGTGGCGGATCGTGTACATGTCGAGCAGGCCTTGCGTCGGATGCGCGTGGCGGCCGTCGCCGGCATTCACCACATGGATGTGGTCGCGCCCGGTGGCAGCCATATGCTGTGCGATCAGGAAGGGAGCGCCGCTCGAAGCGTGGCGCACGACGAACATGTCGGCTTGCATCGCGGCGAGGTTGTCCGCCGTATCGAGCAGGGTTTCTCCCTTGTTCGCCGAGGAGGTGTTGATGTTGAGATTAATGACGTCGGCGGAAAGTCGCTTGGCGGCAATTTCGAAAGTGGTGCGGGTGCGCGTCGAGTTCTCGAAGAACAGGTTGAACACGCTCTTGCCGCGCAGCAGCGGCACCTTCTTCACTTCGCGCTCGGCGACTTCGGAAAACGGCGCGGCGGTATCGAGAATGTGCGTCAGCACGTCGCGCGGCAAGCCCTCGATGGTCAGCAGATGCTGCAGTTCGCCGTGGCTGTTGAGTTGCGGATTCTTTTGCATCCCGAATGCGCTCATTTATTTATCAACCGGAAGGAAAGTCTGCCGTCGGCAGCCCGCTCCAGTGCCAGTATCCGGGCGTCAGGCCAGCTCTGCGAGTGGGGACAAAAAGTCGGAGCAACGGGCAGTTCGCGGCCGCCACGATCAGTCAGTACCGCAAGGTCGATTTTGGCCGGTCGGCCGTAATCGAACAGTTCGTTCATCGCGGCGCGGATGGTGCGGCCGGTGTGCAGCACATCATCGACAATGACGATGTGTGCGCCTTCGACATCGAAGGGGATATGCGAGGTCTTGGCATTGGCGTGCAGACCGCGCTGGCTGTAGTCGTCACGATAGAACGACACATTGATCGAGCCGGGCGCTATCTTGAGTCCGAGGGCGGCATGCAGCCGCTCGGCGACCCAGACGCCGCCGGTATGGATGCCGACCAGTGCCGTCTTGGCAGGATCGACGTGGGCTCGCATGGCGTCGGCGAGGGCGGTGCAGAGGACTTCGGCGTCAGGCAGTTGCTTGGTTGCGGACATGAAGTTCAAACCAACTTTGGAGAATAATGAGTGCAGCCTCGGCATCGACCTGTGGCTTGCGCTGCTGCCAGGATAGCCCTCGTTCGCGCAGATTCGCATCGGCTTCGGTCGAGCTGAAGCGCTCGTCGACGTCCTCGACCGGCAGGCGGAAACGGCCGCGCAACCGGTTGGCGAAGCGCTCGCAACGTGCGGTCATCTCGTGCGGGGTGCCGTCTTCATTCAAGGGGCGACCCACCAGCAGGCGAACCGGCTGCCACTCGGCGATCAGCGCCGTGATGGCGGCGAAGCGGGCATCGCTGGCCTCATTGTCGATGGTGGTCAGGGCGCGCGCCGGACCGAACCGACCGGCGCCCAGCAGCGTTCCGATGGCGACGCCGATACGCTTGATGCCGAAATCGAAGGCAAGCACGGAGCCAATCGCCTCAGGCATGCCCGGCGACCTCCGACAGGTTGGCGAAATCCACGCCGAGCAGTTGCATCGCGGCCGGCAGGCGTTCTTCGGGGGGCACCGCGAAGATAATGCCGATGTCGGCCTCGACTGTCAGCCAGGCGTTTTGCGACAGCTCCCACTCCAGCTGTCCGGCAGTCCAGCCGGCATAGCCCAGACTGACCAGCACCTCGGCCGGCTCGCCGGTGCTGCCCATGGTCTGCAGGATATCGCGCGAACTGGTCAGAGCAATGCTGTCACTGACGTTGAGCGAAGACTGCCATTGCCCGGCCGGCCGGTGCAACACGAAGCCGCGATCGGTCTGCACCGGGCCGCCGAAATACACCGGCAGACTGGCGAAGCGCGCCTCGGCCTGCTCGTCTTCGAATGGAATGCTGACCCGATCGAACAGCCCGGCAAGGCTCATGTCGATCGGGCGATTGATAATGATGCCGATGGCGCCGTCTGCGTTGTGCTCGCAGATGTAGGTCAGCGTGCGGGAAAAATTCGGGTCGACCATGGCCGGCATGGCGATCAGAAAGTGGTTGGCGAGACTGACGGTATCCATGAATGTGCCGACATTGTAATCTCTCAGTCCGCTCCCGAGTATCCCCGCGTCGATCAACCCCGATCCCGTCCCATGTCCACCGCCCTTGTCTGGTTCCGTCGCGATCTGCGCACACACGACCACGCCGCCCTGCATCACGCGCTGAAGGCGCACCGGCGAGTGTATTGCGTCTTCGTCTTCGACACCGGGATTCTCGACCCGTTGCCGCGCCGCGACCGGCGCGTGGAGTTCATCCTCCGCGCAGTAGAGGAAGTCGCCGCAGCCCTGAGAGAAATGGGCGGAGCCTTGATCGTGCGCCATGGCGATCCGCTGCTCGAAATCCCGCGTCTCGCCGGGGAACTGGAAGCGGCGGCGGTGTACGTCAATCGCGACTACGAGCCGGCGGCGATTGCCCGTGATGCGGAAGTCAAACGCCGTCTCGCCGGCGCCGACTGTTGTTTCACGGATTTCAAGGATCAGGTGATCTTCGATCGCGACGAAGTGATGACCCAGGGCGGCACTCCCTTCTCGGTGTTTACTCCGTACAAGAATGCGTGGCTGAGAAAGCTCGATGCGGCAAGCCTGCAGCCCTGGCCGGTAGCAGAACACGCAGCCCATCTGGCACCGTCGCGCGACCCGGAACAACTGCCCACGCTGCAACAACTCGGCTTCGAAACAGCGGAGCCGAGCGAGTTGTCGCTGCCCACCGGCATGAATGGCGCACAAGCCCTCTTCCGCGACTTCGTCGACCGTATCGACGACTACGCCGCAACGCGCGATTTTCCCGCCATCAAGGGAAGTTCGCATCTTTCGGCACATCTGCGTTTCGGCACGATCTCCATCCGCCAACTTGTCACCTATGCCCAGGCACAGCCCAGCCGGGGTGCCGCAAGCTGGCTCGCGGAACTGATCTGGCGCGACTTCTACCACGCCATTCTCTGGCATCACCCGCGGGTGACGAGGCAGTGCTTCAAGCCGGCATTCGATGCCCTGCGCTGGGACTCTGCGCCCGACCTGTTGCAGGCATGGTGCGACGGCCGCACCGGCTACCCGCTGGTCGATGCGGCAATGAGGCAACTGGCGGTCAGCGGCTACATGCACAACCGCCTGCGCATGGTCGCTGCATCGTTCCTGAGCAAGGATCTGGGCCTGGACTGGCGGCAGGGCGAGGCATGGTTCGCCGAAAAGCTGCTCGATTTTGATCTGGCCGCCAACAACGGAGGCTGGCAATGGGCGGCCTCCACCGGCTGCGACGCGCAACCGTGGTTTCGCATCTTCAACCCGGTCACGCAATCGGAAAAGTTCGACCCGGAGGGCCGCTTCATCCGCCGCTACGTGCCGGAGCTTTCCTCTGTCGCGAACAAGTTCATCCATGCGCCATGGAAGATGAATGCCGCAGAGCAGGCCGCTTGCGGCGTTCGCATCGGGCACGACTATCCGGCGCCGGTGGTGGACCATGCCGCGGCGCGAGCGCGCACCCTGGCACGCTTCCAGGCAATCAGCCGGTAGCAGGGCAAGGCCTGCCCGGGATCGCGGGCAAACGCAGCGCATAGAGGCTTCACTGTCCGCCGCCTCGCGTGCCGCATTGTCCGGCAGGGTTAGAATTCGTCATCCGAGTTTTCACTACCCACCGAGTGGCCGACCGTGGTAACCCCAAGAATCCTGCTTGCCAGAGCAATCACCAAACTCGACGCGCTTTTTGGGCGGGGCCTTGTTGTCACTGTGGGCGTGATTCTGCTCATTGGACTAGCCATCAGCATCGCCACTGTGGCATTCATAAACTCAGCCGCGCCCACCACCATCACCATCACCAGCGGGCCGAATGGCAGCGTCTTCCAGAAGAACGCCGAGAAGTACAAGAAGATTCTGGCCAAGGAAGGCGTTACGCTGAAAATACTCCCGTCGGAGGGTTCGGTCGACAACTTGAAGAAGCTGTCCAATCCCCAGGTTGCGGTCGATGTCGGATTTGTACTGGGTGGCGAAGTCAACGGCACAGACATCGACAAGCTGGTCTCGCTGGGAAGCATTTCCTACCAGCCGCTCATGGTTTTTTATCGCGGCGAAACCAAAACGCTGCTTTCCGATTTCAAGGGCCGGCGGCTGGACATCGGTCAGGAGGGTAGCGGCACGCATTCCCTGGCACTTATGCTGCTCAAGGCCAACGGCATTGAGCCGAATGACGGCACCGGCCTCGTCAGCACGCCCACCGGCGACCCGGTGCGGGCATTGCTCGAGAATCGCATCGATGCCATTTTCCTCATGGGCGACTCCACCTCCACGGATTCGATGCGCGCACTGCTGCACACCCCGGATATCCACCTGTTCAGTTTTGTCCAGGCCGACGGCTACACCCGCCGCATCAACTATCTGAACAAGCTGGAACTGCCCAAGGGCGCACTCGACTTCGGCAAGAACATCCCCGCCGAGGACTTGTACCTGATTGGCCCCACGGTGGAACTCATCGCCCGAAGCAGCCTGCATCCGGCGCTCTCCGATCTGCTCCTCGAAGCCGCCCGGGAAGTGCACAGCACGCCGGGCATCTTCAAGAAGCGCGGCGAATTCCCGGCCCCGCTGGAACACGAATTCCGCATCAGCCCCGACGCCAGCCGCTACTACGCGTCGGGCAAGAGTTTCCTCTACCGTACCTTCCCCTTTTGGGTGGCGAGCCTGATCGCGCGGGCGCTCGCGGTAATCGTGCCGCTCGCACTATTGCTGATACCCGCGCTGAAAATCGCCCCGGCAATTTACCGCTGGCGGATCGAGTCGCGCATTTACAAGTGGTACCGGGCATTGCTGGAACTCGAACGCGATGCATTCAAGCCTTCGGTTGATCCGAAACGGTGCGACGAACTGTTGCGGCATCTGGACCACATCGAGAACACCGTAAGCAAAATAACCGTGCCGGCGTCTTTCGGCGACCTGTTCTACGTGCTGCGCGGACACATCGGCTTCGTCAGGGAAAGCCTGCTTGCCAAACAGGCATCATTGTCGCCCGCAGCAATTGCGACGGCAGACAATCCGGCTGCAGGACCCGCGGAATAAGCGGGCAGGCTGATCGGCTGGGCTCGGAACACCTTGTCAGACAAGGCGTTGGTGCGCTCGGCGGGGATCGAACCCACAACCCCTGGCTTCGGAGGCCAGTACTCTATCCATTGAGCTACGAGCGCACTGTGAATCAATCGGCCTCAATGGCCGACACGCATTTTACCGCTGGACCGCGCGAGATTGGCTATACTCCGCCAGAAATCAGCCAACACACAGGATTACATCATGTCTGCCACTACAGATTCCGAGTTCAATTTCAAGAAAATCATCGCCGCGGGCCTGATCATCGCCCTCGGCAGCATTGCCTTCGTATTCGCAATGGTGTCGATCGCGCGTGCCGCGAAGGGCAACCAGCCGCTTGACCAGGAAGCCGTTAACAGCCGCATCGCGCCTGTGGCCAAGGTCGAGTTCGCTGCCGCGTCGGCCGGGGCCGCAGCGGGTGATCGCAGCGGCGAACAGATGTACAAGACGACCTGCGTCGCCTGTCATGAAGCCGGCGTCGCCAACGCCCCCAAGTTCGGCGACAAGGCTGCCTGGGCGCCGCGTCTCGCGCTGGGGCTCGATGGCTTGTTGAAGTCGGCGATCGCCGGAAAGAATGCCATGCCACCGCGGGCCGGGTCGGATGCCAACGATACCGAACTGGCTCGCGCCATTGTCTATATGGCGAACAAGGCCGGCGCCAACTTCAAGGAACCCGCAGCCAAGGAAGCTGCCGCCAAGTAGTCCGCCGCGGCAAGTGCCGCGAACAAGGCAAAACAAGGGACCGTGCGCGGTCCCTTGTTTATGTCTCCGACACGCTGGCCCGCGGAGCGGAATTCCCAGCGCGCAGAGCGATGTCGGGGACGGTATCCACCGGACTAGCGCTTGCCGGCGAGCATGGCCCGCAACTGGGCTGCCTTGGCGCGTGCGGTACCGGCGTCGGGCACCTTATTTCCTTGCTCCAAGGCCTTCTGCGCGGCTTCGCCCATTTCAGCGATGAAACGCGAGGGTTCGCGCGGCATCCATTGCCGACCCTGCTTGCGCCGCTCGCACCAGGTCACCGTCAGGCTGGCCTGCGCGCGCGTGATGCCGACATACATCAGCCGGCGCTCCTCTTCCAGCCTTTCCGGCTCGAGCGAGTCGCGGTGCGGCAGCAAGCCCTCCTCGACGCCAACGAGAAACACATGGCGAAACTCGAGGCCCTTCGCCGCGTGCAGGGTGGCGAGTTGCACCGCATCCTGCTCGTCCTCGTTCTTGTCCAGCATCGAGAGCAGCGCCACCGATTGCGCCAGTTCGAGCAGGGTCTTGCCTTCTTCCTCGCCCTTGCGTCCGAGCCACTCGACGAAGTCGCAGACGTTGGCCCATTTGCCTTCCGCCTCGCGCACCTCCAGCGATTCAAAAAGCCAGCTTTCGTAGCCGATGGCGCGGATGACGTCGTTCAGCACCTGACCCGCCGGCTCCTTCGCCGCGCGTCCTTCGATGCGGTTGATGAAGTCGCCGAATTCGCGCAGGGCGGTGCGCTGCTTGACGCTGAGTTCGGCATCCAGGCCCGGCGCGAAGATACTGGCGAACAGGCTCTGGTGCCGGCGCCCGGCGGCGCGACCGAGCGCCTCGAGCGTGGTGCCGCCGATGCCGCGTTTGGGCGTGGTCACGGCGCGGATGAAGGCCGGGTCGTCATCCGGGTTGACCAGCAGGCGCAGATAGCAGGTGATGTCCTTGATCTCGGCGCGGTCGAAGAAGGATTGCCCGCCCGAGATCACATAGGGTATGCGCTGCGCCCGCAACTGCTGCTCGATGACCCGCGCCTGATGGTTGCCGCGATAGAGGATGGCGTAATCGCAGAACTTGCTGCGGCGCTCGAAGCGATGAGCGGACAGGCGCGAGCCGACCCACTCCGCTTCGTGATCGCCGTCGCGGCAGGTTTGAATGTGGATCGCGTCGCCCTGCCCGTGCTCCGACCACAGCTTCTTTTCGAACAGCTTGGGGTTGTTGGCGATCAGCGTGTTGGCGGCGTGCAGGATGCGCGAAGTGGAGCGGTAGTTCTGCTCGAGCTTGACCACTTTCAGACCCGGGTAGTCGTCCTTCAGCAGGCGCAGGTTTTCGCTGTCGGCACCGCGCCAAGCGTAGATCGACTGGTCATCATCGCCGACGGCGGTGAAGGAATCGCGCCCCTGCGTCAGCAGTTGCAGCAAGCGATACTGGCCGCGATTGGTGTCCTGGTACTCGTCCACCAGCAAGTGCCAGATCCGGCTGCGCCAGCGTTGCGCGATCGCTTCATGCTCGGTGAAGAGCCGTACCGGCAGGCGGATCAGGTCGTCGAAATCCACCGCCTGATAGGCGCGCAGGGTGCGCTCGTAATCGGCATAGAGGCTTGCCGCAGCGGCCTCGACCTCGTCGGCCGCAGCGTCTAATGCCGCTGCCGGGTCAATCAGCATGTTCTTCCACAGCGAGATGCGTGATTGCAGGGCGCGCAGCCTGCCCTTGTCGATGTTGCCCGCGAGTTCCTGGAAGAGTGCCGTGCTATCGGCCGCGTCGAGAATTGAAAAGCGTGGCTTGAGGCCCACGGCAGCGGCTTCCTGGCGCAGGATGCGCACGCCCAGGGCATGAAAGGTACTGACAATCAGGCCTTCGGCACGGGCGCTGACGAGCTTGCCGACACGTTCCTTCATCTCCTTCGCCGCCTTGTTGGTAAAGGTGATGGCAGCGATATGCGATGGCGCGATGCCGTACTCATCCACCAGGTAGGCAATCTTGTGCGTGATGACGCGCGTCTTGCCCGAGCCGGCGCCGGCCAGCACCAGCAACGGGCCTTCAAGGTGGCGCACGGCCTCGAGTTGCGCCGGATTCAGTTTGACCATGGGGTGAGCATTCGCGGCGCCGTATCACCAGCGCCGACTTTCAGAATTCGGCGCGGCGTGCCGCGCCGGTCGATGATTATTTGAGGGCGCCGAAGACCTTTTTCGCCAGATTGCCGGCCGCACCTGCGGGGTCCTTGCGAATCGCCTTTTCCTCGTCGGCGATCATGAGGTAGAGGCCGTCGAGGGTCTTCTGCGTCACGTAGTTTTCGAGATGGGCATCCTGCTCGCGGACCAGCCCGAACTTTGCCGCCTTGCCGGCGAACTGGTCGTACTTCTCCGCCAGCTTGACGCGGGCCATGGCATTGCGCACCACCGGCTTGAATTTCTCGGCCATCGGCCCGGATGTCGTGCGACGAAAATATTGCGTCGCCGAATCTTCGCCGCCGGCCAGGATTCCCTTGGCGTCTTCCACCGACATCTGCTTGATCGAATTCACCAGCAGGACCTTGGCTTGCGGTACCGCAGCTTCGGCCGCACGGTTCATGGCGGTGACCAGTTCATCCGCCTGCTTGCCCATGCCGAGTCCGCGCAGCAGACCCTCGACCTTCTGCGCACTTTCCGGCAACGGGATTTTCACTTTTGGATTGCCCAGGAAACCGTCCTGCCTGCCGAGCATGTCGACGGCCTTGCCGGCGCCCTGGGTCAGCGCTTCCTTGAGGCCGCCGCTGGCGTCCTTGCCGGAAATGTCGGCCAGCGACAGTGCGCTGGCAGCCGTAGCCAACAGCATTCCGGCAAGCAGGGTGAGGAACGAGCGCATGTCGGGGCTCCTTTTCTAGCTCTTTGGACGCAGTTCGCGGCGCAGGATCTTGCCGACCGGCGACTTCGGCAGTTCGGTGCGGAACTCGATGTATTTCGGCCGCTTGTAGCCGGTGAGTTGTTCCTTGAGGAAGTCCTGCACGGCGCTCTCGGTGAGCGCCGGATCCTTCCTGACGATGAACAGTTTGACCACTTCGCCCGAGTGTTCGTCGGGCACGCCGATCGCGGCGGCTTCCAGCACGCCGGGGCAATTCATGACGACTTCCTCGACTTCGCTCGGATAGACGTTGAAGCCGGAGACCAGCACCATGTCCTTCTTGCGATCGACGATGCGGGTCGCGCCCTCGGCATCCATGATGCCGATATCGCCGGACTTGAAGAAGCCGTCGGCAGTCATCACCTTGGCCGTTTCGTCCGCCCGGTTCCAGTACCCCGCCATCACCTGCGGCCCGCGAATGCAGATCTCGCCTGCCTCGCCGAGCGGAAGGTCCTTGCCGTCCTCGTCGCGGATGGCGATTTCGGTCGAGGACACCGGCAAGCCGATGGTGCCGGTGAATCCCTTGAGGTTGGCCACGTTGCAGGTAGCGACCGGCGAGGTCTCCGACAGGCCGTAGCCTTCGACAATCGCGCTGCCGGTCAGCGCCACCCATTTTTCGGCGACCGCGCGCTGCGTTGCCATGCCGCCGCCGAGGCTGATCTTCAGGCTGGAGAAATCCAGCTTGGCGAATTCCGGGTTATGCGCCAGCGCATTGAACAGCGTATTGAGGCAGGGGAACACATTGAACTTGAAGGTCGACAATTCCTTGACGAAGCCGGGTATGTCGCGTGGATTGGGAATCAGCAGGTTGCAGGCGCCGATGCGCACCCCGATCATGTTGCAAACCGTCAGCGCGAAGATGTGGTACAGCGGCAGCGCGCAGACGAAGTTGAGCTGGATCTCGCTCTTGGTATCGAGCGCCGGTTGCATCCACTCTTCCACCTGCAGCATGTTGGCGACGATGTTCCGGTTGAGCAGGGTGGCTCCCTTCGACACGCCAGTGGTGCCGCCGGTGTATTGCAAGAAGGCGACATCGTCGCGCGTCCGCGCCACCGGCTTGAGCGTGAGCGCGCTGCCTTGCGCCACGGCAGCGTTGAAGCCTACCGAATTCGGCAGCGACCATACCGGCACCATCTTCTTCACGCGGCGCACGACAAAGTTGACCAGGGTGCCCTTGAGGCCGCCCAGCAAGTCGCCCATGCTCGCCACCACCACATGCTTGACCGGCGTGTTGGCGACGACCTTTTCCAGTGTCGTGGCGAAGTTCTCGATGATGATGATCGCTTCGGCACCGCTGTCCTTGAGCTGGTGCTCCAACTCGCGCGGCGTGTACAG
Organism: Rhodocyclaceae bacterium; assembly: GCA_025353195.1. Classification (GTDB taxonomy): domain Bacteria; phylum Pseudomonadota; class Gammaproteobacteria; order Burkholderiales; family Rhodocyclaceae; genus Sulfuritalea. The sequence goes on from JANXRC010000193.1 coordinate 10,164, forward strand.
CGGATTGATATTGACCACGACATAGCCGGAACGCAGCACCGCGGCGACGCACACCGGGTATTGCATGATGTTGGGCATCATCAGCGCGACGCGCGCGCCGGGGGCCAGCCCGCGCGACTGCAGCCACGCCCCCAGATTGCGCGACAGCGTCTCGAGCTGGGCATAGGAAATCGACTTGCCCATGCAGAGGAAGGCGGTACGCGCTGCGTACTTCTTCATCGACTCTTCGAGCACCTGTGACACGGTTTCGTATTTGGCCGCGTCGATTTCGGCAGGCACGCCGGCGGGATACTGCTTGAGCCACAGCTTGTCCATTTCCAATCTCCTCTATTTTCGTAGTGGTGAATAGTACAGGTCAGGTCACTCCGGCGCCATGCGCCTGCAGGTCGGCGTGGTAGCTGGAGCGAACCAGCGGCGCCGACGCGGCATGGGTGAAGCCCATGGCGGCGGCTTCACGCGCATACATGGCGAAGGTTTCGGGATGCACATAGCGCAATACCGGCAGATGATGCCCGGAGGGCGCGAGGTACTGGCCGATGGTAAGCATCTCGACGTCGTGAGCACGCAGATCGCGCAGGGTGGCGAGAATTTCCTCGTCGGTCTCGCCCAGTCCCACCATCAGGCCGGACTTGGTCGGAATCGCCGGCTGGCGCTCCTTGAAGGCCTTCAGCAGCTGCAGCGAGTTGGCATAGTCGGCACCGGGGCGCGCCTGCTTGTAGAGCCGCGGCACGGTTTCCATGTTGTGGTTGAGGACGTCCGGCGGAGTCGCCGCGAGTATGTCGAGGGCAATGTCGAGGCGGCCGCGAAAGTCGGGCACCAGCACTTCGATTTTGGTCCCCGGCGACAGCTCGCGTACCCTTGCAATGCAGTCGGCAAAGTGCTGCGCCCCGCCGTCGCGCAGGTCGTCCCGGTCGACGCTGGTGATCACCACGTACTTGAGCTTCATCGCGGCGATGGTGCGGGCGAGCTTTTCCGGCTCCTCCGCGTCCGGCGGCAGCGGCTTGCCGTGGCCGACGTCGCAGAAGGGGCAGCGGCGGGTGCACAGGTCGCCGAGGATCATGAAGGTCGCCGTGCCGTTGCCGAAGCATTCGCCGATGTTGGGGCAGGTGGCTTCCTCGCACACAGTATGCAGGTGGTGTTCGCGCAGGATCTGCTTGATCTCGCCGAAGCGGCCCGCGCTGTTGCCCGCCCTGACGCGAATCCAGTCCGGCTTCTTCAGGGCTGACGTCGCCGGCACTATCTTGACGGGAATTCGCGCCGTCTTTGCTGCGCCCTTTTGCTTGTCGCTCATGGCGTTTGTCTTTCCAGTTGTGCAGCCAGATGGCCGGCCAGTACGTCGCCGACCTTGGCAATATTGCATTCGCCCGTCAGATCCCGCAGTTGCGTCACTGCCATCCCCTCGTAGCCGCACGGGTTGATCGCGCTATAGGGCGTCAGATCCATGTCGACATTGAGCGAGACGCCATGATAGCTGCAGCCGTGCTTGACGCGCAGGCCGAGGGCGGCGACCTTGGCATTGCCGACATAGACACCGGGAGCGCCGGTCAGGCGCGCCGCATTGACGCCGTAGCCTGCCAGCAGGTCGATCACCGCCTGCTCTATACGCCGCACCAGCTCGCGCACCTTCAGCCCACTGCGTCGCAGGTCGAGCAGCAAGTAGGCGACGACCTGGCCGGGGCCATGGTAAGTAATCTGGCCGCCGCGATCGACCTGCACCACGGCAATGCCGATGTCCTCGAGCAGGTGCTCCGGTTTGCCCGAAAGCCCCTGCGTGAATACCGGCGGATGTTCGCACAGCCAGAGTTCGTCGGCCGTGTCATCGCGACGGGCTGCGGTGAACTCCTGCATCGCGGCGAAGGTCGCCGGGTAGTCGACGCGGCCCAGCCTTTTGATGATCACAGGACGACTTTCACCATCGGATGCGAGGTCAAATCACGGTACAAGGCGTCGAGCTGTTGCTGCGAAACGGCGCGTACGGTGCAGGTCAGCGACAGATAGTTGCCGGCCTTGGAGGGGCGCATCTCCATCGATGCGGCGTCGAAATCGGGCGCATGCCCGATCACCACCGCGGCGATGGTCTGAGCAAAATCCGCCACCGTCGGTCCCATGATCTTCAGCGGGAAATCGCAGGGGAATTCGAGCAGCGTCGGCCGGTTCACGACGGTGCCCGCATCACCGTGGCCTTGAACTCCTGATACCAGGCATGCATCTTCGCGAACCCCGGACCCGGCGTGCCGGACTCTGTCTGCCCGGGATTCCGCTTCGCGGGCGGGCAAGCGCCGACTCCTGACCCAACGGCGCGGCCATCGAGCGTGACGATGGGCAGCACTTCCTTGGTCGACGAACACATCCACAGCTCGTCGGCGTCACGAGTCTCGGCCTCGGTGATGTCGCGCACTTCATGCGGCAAGCCGTGTTGCGCGGCGAGTTCGAGCACGACGTCGTAGGTGATGCCGGGCAGCATCAGGTGATTCTTGATCGGCGCCAGCAGCACGCCGTGCTTCACGACGAAGATCGACGATGCGGAGCCTTCGGTGAGAAAGCCGTCGCGAAACAGCACCGTCTCGACGCAGCCGGCGGACACGGCCAGCTGGCGCAGCAGGCAGTTGGCCAGGAGCGAGGTGGTCTTCAGATCGCAGCGCAGCCAGCGGATGTCGGCCGCGGATACGGCGCCGATGCCCTGTTCGCGCTGGCTGGCGGGCGGCGGGCTCATCTGCTCCGCCAGCATCACTACCGTGGGTCTGATCTCCCTGGGGAAGGCATGGTTGCGCACCGCCATCGGCCCGCGCGTGACCTGAATGTAGATCGACTGGTCTTCCCATTCGGCCTCGCCGGCCAGTTGCGTGACGTAGGCGACCCACTCTTGCAGTCGATGCGGATTGGCAAGCTGGATGCCATCCAGGCTGTGTTGCAGGCGCACCAGATGCTGTTCGAGGCGGAACGGCTGCCTCGAGTACACTGGGATCACCTCATACACGCCGTCGCCAAACAGAAAGCCGCGGTCCATGACGGAAACCCGGGCTTGTTCCGCAGGCAGCCACTGGCCGTTGAGGAAGACCCGCGCCGTCATTGGAAGAACAGCCGGAGATCGTCCCACAGCCGGCCGAGGAATCCGGCCAGGGGAACCGCGCTCTGCGCCACCACGGGATACTCGCCCCAGGGCTGGCCGGCCACAGCCAGCTTGAGCGTACCGACGACGGCGCCGGCAGCGACAGGAGCAATCAAGGGTTGCTGGCTGACCAGTTGTACGCTCACCTTGTCGCCCATGCCGCGCGGCACCGAGACCACGAAATCCTCGGCAAAGCCCGCACCGACGAGGTTTTGTGCACCCTTAAACACCTTGAGCTGCGAAATCGCCTGTCCCTTGTCGTAGAGCTTGACAGCGTCGAATCCGGCAAAGCCCCAGTTGAGCAGGTTCAACGAGTCACGGGCGCGGGCATCTTCCGACGCGGTGCCCAGCACCACCGAGATCAACCGCCGCGGGCCGCGTTTGGCGGTGGCGATCAGGCAGAAGCCGGCGGCATTGGAATGCCCGGTCTTCAGCCCATCCACCGTCGGATCGGCCCACAGCAGGCGGTTGCGGTTGTACTGACGGATGCCGTTGTAGGTGTATTCCTTGGTCGCATGCAGAGCGTGGGTTTCCGGGTGGTCGCGCATCAGCGCGGCAGCCAGCCGGGCCAGATCACGCGCCGTGGAATAGTGATTGGGTGCCGGCCCTTCGAAATAGCCGCTGGCGTTGAGGAAGTGGCTGTCCTTCAAGCCCATGCGCTGCGCGGCGTGGTTCATCATGCCGGCAAAGGCGTCCTCGCTGCCGCCGACGGCCTCCGCCAGCGCCACCGAAGCATCGTTGCCGGACTGGATCACCATGCCCTTGAACAACTCGTCGACGGTTACGCCCTTATTGACCGGAACGAAACTGCGCGAACCCTGGGTGCGCCAGGCCCGTTCGGACACGGTCACGGGCTGCTGCAGGGACAGCGTTTTCTGTGCCAGTGCGTCTGCCACCAGATAGGTGGTCATCACCTTGGTCAGCGAGGCCGGCTCCAGTCGCGTGTCGGCCTCCTGCGCGGCCAGCACCTGACCCGTAGCGTAGTCCATGAGGATCCAGGCCTTCGCGCTGAGGCTCGGCAAGGGAATCGGCTGGGCGAAGGTCGCGGCAACCGGGAGCAGCGCCAGAAAGAAAGCAAGGAATCGCATGGAGAAATCGCTGTGACGAAGAGGATGGATTATATGTTCCCGACGCTCCTGCCGGAAACGCTATGCAGGCGATGGCCAGCCGAGCTGCAGCGCTAGCGCTGCACGATGACCGGCGTCATGCCGAAGCTCTCGCGCAGGCGACCGCCCGCCAGTTGCGCGGCGGCTGCGTCCGGCCACGGGCCGAGCTGGACGCGGTAGAGTTTGCCGGCAGACTGGACCACCAGTTTTCCGGCAAGATCACCCAGTTCGCGCGCCAGATGCGCCCGCAGCGCCTCGGCATTGTCGCGATTGCCAAAGGCGCCCAGTTGCAGGAAGTGGCCGCGCGCATCGTGCAGCTGCGGCAAAGGCGGGTCAGGCTCTGCAGCGGCCATCTGCGCGATCGGGTCCGCGGCCTCGGTGATGCGCGGCGGAAGCCCCTGGGACGGGGCCGGCGCGGCAGCGAGCGCCTGGCCGGGCAAGACGCTCTCCACCTCGACCACGGTGCTGCCCTCGCCGATGTAGCCAAGCTTCCATGCCGCAGTCCAGGACAGGTCGATCAGCCGTCCGGAATGGAACGGCCCGCGATCGTTGACGCGCACCACCACCGACTTGCCGTTGCCCGGATTGGTGACGCGGACATAGGACGGAATCGGCAGGGTCGGATGCGCTGCCGTCATGCCGTACATGTCGTAGGGCTCGCCGCTGGAGGTCTTCTGCCCGTGAAACTTGCGGCCGTACCAGCTGCCGATGCCGCGCGCCTTGTAGGGCGTGACCTCGCGCAGCGGCACGTAATCGTGACCCAGCACCGAATACGGATTGTTGGCAAAACGGTGCAGCGGCTCGACCTTCGGCACCGCATCGGGAATGGCCTCGATATCCTCGGGCGGCTTGTCTCCCGGACCGTCGTCCTTGTAAAAGCCGCCGCTGTACCTGATCGCGGGCGTCGGCTTTCTGGCTTCACTTTTGGGAGTCGGCGCTGGCGAGACGGCGCCGGCAGGAGTTTCGCCGCGATCTGTGACAGGGCGCGGCCCTTGCGTGCCGCAGGCAGCCAGAAATAGCGGTGGCAGCAGCAGCAAATAGCGAATCACTTTTGCACCAGCATGCGGTGGCCGTGGATCGACATCAAAATCCCGACGCCGACGAACAGCGTTACCAGGGCCGTGCCGCCGTAGCTGATCAGCGGCAGCGGCACGCCGACCACCGGCAGGATGCCGGACACCATGCCCATATTGACGAAGGCATAGGTGAAGAAGATCATGGTGACGGCGCCCGCCAGCAAACGAGTAAACAGCGTGGGCGCATTGGCCGCGATCATCAGTCCGCGACCGATCAGCAAGGCATAGAGCACGAGCAGCACGAGATTGCCGAACAGGCCGAACTCCTCCGAGAAGACGGCAAAGATGAAGTCGGTATGACGCTCGGGAATGAATTCCAGCTGCGCCTGGGTACCGGCCCGCCAGCCCTTGCCGAAAATCCCGCCGGAGCCGATCGCGATGGTGGACTGGATGATGTGAAAGCCCTTGCCGAGGGGATCCTTCTCCGGATCGAACAGGGTGATGATGCGGTTCCTCTGGTAATCGTGGAGCAGATTCCACGCCAGCGGTGCCGCCGCCAGTGCCGAGACGGCCATGCCGGTAAGAATCTTCCACGACAGTCCGGCAAAAAAGATCACATAGAAACCCGCCGCCAGAACCAGAATCGCCGTGCCCAGATCGGGCTGGCGCGCGATGAGCACGATCGGCAGCAGCAGCAGCACGACGGCGATGCCGTAGTCGCGCAGGCGCGGCATGGCTTCGCGCCTCTGGAAGAACCAGGCGAGCAGGAGCGGCACGGCGATCTTCATCATCTCCGACGGCTGTACGCGCATGAAGCCGAGATTGAGCCAGCGCCGGGCGCCCTTTGACACGTCGCCGAACAGGGCCACGGCGATCAGCAGCAGGATGCCGATCAGATACACCGGCACCGCCATGTGCATCAGGCGCTGCGGTGGAAGCTGGGCCAGAATTCGCATCACCACCAGGGCAGCGGCAACATTGATCAGCTGCGAATTGAGTCGCTCGGGTGAGGCGCTGCCCATCACGCCAATGGCCAGCAGCAGCAGCATTCCGGCGATCAGCATCAGCGGCGGATCGATCGGTGCGATCAGGCGCTGCACCAGGTTGCGCATCATGGCGAGGCCCATTCCGCGGTTCATTCGTCATCCTCTTCGACGGCGGCTTCATCGGGCTGCGCCGGCGCCTTGGGTCGCTTGCCGAGCAGATAATAGTCAAGCACCTGGCGCACGATCGGAGCCGCCGCCTGGGCGCCGAATCCGCCGTTCTCCACCAGCACGGCCAAGGCTATTTTCGGGTTGTCGGCGGGAGCAAAGGCGATGAACAAGGCATGGTCGCGCAGTTCTTTCTTGACCCCGCCCGCCCTGTAGTCCGATCCCTTGAGTGAATACACCTGGGCGGTGCCGGTCTTGCCCGCGGAAACATACTCGGCGCCGGCAAAGGCCCGCGCGCCGGTGCCCTCCTTGTTCACGCCGACCATGGCGTTCCTGATCACCTCGATATGCTCCGGCTTGAGTCCCAGGTTGCGTGCCGGCTGCGGCTCGATCGGAGTCCGCTTGCCGGTCTTGGTGTCGGTAATGAAATTCACCAGATGCGGTCGAAACAAGACTCCGTTGTTGGCCACGATCGCCGTCGCCTGCGCCAGCTGGATCGGCGTATAGGCGTTGTAACCCTGACCGATGCCGATGGAAATGGTTTCACCGGCATACCATTTCTGTTGCTCCGGCTTCTTGAAGCGCTTTCGCTTCCACTCCTGCGAGGGCAGCACGCCTTCCGATTCACCGTCGATGTCGATGCCGGTGCGCTGTCCCAGTCCGAGCTGGGCCATGAAACCGGAAATGTTGTCGATCCCCATGTCGTTGGCCAGCATGTAGTAGTAGGTGTCGCAGGACTGCACAATGGACTTGTACATATCCACCATGCCGTGGCCGCCCTTCTTGTCGTCGCGGAAGGTATGGCCGCCGAAGTTGTAGAAGCCGGGGTCGGAAATCAGTTGCTCGGGGCGGCGCTTGCCGATCGTCAGGGCGCCCAGCGCCATGAAGGGCTTGAACGTGGAGCCAGGCGGATAGGTGCCGTTCAGGGCGCGATTAACCATCGGCTTGTCGGGTGATTCGTTGAGTTCCTTCCAGTTCTGCGTGTCGATGCCATCGACAAACAGGTTGGGATCGTAGTTGGGCATCGCCACCAGAGCCAGGATGCCGCCGGTGGCCGGTTCGATGGCGACCAGCGCGCCCTTGCGATCGCCGAAGGCCTGCTCGGCTATCCGCTGCAGTTCGGCATCGATGGTCAGCGTCAGGTTGTTGCCGGCCACCGGCGCGGTGCGCGCCAGCGTGCGTACCGCGCGGCCGCCGGCATCGACTTCGACCTGCTCGAAACCGGTATTGCCGTGCAGGTCGAACTCATAGTGCTGCTCAAGTCCGGTCTTGCCGAAGTGCTCGGTGCCGCGATAGTTCGCCTCCTGCTCCTTGTCCTCGATCTTTTCCAGATCATGGTCGGTGACGCGGCCAATGTAGCCCAACAGGTGCGAAGCGAAGGCACCGCCCGGATACTGGCGAAACAGGCGCGCCTTGATATCGACGCCGGGGAAACGGTAGCGATGGGCAATGAACTTCGCCACCTCCTCGTCCGTCAGCCGGGTCCTGATCGGCAGCGACTCGAAATTGCGGCTTTCTTCCAGAAGCTTCCTGAAGCGCTTGCGGTCCTTGACCTGGATATCGATGATTCCCGCCAGGCCATCGATGACCTGGTCCAGATCGATGGTCTTGGACGGCGTGATTTCCAGCGTGTAGGCCGAGTAGTTGCGCGCCAGCACCTCGCCATTGCGGTCAAGGATCAGGCCCCGGTTGGGCACGATCGGCACCAGCGAAATGCGGTTGTCCTCGGCGCGGGTCTGGTAGTAGTCGTGCTGGATGATCTGCAGCCAGACGAAGCGGATGAACAGCAGGGCGAAGCAGAACAACACGAAACTGCCCGCCACGGCCAGCCGCGAACGAAAGCGCTCGAGTTCTTCCTGGGGGTTCTTGAACTCCATCTATTGCTCAGGCCGCGATGACGGTACCGCAGGCGACCTGGCACGCAAATTCAAATTGATCGCCCCCCACCCCCCGTTCCACGGACGGCCATGCAGGGCCGTCCGGCTCCACGGGCGCGGAGCAGTGCTCCGCGAATTCCCCGTTAC
>JANXRC010000250.1 GCA_025353195.1 Rhodocyclaceae bacterium
ACTGGCTAAAGAAAAACTTCTGGCGAACCGAGCCATGGTGGCTTTCTGGATAATCTTGCCTGCGATTGGCGTTTTTAATTTAAAGCTATCCCAGTTGTATTTGCCGGTGATGCTGGTCGTGTAAGAGCGAAACAGCAAGGCTGCACCAACTAATGCTGCAATAAGATATGGCCATGCCGCCACCATGAAATTGGAGAAGCCTAGTAAAACTCTAGTCATTAAAGGTAATTCAGCACCAAAGCCCTGAAACACCTTGGCGAAGGCCGGAATCACAAAGATGTTGACGATGACAATGGCAACGCCCATGGCCGCGACGACAAACGACGGATAGCGCAGCGCCGACTTCACCTGATCCTGCATGAAGCGCTCGAACGCAAGGTGGTCGAACATGCGGATGAAGACTTCTTCGAGCCGGCCGGTCATTTCGCCGACGCGCACCATGGACACGTAGAAGGGGGTAAAGACACCTGGATGGCGCCCCAGCGACACCGACAATTCGCGACCCGAATCCAGACTTTCGCGCACGTCCTGCAGCACGTCCCGCATCGCCGGATTGGTACTGGATTCCTGCAAACCGGCGAGCGCCCGCATGATCGGCACGCCGGCGCGCAGCAGGGTGTAGATCTGTCGCGAAAACAGCAGCACGTCCATGTGCTCGACTTTTTGCTTGAACAGCTGGATGTTGATGCCCGAGCCGCGGTCGACCTTGTCTGCCGCGGCCGGCTTGATCTCGATCGGCGTCACGCCCCTGCCAAACAGCAGGTCGGCCACTGCTCCGGCGGTCGCGCCTTCCAGGATTCCCTGCACGATCTCACCGGCGCCGCTACGGCCGCGATAGGCGAAGTTGGGCATGGCGTCCCTATTCTTCCAGTTGCGTGCTGATGCGCATGGCTTCCTCGATGGTGGTACGGCCACTGACTACCAGACGCACGGCGTCCCGGCGCAGGGTGTTGCCGCCCATCTGTTCGCGACCGATCTGCATGAACTCGTTTGGGTCGCCACGATTCACGGCCTCGACCAGCGCGTTGTTCATGTCGAGGATTTCGTAAATGGCCTGACGGCCCTGATAACCGGTGTTGGCGCAGTGACTGCAACCCTGGCCATGCTTGTACTGGAAGCTGTCCACCCGGTCGCCGAGTTCCGCCTTGAGCCACAAATGCTCGTGCGGCGTCGGCGTGTAAGGGGCGGAGCAGTTTTCGCAGGTGACGCGCACCAGACGCTGAGCCAGCACCATCTGGATCGACATGGCGACCATGTAGCGCGGCACACCCATGTCAAGCAGGCGAATCGGCGTCGATAGCGCGTCGTTGGTGTGCAGGGTCGACAGGACCAGGTGGCCGGTCATCGCGGCGCGCATGCCGATCTCCGCCGTTTCCTGGTCGCGCATTTCGCCGAGCAGGATGATGTCCGGATCCTGGCGCAGGGCGGTGCGCAGCACGCGACTGAAGGACAGGTCGATCTTCTCGTGTACCTGCACCTGATTGAGACCGGGCAGGCGGTACTCGACCGGATCTTCAACGGTGATGATCTTCTTTTCCGGCGTGTTCAGTTCGTTGAGCGCCGCATACAGCGTGGTGGTCTTGCCCGAACCGGTCGGCCCGGTCACCAGCACGATGCCCGACGGCCGCGCGATAGCGCGGCGAAAGCGCTCGAGAACACGCGGCAGCATCTGCAGCCTGTCGAGTTCCAGCAGACCGGTGTTCTGCGCCAGCAAACGCATCACGACCGATTCGCCGTACTGGGTCGGCATCGACGAGATGCGGATGTCAATCGCCGTGTTGCGCAGCTTGATGTTGAAACGGCCGTCCTGAGGCAGCCGCTTCTCTGAAATATCGAGGCCGGACATCAGCTTCAGCCGCAGCACCAGCGCCGTGGAAATCTTCGCATCGGCTTCGGTCTGCACGTGCAGCACGCCGTCGATACGAAAACGGATCAGCAGCGACTTTTCCTGCGGTTCGATGTGGATGTCGGAAGCGCGCATCTTGAGCGCCTCTTCGAACACCGAGTTGAGCAGTTTGACGACCGGCGCATCTTCGGCGCCGGCGGTAAGCCCGAGGATGTTGCCGAACTCGGTCGACACATCGCCCATGTCGACCGTGAGTTCCCTGGCCAGCCCCTTGATTTCCGCCGCGCGACTGTAGACACGGTCAATGGCGGCCAGAACCTGGCTCTCGGTCACCACGGCAAGGTCGATGTCGCGCTTGAGGACACGCGCCAGTTCATCAAATGCCGTAAGGTCCGTCGGGTCGGCCATACCGACCAGCAGCGTGTGGCCATGCTCAGCCAGCACCAGCGCACGGTATCGACGCGCATAGGCTTCCGGCAACAGCTTGATCAGTTCAGGCTGGAGCTTGAAAGTCTTGAGGTTTACAAAATCAGCGCCGAGCTGGCGGGCCAGGCCGGTCGAAATACCCTCTTCGGAAACATAACCATTGTCCACCAGGACCCGGCCGAGCTTGCGACCCGAGCGCTTTTGTTCTTCAAGCGCAAGCGTGAGCTGGTCCCCGGTAATGAGGTTCTGCTGCACCAGCATGTCACCAAGTCGGATTTTTTCCGGGCGCGCCATCAGGCAATCTCCAAAGCGACCTTAGAATCAGGGTCATTACAGCTGTGATTTTGCACGAAAATCGCCGCCTAATCATCTGATTTTTCTGAAGCTGCTGTTTTTCGGAGACGCCCACACGTGTTCCATGTCGTTCTCATCGCCCCGGAAATTCCGCCCAATACCGGGAACGTGATCCGTCTTTGCGCCAATACCGGGGCCAGACTGCATCTGGTAGAGCCGCTCGGCTTCGACCTGTCCGCCGCGCAACTGCGCCGGGCAGGAATGGATTACGCCGAGCTGGCGAATGTTTCGGTGCATCCGGATTGGGCGGCGTGCCGCGCCGTGCTGGGCGATGCCCGCCTGTTCGCGCTGACCACCAAGGGCGGGCGCTGTAATGCCAGTACCAGCTTTCTGCCCGGCGATGCTTTCGTCTTCGGCTCGGAATCACGCGGATTGCCGGCGGAAGTGCTGGCCGACATCGGAGAGAGCCATCGTCTGCGCCTGCCGCTGATGCCGGGCAATCGCAGCCTGAACCTCTCCAATGCCGTGGCCGTGATGGTTTATGAAGCGTGGCGGCAGCAGGGATTTGCCGGCGGCGAGTAGTGCGTCATTCGTGCTTCGGATCGCGCGCCATCAGTTGTTCCACCGCGGCGCGCGGCGTGATGCGGCCGTCGAGTACCGCCGTCACGGCCCGCGTGATGGGCATTTCGATGCCAAGCGCGGCGGCGCGGCGGGCGACCTCGCGCGCAGCGGGCACGCCTTCCGCGACGTGGCCGAGTTCGCGGGCAATGTCGGGCAGCGCCCGCCCCTCCGCCAGCAGCAGGCCGACGCGGCGATTGCGCGAGAGTTCGCCGGTGCAAGTGAGAATCAGGTCACCCATCCCCGCCAGCCCGGTAAAGGTGTCCCGGCTCGCACCGAGCGCTTCGCCAAACCGCGTGATCTCCACCAGGCCGCGCGTGATCAGGGCGGCGCGGGCATTGAGGCCGAGGCCGAGACCGTCGCAGATTCCGGTTGCAATGGCCAGCACGTTTTTCACCGCACCGCCGACCTCGGCACCGACCAGATCTTCTGTGGCGTAGATGCGCAGGTTGCCTCCATGCAGGCTCTGGGCGGTTGCTGCGGCAAAGCCGGCATCGGTCGCCGCGAGTGTTATGGCGGTGGGCAGGCCACGCGCCACCTCGAGGGCGAAGCTCGGCCCGGTCAGCACACCGCAGGCGGCGTCGCCCATCACCTCGGCCACCACCTGGTGCGGCAGCAAGCCGCTGCCGGCCTCCAGTCCCTTGCACACCCAGAGGAAGGGCATGGCCGGCGCGATGGTTTTGAACTGTTCCAGCAGGGGCCGCAGTCCGGCCAGGGGCGCGGCAAGAATCGCCAGATCGGCGCCGGTCAACGCGGCTTTCAGATCGGCCGTGACTCGCAGGGCATCCGGAAGATGGCAGCCGGGAAGATAGCGCGAGTTTTCACGCTGGGCCGACATCCGCTCGGCGGACGCCACATCACGCGCCCACAGGCTGACCTCATGCCGGCCGGTGAATGCAATGGCCAGCGCGGTACCCCAGGCGCCGGCACCCAACACCGCTATCCGCATCGCGCACACTCCATCGGCTTCGGGTTCATGGCGTGCGCGCTGTCGCCGCCTTACAGGCCCCAGACTTGGGATGCCTTGAGAAAGCCGCTTTGGCCGTCGCGATGTTTCACCTTGACCCAACCGCCGGGAACGGCTTCAAGGAGTTCCAGTACCACGTCGCGCTCGGCTTCGAATACCAGCGCGGCCTTGTCTTCGGCGGCGGCGCGAATCTGGGCACGGTCGATGCGCACGATGACATTGCGCTTGTCAGTCAAATGCTTCTTTTCGATCCAGGCCAGATCGCCCCGGCTGTCGCGTACCTTGGACCAGCCTTCAAGACTGACCACGAGTTCCACCGGTGTGCCGGCAAGCACCACGAACAGCGGTTTCGACTTGGCCGAGGGCGCGTCGTACACCGGCGCCGCCTCGGTGACGGTACGGTAGTCCAGTGCCAATGCGGGCCACGCGGCAGCCAGCGCAGCCAAGCTCAGTACCGCAGCGGTAAATCGCCGTAGCGCCATCGCCGACTATTGCAGTTGGATCTTGCTCTCGCCCTGCTGCTGTTCCATCAGGCGCTGCTGATAGAGCGCCTCGAAATTCACAGGAGCAAGAATCACCGGCGGGAAGCCGGCCCGAGTGATCGCATCGGAAACCGTTTCACGGGCGTAGGGAAACAGAATGTTCGGACAGGCCACGGCAAGAATCGGCTCCAGATCCTGTTCCGGCACATGGCGAATCTGAAAGATGCCGGCCTTTACCACCTCGACCAGAAAGAAGGCCTTTTCGGCTTCCTTCGCCGTGACATTGATGGTCAGCACCACTTCATACATGCCTTCGCCGATCGTGTTGGCCGCACTTTGGATTTGCACTTCAATGCTCGGCGTCTCGCGCTCGAGAAAAATCTGCGGTGCATTGGGCACCTCGACGGAGAGATCCTTGACGTAAATCTTTTCGATGCTGAAAACCGGTTGCTCGTCGCTCATGATTGTCTGGTGGGTGATGGGGAAAGTACGTAATTCTACGCGGCCAGCAGTGAATCGAGTTTGCCCTGGCGCTCCAGTTCATAGAGTTCATCGCAACCGCCGACATGAGTCTCGCCGATGTAGATCTGCGGCACGGTGCGACGACCGGTTCTCCGCATCATTTCCTCGCGTCGCTCGGGCTCCAGGTCGACCCGCACTTTCTCGATTTCCGTCACCCCCTTGCGCGTCAGCAGTTGCTCGGCGCGTACGCAGAACGGACAGACCGCGGTGGAATACATCAGGACCTTCGACATTGGCGCTCCGGTTTCAGGACTTGGTGGTGAGCGGAAGATTGGCCTCGCGCCAGGCCGAGATGCCGCCGGCGAGACTGAACACCTTCTCGAAACCGCCCTTCTTCAGCTGTCCGCAGGCTGAGGATGAACGATTGCCGGTAGCGCAGCAGATGATGACCGGCCGATCCTTGAACTTCTCTATCTCCGAGGTCCGCTTATCGAGCTGGGCCAGCGTGATGTGGCGCGCCCCGGGTATGTGACCGGAAGTCCACTCGCCGGTTTCACGCACATCCAGCACCAGCGCGTCTTCGCGGTTCATCAGCAGGGTCGCCTGCGCCGGCGTCAAGCGTTCGACATTGCCGCCGGACACCAGCGGCCACAACAGCATGCCGCCACTGACCAAAGCCAGAGCCACCCAAATCAAGTTCTGTTGCACAAATTCCATTGTTGTCTATTCCCTGTGTGCGGAGACGCCACAAAACACCTCGCGCATCAGGGCGATGAGCTGAAGCGTGCGGTGGTCGGCGATACGATAAAAAACCCGGTTGGCGTCCTTGCGGGTTTGCAGAACGCCCTTGTCGCGCAGAATCGCGAGGTGTTGCGAAATGTTGCTCTGTGACGTGCCGACGGCTTCGACGATATCCTGGACGCAGGTTTCCTGGTCGCCCACCACGCACAGAATCTTCAGGCGCAAGGGATGCGAGATCGCCTTCAGCGCGCGCGCCGCGGTTTCAATGTGTTCCTGCTTGCCTATCAGTTCGTTGATCGCTGGATCCATGCCGTGCTAGTCCCTCGCTGTGATGTTAGGTATCTCTGGTGGCGGCAATTCTGAATATTATAGAATACTGCTATTGCTCTAGGTTAAGGCTTTCACCATGTACAAGATCGTTCTGCTTCGCCACGGCGAATCCACCTGGAACCAGGAGAATCGCTTTACCGGCTGGACCGATGTCGGCCTCACCGCAAAAGGACTCGCCGAGGCGGTCGCCGCCGGCCAGTTGCTGAAAAAGGAAGGTTTCGCGTTCGACGTTGCCTATACCTCGGTGCTGCGCCGCGCGATCAAGACGCTGTGGACGGTACTGGAAGAAATGGATCGCATGTGGATTCCGGTGCAGCATTCCTGGCGCCTGAACGAACGCCATTACGGCGCGCTGCAGGGACTCGACAAGGCCGAAACCGCGGCCAAGTTCGGCAATGAGCAGGTGCTGATCTGGCGTCGCGCCTACGACACGCCACCGCCGCCGCTGGCGGAAGACGATCCGCGCCTGGAGACCGGCAACCCGCGCTATGCGGATCTTCCGGCCGCCCAGTTCCCGCGCACCGAATGCCTCAAGGACACCGTCGACCGCTTCCTGCCGTATTGGCATGGAACCATTGCGCCGGCGGTCAAGTCCGGCCAGAACGTGATCATTGCGGCCCACGGCAACAGCCTGCGGGCACTGATCAAGTATCTCGACAAGGTGTCGGACGCCGAGATCGTCGGCCTCAACATCCCCACCGCGCAGCCGCTGGTATACGAACTGGATGCCGATCTGAAGCCGATCCGCAGCTACTATCTGGGCGATCCGGACGCCATCAAGGCGGCCATGCAGGCGGTGGCGAATCAGGGCAAAGCCAAGGCGTGATTCCCGGACGCAAAAATTGCGTCAGAGCCGTATGCCTTGCTTCTCTGCTGGTCTCGACTGCATTTGCTGCCAGCGTCGATTCGAAGAAGGGGGAGCTGCAGGATCTGAAAGGCCGCATCGAGGCCCTGCGCCGCGACATGGCCGCCGCCGAGGAGTCGAAGACTTACGCCGCCGACCAGTTGCGCGAGACCGAATCGGCGATCTCCAACGCCAACCAGCGCCTGCACGAACTGGCCGCTGAGCGCGCCGAACTGAAAGGCCAGGTGGCCGATCTCGATGCGCAGAGCCAGCGCCTGGACCGCCAGACCGGTGCGCAACAAAACCAACTGGCGCACCTCCTGAACCGCCAGTTCGTCGGTGGCGATTCGGATGCGCTGCGGCTCCTGCTGTCCGGCCACGACCCCAACCAGTTGGCGCGCGACAAGTATTTTCTGACTCAGCTCTCGCGCGCCAAGGCCGATCTGATCCAGCAACTGCGCGCAGTTGCGGCCGAGAAGAAGCGCCTGGCGGACGCCGTGCGCGAGCGGCAGGCGCAGATGGCCGAGATCGAGCAGCGGCAACAGGAGAGCCGCGCACAACTGCTCGAGCGAAAGAAACAGCGACTGACGACGCTGGCCGCAATTGGCGCCCGCCTGAAAGCGCAGCGCAGTGAAATCAATACGCTGAAACGAGACGAACAACGACTATCCAAACTGATCGACGGACTGGCCCGCATCGCGGCGACCAAAAGGACTGCGCCAAGAGTCGGCGCTGGCGGTACGGCGAGCGCAAGAAGCCCAAGAGTAAAAAGCCATGACCCGGGCAATGTCGGCGGTGCCTTTGCCGCCCTGCGCGGCCAGCTCAGATTGCCGGTCAAGGGCACCATTGCCGGCCGTTTCGGCACCCCGCGCGCGGAAGGGGGAGCGAGCTGGAAGGGCATCTTCATTCGCGCCGCTGAAGGCGTCGAAGTCAAGGCTGTGGCCGGCGGCGCGGTGGTCTTCTCGGACTGGCTGCGCGGCTTTGGCAACCTGTTGATCATCGATCACGGCGACGACTTCCTGTCGGTCTACGGCAACAACGAGTCGCTCCTGGCTGCTGTGGGCGCCAGCGTCAAAGGCGGCGAAGCGGTCGCCACGGTGGGAAACAGCGGCGGCAACCCGGACTCGGGTTTATACTTTGAACTCAGGCATCAGGGTCAGGCGTTCGATCCCCTGAAGTGGGCCAGCAATCGCTAGTGTGCTTCACAGGAGTGGCCCTTGGTTTTCGAGCGTAGCGAGCCAACCAGTAGCCCCCGCCCGGGCGGGGGATGGGGGGTGGGGGTGTCCAAATTGTCTTTGTGTCCTTCGGAGTTCCTATGAGCAGCAAACTGCAAAAGGTGGGTCTGGTGGTGTCCGGTCTGATCGTCGGCATCCTCATCAGTCTGAATTTTTCCGCCAGCGCCGGCAAGGATGCCGCGTTGACGGCGCTGCCGATCGAGGAACTGCGCAGTTTCGCCGATGTCTACAATGCGATCAAGCAAGGCTATGTGGAGCCGGTCGACGACAAGACACTGATCACCCACGCGATCAGCGGCATGCTGGCCAATCTCGATCCGCACTCGGCGTATCTCGATGCCGACTCCTTCAAGGAACTGCAGGTGAGTACCCAGGGCGAGTTCGGCGGCCTCGGCATTGAGGTCGGTATGGAAGACGGCTTCGTCAAGGTCGTGTCGCCGATCGAGGACACGCCCGCATACAAGGCCGGGCTGAAGCCCGGCGACCTCATCATCAAACTCGACGACACGCCGGTCAAGGGACTCACGCTGAACGACGCCGTCAAGAAGATGCGCGGCAAGCCGAAGACCCAGATCCGCCTGACCATCGTGCGCAAGGGTGAAATTAAGCCTTTCGAGGTGACTCTGACGCGAGAGAAAATCAAGGTGCAAAGCGTCAAGTCGAAATTGCTTGAAGGCGGCTACGGCTACATGCGGGTGACCCAGTTTCAGGAGGAAACGGCGCCCGACGTGGTGAAGCATCTGGAACGGCTGGCAAAGGAAGACAAGGACGCCAAGGGAGATGGCATCAAGGGCCTGGTGCTCGACCTGCGCAACGACCCCGGCGGTCTGCTCAACGGCGCAGTGGGCGTTTCCGCCGCCTTCCTGCAGCCGAAGACGCTGGTCACGTCGACCGACGGCCGCACCGAAGACGCCAAGCGTCGCTATACGGCAAGCCCCGAGGATTATCAGCGCGGCTACAAGGATGACTTCATGAAGAACCTTCCCGCCTATGCCAAGACCACGCCGATTGTGGTGCTGGTCAATGGCGGCTCGGCCTCCGCGTCGGAGATCGTTGCCGGGGCCTTGCAGGATCACAAGCGTGCCGTGGTGATGGGTACCCAGACCTTCGGCAAGGGTTCGGTGCAAACCGTCCTCCCGCTGTCCAACAATGCGGCGATCAAGCTGACCACCGCGCGCTATTACACGCCATCGGGCCGTTCAATCCAGGCCAAGGGCATTACGCCGGACATCATCGTCGAGGAAACGGCTAACGGCGAAACGCGGGAACGCTTGCGCGAGGCGGATCTGGAGCGTCACCTCGGCAATGACAAGGAAAAGGCGGCGGAACCGGCCGCGCCGAAACCGCAGACCAAGAATGGCAAGAAGGGCAAGCCGGACGAGGCGGACGAGGGGCCGCACGCACCGCTTGAATTCGCCTCGAAGAAGGACTACCAGCTGAACCAGGCGGTGAGCCTGCTCAAAGCCTGGCAGATCATCAAGCGCTGATGGCCGGACGCGCGCGATGAGCAGAATGACTCCGGAAAAGGCGCGCGAGTTACGTGATGAAATGCGCGACGGCAAACCGCGCAAACGTCCTGCAGCCTTCGTTCCGCAACCCGGCACGCGCAAGCACCGCGAACTTCGGTTTGACCATCGGCATCCGGAACACGTCGAGGAAGCGCGCAAGCTGCTCTCCGGACTCGAAGGCATGGATATCGACACCGGGCTGGCGCCCTACAGCCTGTCGATCTGGTACGAAATCAGCGCCTACTCGCTGGAGGGACTGGAAGCCGCACTGGTGCGCCAGGGCTTTCATCTCGACGGCAGCGTCTACAGCAAGCTGATCCGGGCCCTGGTGTATTTTTGCGAGGAAACCCAGATGCGCAACATGCGCGTACCGGAACGCCTGATCAAGAAATCGCACGAGGTCTATTCCAAGGCCTGGGAACATCATCCCCACGGCGACCACGACGACACTCCGCCCGAACTGAGGCAGGACAGGTAGTCAAGCCGGTGACCGACGACCAGCTGCTGCGTTACAGCCGCCACATCCTGTTGCCGCAGATCGGCATCGAAGGGCAGAACAACATCGTCAATGCGCGCGCCCTGGTCATCGGCGCCGGCGGCCTGGGCTCCCCCGCCGCCTACTACCTTGCCTCGGCCGGTGTCGGCACGCTGGTGCTGGCGGACGGCGACACGGTCGACCTGACCAACCTGCAACGCCAGATCCTGCACCGCACCGATGCTGTCGGCATGGCAAAGAGCGAGTCCGGCAAACGCACGCTGGGCGAGATCAACCCCGAATGCCATGTCATCGCGCTCAACGAACGTCTTTCCGGTCCGCGCCTGGATCAGGAAGTGGCGCGCGCCGACGTCGTCCTCGACTGCTGCGACAACTTCGCCACGCGCCATGCGGTCAATCGCGCCTGCGTCAAATTCGGCAAACCCCTGGTGTCCGGAGCGGCGATCCGTTTCGACGGGCAGGTTGCGGTGTTCGATTCGCGCCAGCCGGACGCGCCGTGCTACCACTGCCTGTTTCCCGAAGGACAGGATGTGGAGGAAGTGCGCTGCGCGGTGATGGGCGTGTTTGCGCCACTCACCGGCATCATCGGCACGGTGCAGGCGGCGGAAGCCCTGAAGCTGGTCATCGGCTGCGGCACCAGCCTCGCCGGACGCCTGCTGCTGCTCGATGGCCTCGGCATGGAATGGCGCGAGATCCGGGTGCCGCGCGATCCGGG
>JANXRC010000262.1 GCA_025353195.1 Rhodocyclaceae bacterium
GCGTCGCGCAACAAAGCCACCACGGTTTCAAATACGGCCAGGCGGCGGCAATCCTCGCCGACGCGGGTGTACAACACGGCCTGCATGGCCGGCGCTGTACCCTCGATGGCGAACAGGCGCCCACCCGGCTTGAGCTGGTCGAGCAAGGCCCGGGGCACGGCGGCGACGGCACCCGAAACCATGATCGCATCGTAGGGCGCGTGGGCGGGCAAGCCGTCCAGTCCGTTGCCGACCTCGACGGACACATTCGTCACTCCCGCACGATGCAGATTCTGGCGCGCCATCTCAGCCAACTGCGGATCGATCTCCATCGACCACACGTGATCGGCATGGGCACCCAGCAGCGCAGCCATATATCCGGAACCGGTGCCGACTTCCAATACGTTTTCGTGCTTCTTCATCGCCAGCGCCTGCAAGGCGTGGGCTTCAACGTGTGGCGATAACATGCAGGCGCCTGCGGCGCCTCCCAGCGGAATCTGCGTGTCGGCAAAGGCCAACCGGCGATGGGCAGGCGGAACGAACTCTTCACGCTTGACCACGAACAACGTCTCGAGCACGTCCGGATTCAGCACCTTCCCGGGGCGCAGTTGCTGCTCGATCATGTTGAAGCGGGCTTGTTCGAAATTCATGACATCTCCTGGATAGCTATATTAGCATACTCTAATACATCTCTGCCGCAGACAAGGGCAGGATTCTACGCCGCTGTTGAGCCGGCGGCCGGCTCCTTCACCCTGAACCACGCCGCATACAGGGCTGGCAGGAACAGGCAGGTCAGCACCGTCGCAACGATCAGGCCGCCCATGATCGCTACCGCCATGGGGCCCCAGAACACCTGGCGGCTCAGCGGGATCATGGCCAGCACCGCCGCCGCCGTCAGCGTGATGGGGCGGAAACGGCGCACGGTGGATCCGACGATCGCCTCCCAAGCGCTCTTGCCGGACGCCTCATCCTGCTCGATCTGATCGACCAGGATCACCGAGTTGCGCAAGATCATGCCCATCAGGGCGATTACGCCCAGGTTGGCGACGAAGCCGTAGGGCACCTGGAGCACCAGCAGCGCCAGCGTCACGCCGATCAGGCCCAGCGGCGCCGTGAGCAACACCAGGATCGTGCGGCTGATGCTCTGCAACTGGATCATGAGCAGTATCGTCACGCCGACCATCATCAGCGGCACCACCGCCATGATCGGCTTCTCGCTTTTGGCCGACTCCTCGGTCATGCCGCCGACTTCGACGCGGAAGCCCGGCGGCAGATTCGCCTTCAGGCTGCCAAGCTGTTGATCCACCTGTGCCGAAGCCGCCGGCGGCTGCAGGCTGCCGACGATATCGGCGCGCACGGTGATGGTCGGCAGGCGGTCGCGCCGCCAGATCAGGCCTTCCTCGAGCACGGGTACGAGTCGCGCCACCTGGGCCAGTGGGATGTGGCGGCCGCTGGCGGCAACGATATCGAGGTCGGGCAGCCGCTGCAGCGTACGCGGATCGGCCGAGTTTCCCGTACTCGCGTCTGCATTACCGGTACCACGCGCGCCGCCGGCGCGCCAGACCACGTCGATCAACTGGTCGTCCTCGCGGAACTGGGTCACGGTCGCACCCACCAGCCAGCCCTGCAGGGTCAGTGCCACGTCCTGGCTGGAGACACCCAGTGCACGGGCGCGGTCCTGGTCGATCTCGACCCGCACCGACTTGATCCGCTCGTTCCAGTCGAAGTTCACATTGCGCAGGTTGGGATGCGCCCGCATCACCGACGCGATGCTTTCCGCGCCGTCGCGCAAGACGGCAAGATCCTCGCCGGAGATGCGGAACTGCACCGGGTAGCCTACCGGCGGCCCGTTCTCCATCCGTACCACGCGCAGCCGCAGGTGAGACCACGAGCCATCGGCGGCGTTGAACGCGGTCTCCAGACGGTTCTTTACCTCTTCCCGCTCCTTGAGCCCCTTGGCGACGATGACCATCTGGCCGAAATTGTCGGCGAACAACTGCTGGTCGAGCGACAGGACGAAGCGCGGCGCGCCGTTGCCGATATAGGACGACCAGGACGCGATGCCTTCATCCTTTTCGAGCAGCGCTTCGACACGCTTGACCTCGCGCTCGGTGGCCTTCAGCGACGCACCCTGCGGCAGCCAGATATCGATCATGACTTCTGGCCGGCTGGCGGACGGGAAGAACTGCTTCTGCACGCCCTTGTTGAACGCCACCAGCGACAGCGCGAACATGGCGATGGTGGCGAAGATCACCAGCCAGCGGTGGCGCAGGCACCACACCACGAGCGCACGGAAACGGCGATAGAAGGGCGACTCGTAGATGTCGCCGCCATGCTTGTCTGCTATGGCGCGCAGCTTGGCCGGGTCGAGCAGCTTGTAGCCCAGCCAGGGCGTAAATACCACCGCGACGATCCACGACACCAGCAGCGCGATGGTCACCACGGCGAAAATCGAGAAGGTGTATTCGCCGGCCGCCGATTTGGCGAAGCCGACCGGGGTGAAGGCCGCCGCCGTGATCAGGGTCCCGGTCAGCATCGGGAAAGCGGTCGAGGTGTAGGCAAAGGTGGCCGCCTTGAAGCGGTCCCAGCCCTGCTCCATTTTCACCACCATCATTTCCGCCGTGATGATGGCGTCATCGACCAGCAGGCCCAGCGCGATGACCAGGGCGCCGAGCGAAATGCGCTGCAGGTCGATGCCGAACGCCTTCATCAAGAGAAAGGTTATCGCCAGCACCAGTGGAATCGACAGCGCCACTACGGTGCCGGTGCGCCAGCCGAGTGACAGGAAGGACACCGCGAGGACGATGGCCATGGCTTCGCCCAGGGTATGCACGAACAGGTCGAGCGAAGTCTTGACGATCTGCGGCTGGTCCACCACCACATGCACGTCCATGCCCACCGGCAAATTCTGCTTGAGCCTGTCCATCGCCTTCTCGAGGTTCTCGCCGAGATCGATGACGTTGCCGCCCCTGGCCATGACGATGCCGAGTCCGATCGCATCGCGTCCGGCGACGCGCATGCGCGGCTGCGGCGGATCGGCCAGGCCGCGCGTGACGCGCGCGATGTCGCCCAGACGGAACTGCCGGCCGCCCACCGCCAGGGTGGCCTCGCGCAAGGCGTCTACGCTGTCGAAGGGACCGGTGACGCGCAGGCGCACCCTATCCGACTCGGTTTCGACCTGGCCGGCCGGCACCACCGCATTCTGCCGCTGCAGCGCGTCGAACACCTGGGTCGGCACCAGGCCCATGGCGGCGAGGCGCGCCGGGCTGACATCGATGTAGATCTTTTCGTCCTGTACGCCGATCAGCTCGATCTTCTTCACGTCGTCCACGCGCCGCAGCTCGCGCGCCAGCCGATCGGCCTCGCGGCGCAGGTCGCCCATGCCGTAGCCGGTCTTGTCGTCATGCGCGGTCAAGGCGAAGATCTTCATCTGCACGTCGCCGAACTCGTCGTTGGGAAACGGTCCCTGCACGCCCTCCGGCAGCGTGTAGCGGATATCGTCGAGTTTCTTGCGCACCTGGCGCCACGCTTCCGGCACCTCGGTCTTCGGCGTGAAGTCCTTGAGGAGGACGATGGTCAGCGATTCGCCCGGTTTCGAGGCCGTGCGCAGCACATCCACCCAGGGCGTCTCGGCCAGCTTCTTTTCGATGCGTTCGGTCAGTTGTTGTTCGACTTGCTGCGCGCTCGCTCCGGGCCACAGGGTGCGCACCACCATGACCTTGAAGGTGAAATCAGGATCCTCGGCGCGGCCGAGCTGGAGAAAGGCCAGCACGCCGCCGACCATGAAGACGATCATGAGGTAAAGCACCATCTGCTGATGCCTCAGCGCCCACTCGGAGAGATTGATCTGTTTCATTTGCTTGCCGCTGGCGCGGCAATGCGCACTTTTTCCCCGGCGGTGAGCAGATTCGCTCCGGCGGCAACGATCTGCTCGCCTGCTGTCAGGCCACCGACCACGGCCGCGCCGCTGTCAGTGAATTCCGTCACGCTGACCACCTGCAGCGTCACCGTGTTGTCGGCGCCGCCCCCGGGGGTACCGCTTTGCATAACTTTCCACACCGCCGGCTGATTGCCCTTCTGGAAGATCGCCGACAGCGGCACCAGCAGTCGCGCCGCGCCGGGCGCGGCGGAGGGGAAGCGCACGGTGGCCGTCATTCCCAGCGGCAGCAGCGGATCCGCATCCTTGAGGCTGACGCGCGCGGCATAAGTGCGAGTCACCGGATCGGCCACCGGCGAGATCTCCCGCAGCCGCCCGGCCAACGGTTGCGCCGCCGCGCCAGGCGTGGCCCAGAACGTGACTTCCGCTGCCTGGCCGAGCTTAAAGCCACGGACTTCGCCCTCGGGAAAGGCTATCGCGATCTCGCGCTCGCCATCCGGCGCCAGGCGGAATACCGCCTGCCCGGCGCTCACCACCTGCCCCGGCTCGGCCAACACTTGGCCGATGACGCCGGCACGATCCGCGATCAGGTTGGTATAGGCCGCCTGGTTCTTCGCCAACGCGGCCTGTGCTTCGGCCGCCTTGAAGGTCGTTTCCCTGGCATCGAGGGCCGACACGCTGATGTAGTTCTTCGCCTTCAGCTCGCGGTAGCGCGCCAGATCCGCCGCTGCGAGCGCGCGCTGCGCCTCGGCCTGGGTGGCCTGCAGTCCGGCATCGGCCGGGTCGAGGCGCGCCAGCAGCTGGCCGGCCTTGACCGCCATGCCGGCATCGACCCGGCGCTCGACGATCTTGCCGGCAATGCGAAAGCCCAACGTGGTTTCGATCCGCGCGCGAACTTCGCCGCTGTAGCTTCTGAATGCCCCGTCAGTCGCCGTATCGCCAGCGCCGACTATCAGGGTGCGTACCAGCCTGGGCGCGGCCAGAGGCGGTGGCGGTTCGCTGCAGCCGGCCAACAGTAATGGCAACAGAAAAAGGGGGGCGAGTTTCATGCGGAATCTCCGGAAGGGCCGGCAAACCGCCGGCGCAGCCATTGGGTGAAATCGTCGAGGTAGGTGTAAATCACCGGCACCACGATCAGGGTCAGCAAACTGGATGTCATGACGCCGCCGATCACCGCCTGCCCCATCGGTGCGCGCTGCTCGGCGCCATCGCCCAGCGCCAGGGCCAGCGGGATCATGCCGAAGATCATGGCCAGCGTCGTCATCATGATCGGCCTCAGTCGCACGCCGCCGGCCGCGATGACGGCATCACGCCGCGACTGTCCGGCAGCAATGCCGTGGTTGATGAAGTCGACCAGCAGGATCGCGTTCTTGGTGACCAGCCCCATCAGCATGACAAAACCGATGATCGAGAAGATATTGAGCGTGCTGCGAAATACCACCAGCGCCAGGATCACGCCGACCAGGGACAGCGGCAGCGAAGCCATGATCGCCAAGGGCTGCAGGAAGCTGCCGAACTGCGAGGCAAGAATCAGGTAGATGAAAACCACGGCCAGGGCCAGCGCCATCCCCGCAAAATTGACCGATTCGATCATGTCCTTGGTGGCGCCGCCGATGCTCCAGCTGTAGCCGGGCGGCAATTCCATCTGCTGCATCAGGCTGCGAATTTCACGTCCGATGTCGCCGGCTGGGCGCCCCTGGTTGTTGGCGGAAACCAGCACTTCACGCGTCTGGTCCTTGCGATTGATCTGGCTGGCGCCGAGCGCTGTCGTTACGGTGGCAACATCGGCCAAGCGCACCATGCGCGGATTTCCCTGCGCATCGGGACGGCCGCTGGCAATCGGCAAGGCGGCCAGGTCGGCCGCGGATTCCCGCGAACTTGGCGGCAGCTTCACGGTAAGGTCGTAGAACTCGTCGTCCGGCCCGCGCCAGTTGCCGACCGCCTGACCGGCCAGCAAGGGGCGCAGCGTCTGCGCCGCCTGCCCGACGCCAATGCCGAGGTCGCTTGCCAGCTCGCGGTTGAACCGGATCGACAACTGAGGCCGCGCCGCCTTGGTGCTCGACTCCAGATCGACCACGCCGGGCAGGGCGCCGACCTTCGGCATTACCTGCGCGGCAATGCGGTCGAGTACGGCGCGGTCGGGACCCATCAGGCTCACCTGCAGGTTCTTGCCGGATGACATGGCCTTGTAATCCGTCACCTGGGTCACTTCGATGCCGGCAATCTGCGCCAGTCGTTCGCGTATCGGTTGCGCCAGTTGCTGCTGCGAAATTCTGCGCTCCCGGCGCGGGGTCAACTGGACAAACATGTTAACGGCATGCTTGCCGCGCGAGAAACCCGTGTTGATGGTCGCGTAGGTGTACTTCACCTCGGCGAATTCATGCAACGCGGCGTCGACCTGCACGGTCTTGGCCTGGGTCAGCTCAAGCGCCGAACCCACTGGCGTCACGAACTGGACTTGCAGTTCGTTGAGGTCGGGTTCCGGTACGAATTCGGTACCCAGCAAGGGCAGCAGGGCCATTGCGCCGACCAGCGAGCCGACCGCTATGCCGAGCACGCTCTTGCGATGATCGAGACTCCATGCCAGCAGCAACTCGTAACGCTTTTCGAGGCGCTGGGTGAACAGCGAGAACCAGTGCAGCAGTCTCCCCAGCGGGCGGCGGCTGTGGTGGCCTTCGGCCTCCGGGTCGTGCCAGATGCTGGAGAGCATCGGGTCGAGCGTGAAGCTGACGAACATCGAGATCAGCACGGCAGCCACCACAGTGACGCCGAACTGGTGAAAAAAGCGGCCGATGATGCCGCCCATGAATCCGACCGGCAAGAACACGGCGACGATGGACAGCGTCGTCGCCATCACCGCCAGGCCGATTTCCTGCGTGCCGTCTAGCGCCGCCTGGCGCGGGGGAATGCCCATGGCGACATGGCGGACGATGTTTTCGCGGACCACGATGGCATCGTCGATCAGCAGGCCGACCGAGATCGACAGCGCCATCAGCGTCAGCACGTTGATGGTAAAGCCGAAGGCGTAGATGAACAGCAGCGCTCCGATCAGCGAAATCGGCAGGGTCAATCCGGTGATCACCGTACTGCGCCACGAGGCGAGGAAGAAGAACACGATCAGAATGGTCAGCGCCGCACCTTCGATCAGCGTGATGCGCACGTCCCTGACGGAGTTGCGAATGCTGAGCGATGCGTCGCGGACGATTTCGAGCTTGACGTCGGGCGGCAGTTCGCGCGTCAGATTCGCCACCATCTCGCGCACGCCATTGGCGACGTCGATGGTGTTGGCCCCCTGCGACTTGATGATATCGACCGACAGACCGCGCTTGCCGTTGATCAGGGCAGCACTTTCCTCTTCTGCCTGCGCATCCGCCACATCCGCGACATCGCCCAGCGTCACCGGCCTGCCGCCGCGCCGCGCCACGATCAGGCGGCGGAAGTCTTCCGTGCTGGCAGCGCGGCCGAGAATCTGCACCACCTGCTCGCGACCACCGCCGGCGACGCTGCCGACCGGCACTTCCTGATTCTCGCTGCGCAGTGCCGCCAGCACCTGATCGGCACCTACCTGCAAGGCTTCCATGTCGGCCGGCCGCAGCAGGACGCGCATTTCGCGCTTGACGCCGCCGACCACCGTGGCCTGGCCCACGCCACGCACATTTTCCAGGCGCTTCTTGATGCGCTGATCGGCCAGCGTGGTGAGGTCGCGCAGCGGTTTGCCCGCGGCCAGCACCGCCACGGAAATAATCGGCTGGTCGTCCGGATTGAAGCGGGTGACCCTGGGCTCCTTTATTTCTTCACGAAAGCTCGGGCGCAACGCGGCGATCTTCTCGCGCACGTCCTGGGCGGCAAGCTTCGGATCGGT
Source organism: Rhodocyclaceae bacterium (assembly GCA_025353195.1). Classification (GTDB taxonomy): domain Bacteria; phylum Pseudomonadota; class Gammaproteobacteria; order Burkholderiales; family Rhodocyclaceae; genus Sulfuritalea. The sequence continues at coordinate 7,719 of JANXRC010000262.1, forward strand.
GGACAGGTCGAACTCGACGATCACCACCGACTGGCTCTCGTAGGAACGCGATGACAGCACGTTGATGCCGCTGATGGTGTTCACCGCCTCTTCGATCGGACGCGTGACCTCCTCTTCCACCGACTCCGGCGCCGCGCCGGGATAGTCGGTCTGGATGACGATAACCGGGAAGGCCACGTCGGGAAATTGTTCCACCGACAGGCGCTGGGCCGAGAACAGGCCGAGTACCAGCAGCGCCGCCATCATCATGGTGGCGAATACCGGATTGGCAATGCTGACGCGAGTGAACCACATGAACCGGGTACCGGGTCAGGAAGTTATGTCCCGCGCGCCGGCGCCGGGGACGGGATCCCCGGGGACGGCGCTGGTGCGCTCTGCGTACCAGGGTTTCCGCTTCGCGGGCTGGTATCGGCGACTGGTGCGGCGACCGGCACGGATGCAGGTTTTACCTTTGCCGGACTGCCATCCTTGAGGGGCCCGAGGTTGTAGCGCACCACTCGCTCGCCGCTGGCAAGCCCTTCCGTGATCGCCACCCAGCCGGCCTCGGCAATGGCCGTCTTGACCCGCCTCCGCTGCACCTTGTCGGCGGTCAGCACATACAGGACCAGGTCGCCATCTTCCTCGCGCAATGCGCTGGCCGGCACGGCCACGCGCTCTTGCGCAGTACCCGCCGCCACCTGACCCTGGGCGAACAGGCCGCCACGCAGACGACCGTCGCGATTTTCGATCAGCGCATAGAGTTCGATGGAGCGCGAGCCGGGCGCGGCGGCGGGATTGATGCGCTCGATGCGGCCGGTTATTCGTACGTCATCGAGGCCTTCCACGCTGACCGTGATTGCAGCACCCGGCGCGAGTCGCGCCGCATCGCCTGCGGGAATGCTGGCGGCGAGTTCGAGACGCGAAATGTCGGCTACGGTCACGATCCGGCCGTCTACCGGGACGCGTTCGCCAGCCTGGACAATACGCGCCGAAACGATGCCATCGATCGGCGCCACCAGCGTGGTATCGGAAAGCGCCTTGCGCCCGACGTCGGCAGCAGCCTTGGCCGCATCCAGCCGCGCCTTCGCCGCGTCATGGGTGCCGGCGGTGGTGTCGTACGCATTGCGCGAAATGAAATTCCTTGCCAGCAGCGATTCCTGGGTGGCCTGGTTCTTTTCCGCCACCCCCAGCGTCGCCCGCGCCGCTGCGACATCGGCCTCGCTGCCGGCCAGTCGGGCGCGGTAATCGGTCGCATCGATGCGGCCGATGATCTGGCCCTGCTTTACGGTGTCGCCTTCGCGCACGCTGAGCGCCTGCAGTTCGCCGGCCACCCTGGCCTTGACGGTCGCCTCGCGCCATGGCCGCAGCGTTCCGGAGAGTGGCACTGTGGGGGCCATGGAGCGCAGTTCGGCGCTGACCAGATCACTGGCGGCAAATTCGAGCACCGCTGTTCCAGTGATCGTGGGAGGTGGCGCGCGGTTGCAGGCGACCAGCGACAGAGCGGCAAAGGCGAGTAGAACGGGCGAGAGTTTCATCGGGCGGTTCGGGTTCGGTCAGGATCCAAGAGTCCGCCCAGCGTCAGATCAAAGTGGGTTTTCAGATAGGCCTCCGGATCGTGCGAAGTGCCGCAGCATGCGCCCATCGAATAGCGCCAGATCAGCATCATCAGCACCGGGGCGAAAATCACGTCGATCGCGGTCTCGACATCGACGCCGCGGAACTCGCCGGAGGCGATGCCCCGCTGCAGCGTACGCCGCATCAAATCGCGGCCGGGCACGATCACGGTATCGTTGTAGTAAATAGCCAGTTCGGGAAAATTGCCCGCCTCGCTGATCATCAGCTTGGGTACCCCGGCCAGATGGGTATTGCCGATCCGCTGCCACCATTCGCCGATCAGCGCCCGCAACAGATCCGCGGTGCTGCCCTCGAAACGGTCGACCAGACCGGCGCCTTCTTCGAGAAGAGGCACGATGCCTTCCTGGATCACGGCCTTGAACAGCGCTTCCTTGCTGTCGAAGTAGAGATACAGCGTTCCCTTCGACACCCCGGCGCGCGCTGCCACATCCTCCAGCCGGGTGCCGACGAAGCCCTTTTCGACAAACAACTCGAGCGCCGCCGCCATGAGTTCGGCGGGACGCGCTTCTTTACGGCGCTGGCGGGGATGAGTTAAAGCTTCCATTGGGAGGGCACTTAATTACTGACCGGTCAGTCAGTATATAGAAGCGAAATCCGCCGTCAAGCCTGACATACGGTTTGGTCGGGACTGCTCCTGAATCGACGCAACCTGACCACGCGGGCGCCAAGAGCATCGTGCCGGCGATGCCGGACGATTATCCCGGGCAAATGAACCGGAGTAGCATTGCGCCAAATTTGTTGCGTCCGGATCCCGCAGGACCACCATTTCCAAAGGAAAGATTGGCATGCCTTCACCGATCCGCGTTCAGGATTCGCTCAAAACCAGAATTACCCTCGCCGTCCTGGCTGTCTTCTTGATCGGCATCTGGTCCCTGACGATCTACATCAGCCGAATGCTGCAAGAGGACATGCAAAGCCTGATGAGCGAACAGCAGTTTTCGACGGTTTCGTTCATGGCGGCAGACATCAATACCGAACTGAGTGATCGGTTGAAATCACTTGAAGAAGTTGCAGAAGATGTTGGTCCGGCGATGCTGGGCAATACGGCTACCCTGAAGACATTCTTGAAAGAGCGACCGGTTCTTCAGATCCTGTTCAATGGCGGGATCATCGCCTATAAATATGATGGCAAGGAGATTGCCCGGGCTCCCCTCCCGGCAGGACAGATCGGTGTCGATTCCGAAAACATAAGTCACTTGGCCGGGCCCCTCAACGAGGGTAAGCCGGCGATTGGCAAACCTTACCTTTTCAAGAGCAAGAGGTTTCCGGAAATTGCGATGGCGGTGCCCATTAGAGATACTCAGGGCAAAGTAATCGGGGCCTTGGCCGGAGTGATGAATCTGGCGAAACACAATTTTCTGGACGATGTTTCGCAAAGCAATTACGGCAAAACCGGCGACTATCTGCTTATCGCCCCACAGTACCGGCTGATCATCACTGCCTCCGACAAAAGTCGCGTCATGGAACGACTACCAGATCCCGGCGTCAACTCGGTTACCGACCGCTTTGATCAGGGCCATGACGGCTCTGCCATTACGGTCAATCCGCATGGCATAGAAGTGCTGACCTCGGCCAAGAGTATTCCTGTGGCGGGTTGGAAAATGGTGGCCATACTGCCCACCGCAGAAGCCTTTGCCCCGATTCGCACTTTGAAGCAAAGCATGCTGCTGGCCACGGTCTTGCTGAGCCTGTTGGTGGCTGGTCTGACCTGGTGGGTGCTAAGACGCCAGCTTGCACCGATGCTTGCCACCGCGACAATGCTCGGCGCCATGTCGGAGACAAACCAGCCCCTGAAACCCTTGCCCGTCATCAGGCAAGATGAACTGGGCCAGCTCGTCAACGGCTTCAATCATCTGTTAGATGCATTGGGACAGAGGGAAGACGCCCTGCAGGAAAGCGAAAGTTTGCTCAAGGAATCGCAGAGCAACGCCGGCCTGGGCAGTTACGTTCTGGATGTCCCCAGTGGGGTATGGAAAAGTTCGACCGTACTCGACCGTCTGCTCGGGATTGATGAAGCATACGAACACTCTGTGGAAGGGTGGGCGATCTTGATCCATCCGGAAGACCGGGTAATGATGACCGACTATTTCAGTGACGAGGTCCTTGGCCAAGGCGAGCCTTTTGACAAGACATACCGGATCATTCGTCACAATGACGGGGTCGCGCGCTGGGTGCACGGATTGGGCAAGGCGGAATTCGATGGCCAGGGCCATCCACTGAAGATGCACGGCACTATCCAGGACATCACCGAGCGCAAGCAGGCCGAAGATGCGCTGCGCGAATCACACCGTCAGTTGCGCGACCTGGCAACGTCGTTGCAGACCGTGCGCGAGGAGGAACGTACTGCACTCGCCCGCGAACTGCATGACGAGCTTGGCCAGCAACTGCTGCGCCTGCGCATGGACCTGTCCTGGCTGACGGGGCGGGTCAAGGACCAGGCGCCGGCGGTACGTGAAAAGGTCGACGGCATGAAGCATTTCATCGACGGATGTGTCGATTCGCTGCGCCACCTGACCACCGAGCTGCGCCTGCCCCTCCTTGACGATCTCGGTCTGGCCGCCGCCGCTCTCTGGGTACTGGATGACTTTTCGAAACGCAGCGGTATCGAGGTAGTATCGACCATTGCCATCGACGACACTGCGCTGGAAGAGCGGATCACCATCAGTGTCTTTCGCATCCTGCAGGAGTCACTCACCAATGTTGCTCGACATGCCGGAGCGACACAGGTGCATGTGTCACTTGTGAGCACGGCAGAAGGTCTGGCGCTTGACGTTCGCGACAACGGCCGCGGCACGGAGGTTCGTGACAAACCGAAGTTGGGCCACGGGTTGGTCGGCATCCGCGAACGCGCCCTGTTGCTCGACGGAGTGATGGGGATTGACAGTGCACCGGGGCAGGGATTCACCATCCGCGTGCGCATACCGCTGGCGACACCTGAATCACCGGGAGAAGATACATGATCCGCATTTTGCTGGTCGACGACCACGCCATCATTCGCGATGGTGTTAAGCAGATTCTGGCCGATACCGACGATCTTGTGGTTGCCGGTGAAGCCGCCAATGGCACCGAGGCGCTGAAGCTGGTCGCCGAACAGGAGTGGAGCCTTGTCATCCTTGACATCTCGATGCCCGGCAGGAATGGACTGGAAGTAATCAAGTTGATCAGGCAAAGCAAGCCACGGGTGCCCATCCTCATCTTCACGATGCACCCGGAACAGCAATACGCCCTGCGCGCCCTCCATGCCGGTGCTTCCGGCTACCTCACCAAGGAAAGCGACGGTGAGGTACTGATTGCCGCGATACGCAAGGTGCTAGCGGGCCATATCTATTTCACGGACAACGTTGCCGAGTTGCTGGTCCGGGAGCGCATGCCAAGATCACAGCAACTGTCTCATGCCTGCCTGTCCGATCGCGAATTGCAGATCTTCGAAAAAATCGTCGCCGGGATCAGGCTGACCGACATCGCCGACGAGTTGAACCTGAGCATTAAGACCGTCAGCACCCACAAGTCGCGCATCATGCAAAAAATGAACATAGCCAGCGAGGCCGAACTGGTCCGCTATGCCATTGCCCAGGGTCTGATAGCAATGCCCTAGTTACAACTTAGAAACAACCGTGGCCCCCAGCTTGTAGGAGTAATCCTACAAGCAAATGAATCCGCCGCTGATAGTTCTCCTGGGCCAACTACCAGACAATCTTCCCCGGTAGGCAAGAGTCGTTGACGATTGCCGCAATTAGCAGGAAAACCGAGGGAAATCGA
>JANXRC010000279.1 GCA_025353195.1 Rhodocyclaceae bacterium
TCCTGACACCCCTTGAACTGCTGGACCGCCTCGCCGCGCTGATCCCGCCGCCCCGGCGCCACCGGCATCGTTACTACGGTGTGCTGGCACCGAATGCACCCCACTTCGGTCGGCGGTCACGGCACTGGCGGCGGCACCGAAGCCACCCTCGGCCGAGGCCGAAGCCGTGGCAGAGGAAAGCGCGATCCGTCGGGCGGCGCGCTATGCCTGGGCACTCCTGCTGGCGCGCATCTATGACCGAAGGAAATCCCCGTGGGACGAGGTGTTCCCGCTCACCTGCCCGAAGTGCGGCGGCGCGATGCGGATCATCGCCTTCATCGACGACGGCGACGCGATCCGAAAAATCCTCCAACACCTGGGCGAGCCGATCACACCGCCCAAGCTGGCCCCGGCGCGCGGCCCGCCGCTGTGGGAGGCGGCATGATAGGGCAGCGGTTGTTGCACGGCGCAAGGAGCGATTGCGGTCAAATCTCCGATTGACGATGGGTTACAGGTGCGGAGATACTTTCGGGATAGCGGTTGAATTTCCTATCCTTATCCTTTGGCATTGGTCGAACGCCTGCAGCAGGAAGGCCGCGTCGTGGCCATGGCGGGCGACGGCATCAATGATGCCCCGGCCTTGGCCAAAGCCGATGTCGGCATTGCCATGGGCACGGGAACGGACGTTGCCATGAACAGTGCGCAGGTCACCTTGGTCAAGGGCGATTTGCGGGGCATCGCTCGTGCGCGTGAGTTGTCGATGGCCACCGTGGCCAACATGCGGCAGAACCTGATGTTCGCTTTCCTATACAACGCACTGGGTGTGCCCATCGCCGCCGGCATTCTGTACCCGGTGTTCGGACTGGTGCTGTCGCCGATCATCGCGGCAGCAGCCATGAGCCTGTCGTCGGTCAGCGTGGTGGGTAATGCCCTGCGTCTGCGTCAGACGTCCTGAAGACGTCTTTTGCGGGTGTATGCGACATGCTTACGAAAATGTAATCGCATGGTCATTTCGGCGACAGCCAGAGGGGCGCAAGCTATGTCTTGTCTCACGTACATACCTCTTCCACTGAATATTGGAGTTGATCCAATGACGTCAGGAGTCATTCCCATCCCGAAGCAGCACGGCTTGCGGCCGACAGTGGTAGGTTCGTTCAATATCGAAGAGGCCCGAGCCAGAGTTGCCGGACTCCGGGGTATCGTATCGGCGAGCTGGAATGGCGCCGAATTGGTCGTTGAATATGATCTGCGCCTGACCACCCTGAATCGAATCGAGGAAGCGGCCGCCGGCGCCGGCATGACGCTTCGGGGTGGATGGCATCGACTGCGGCGCGATTGGTGGAAGTTCACGGAAGCCAACGAATTGTCGAATGCCACCCATAGCGGCGATGGGGCGTGCTGCAATCGGCGGTGATGAATATCCGGAGAAAATCATGGTCAATGAACCGCCGCAAGAACCGCATCTGAACGATCACGATCATCGCCATGCTCGCAGGATGGCGTGGGGTTGGTGGGTCTTTGCCGCCATCGCGCTCTTCTATCTGCTGGCCGAGCATCGCGCCCATCTGTTTGGGGCCTTGCCGTATTTGATCCTGCTGGCCTGCCCCTTGATGCACTTCTTCATGCATGGCAAACACGGCCACCATGGTGGTGGCAACAACAAGGATACGGGGCGCGAACCATGACGCCAGAGAACTCCGATTACGGCCTGTGGTCCCTGGTACTGGTCAACTCGGTCTTTTTCATTCTGTTTGCCGCCAATGACCGCAACCGTGCCCACGAGTCCGGTGTCCTGGGCGATGGTTGCCTGACTGCGCTGCCGGAGCATCTGTTTGGGGTGGCAGGTGCCGAGTCGGTGCGATTGATCGACGTGATCTGGCTGGACAAGGCGGCTGGCAACGTCATCGCGGCCTTTGAGGTGGAGCACACGACATCCATCTACTCGGGCATAGTTCGCCTGCTGGACTTGGCCTATGGAAATGAACTCCAAACCTGCGAAGGCCTGTTCCTGGTGGCACCGGATGGCCGCGAAAACGATGTCTTGCAACAGATTCGCCGACCGGCATTTTCCAGGATCGGGGATCTGAATTTCCGCTATCTGCCGTATGGCGAGTTGCTCGGCCAACAAGATGCCATCGTTCGCTTTGGCTCGGGGCTGAAGCCGATATTTGCCATCTCGAAATCCCTGTCTCAGTAGGACGGTCAATTTCGGGCCTTGTTCAGGGATCGGCGCGGCGGCCGTTTTCCCTGACATTTCAGTGACAAAGATGTAATCCAGCGGACATGCTTCCGTCAGCCCGCCAACCCTAAGCTTTCAGGAAATTCAGCCAGATCAGCCGACTCGATGCGGGAGTGGCTGTCTGCGAATACGCTGGATTCATCGCCAGGGAGCCTTCCCATGAGACCTGCAGTTGAGCAACTACGAAACCAGTACGAATCCCAGCTTGATCTGATAGTTCGCATCAGTCGCGCAGGGTTGGGATACTGCGAAGAAACCGTCGAAGCCAACACGGCGACGGCCCGTCAGCTGTTGGCGATTCCGGTCACGGAATCCTCGAATCAAGGGAATCTTGCCGAGGCGCTTGTCACCGGCGGAAAGATCGCTGCTGCCCACTGGACCGCTTCCGTGTCGCGCGGGATCGATTTTCAGCGGCAGATATTTGCCAGCCTGACGAACAAGTGAAAGTCATAGATACGCGCGCTTACTCGACCGACAGGAAACAATCCTCCATCTGGCGTTCCGATTGTGGCCGGGCGATCTCCTGCATCGAGAAGATCAAGGTGCTGAACGAGAACATCGACGAACTCACCCAGATCGCGCAGGACGCCTCTTGAGGACGGCCTGTTGATGGGCTGCTCGGAGGTGCAACTCCGGCAGGCTTTCCATGAAGTGATAGACCGCCTGATCAAACCTTATTCGACCAAGTTAATTCCGACCGCAAGGAGGCATAAATGGGCAAAGACAATTCGGCAGGGCAAACCAAGACCGGTGAACAGCCACGGCCAGCGAGCCAGGCAAGCGATGCTGCCGCTATTCCGCGCGAGCAATTGATTTCCGAAGCCGCCTATTACAAACAAGGCCGAGCAGCGTGGGTTCCAGCCTGGAAACGAGATGGCCGACTGGTTCGCGGCCGAGTCCGACGTAGACCGTGTGCTTGGAAATTCCTCTGGAACAGAGGCTTGTAGCTGATGAACACATCTCAGGGGTTCATGACAGCAGCGGCAAAGACGGCCCTCGTGAGCAGTCCCGATGCCTGCCCGTTTTGCGGCAGTGCCCGAATCGCCTTGCAGGAAATCGATCTCGGCAGCTGGATGGTCGAATGTCTCGATTGCCAGTCCACCGGACCGCTCAAGACATCGGCTACGGCTGCGGAGCAGGCATGGAAACGCCGCCATCCGTATTTCGAGCGAATCGACCAATGCAGATGACAAGAATGTAATCCGGCGGTCAGCTTGTTGACGGCCATGCAAGAGCAGAATTTGTTCTGTCCGGTATTGATGGACACCTTGTATTCATCACGCACTTACTACTTTTGGAGAACTTGCCATGAAACTGAAATCCCTCCTCGCAACTAGCCTGCTGGCGATGACTGCCGCATTGGCGTTGGCCGGCTGCGGCACCACGACCGGAGACTGGGGCGGGAGCAACAGCGGAGGCGGCCACTCCCACTCCCACTTGTACTGACGATGTATGAACGCCGCTCCGGCCGCGCGCCGGGGCGGTAACGACACGGCGCCGTTCATGTAATTTTGTCAGGAGAGTAAAATGCAGAACACATTTGGAAGGATAGGCAGGCACCTGATCGCAGGCTTGCTTGCCGCACTGAGTGGCTTGCTGGTCACGGCCGATGCGCTGGCGGTGCCGAGCATGGCGCGGCAGACCGGCTACGCGTGCTCGAAGTGCCACGCTGGCTATCCGGAACTCACCAACTTCGGCCGCCAGTTCAAGCTCGGCGGTTACACCATGAGTTCAAAGGAATGGGACAATCTGCCGCTTGCCGAGCGGTTGCCGATCTCTGGCGCCTTGCAGATCTCCCGCACCAGCACCAGCGACGTCACAGCAGGTGGTACCAACGGCAACGGCGCGACGCCGACCGACTTCCCGCACGACCGCAAGGTCATCGCGCAGACCGCCGCTCTCTATTATGGAGGAAAAATCACCGACAACGCTGGCGCGCTGATCCAGTACAACTACGACGGCGTCGAACAGAAATGGGGCATGGAAATGTTCGACGCGCGGTGGGCTAAAGACACCCAACTGGCAGGCAAAGACGCTATTTTCGGTGTCACTCTCAATAACAGTCCGACGGTTTCCGACATTTACAACAGCACACCGGCCTGGGGTTTCCCGCACACGGGTACGGCGGCGAAACAGATGCCGATCGCGTCGCAGATCGACATGACGTTGGCGAGTAAAGTGGCTGGCATCGGCGCCTATCTCTGGTGGGATGATCTGATCTACGCGGAACTAGCTAATTACCGCACGGCCAAAACCGGTGCATTCCGCTTCGTCGCCGCGGGCCAACGCTGGAACAACCCTGAGAACTTTGGTTTCGTCGTCGATGGCAATGCGCCCTACTGGCGGCTGGCGCTGCAACAACAATTCGGGCCGCATACCGTCGAGGTTGGCACCTACGGCATGATTTCGAAGGTCTGGCAGGACGTGACCGACCAGTCCCTCGGCAGCAACCGCTACCGCGACATCGCCTACGACGCGCACTACCACTATCTCGAAGGCGACCACTCGGCCTCGGTGGGCGCCACCTTCATCGACGAGAAGAAGGACTGGAACAGCGCAGTACAGGCGGCAGGGATGACCTCGAACGCCTCTGACACGCTGAAGACCCTGCGTATCGACTCGCACTACTACTGGCGGCGCATGTGGGGCGGTGGCGTGCAGTATTTCAAGGCCACCGGCAGCAGCAACGATCTGGCCTACAACACCGGCGACGCTCTGATGGGCAGCGCCAACGGCAGCCCCAACACCAAGGGCTGGATGTACGAGCTGAATTACTTCCCGGTGGAACAGGTCAAGCTCGCGCTGCGCTACACCCGATTCCAGCAATTCAATGGGGCGAGCACGAACTATGACGGCACTGGCCGCAACGCCTCGGACAACAACACGGTGTATCTGCTCGGCTGGTTCTTGTTCTAACTCGTAGAGGTAAGCCCCCGGCTCTGCCAGGGGACTCCAACAGGTTTGACCTTTGTGGCGGTCGAGTACGTGTTTGATACGGCGGGTGAGTTTGAGATGACGCAGTTTCGAAGTGATCTATGCATGGGTGACCAAGGTTGAACATGGCTCGGCTTATCTGCCGCGAAGCGGCTATCGGTTTTGAACGCGCCTTTGAGGCGCTAACAATTCAAGCCACCGGCTTTGCCCGTGGTATTTGACTAAGGAGATGCAAAGTCCAAAGTCAGTAGTGTCCGGTTAAAAAGCGAATAGATTCATCTGGTTGTTGTTTCCGTCCTGGTTTGAGAAGAGATTGTTGCCTGTAAAGGCTTGCTGGATGGGCATCTTCTCGAACAGGGTGAGCGAGAGAATCTGTAGCAGGGTGTAGAGCGAGGCGTCGAGATTCAGGCGCTTCTTGACGATGGCAACGAGGACATAGACCGATACGGCGATCATTTGAAGAACAAGTTCGACTTGCCAGCGCGCCTTGTAGAGCGCGCAGATGGTGGCTGCCGGCAAGGCAAAGTTGTTGGTCAGGAATATCAACGTCTTGTCGGTCTCGGGGTTCTTGAAGCGGATGTGGCGCAGATGGACCGGGAAGTCCCGGTTGCTGTAGAAACCGACCAGCGCAACGGTTTGGTCGCAGAGGATGCCGGTGGTTCGGTCGGTCCGTGCTTATCCGGTTGTCACACCCGCCCACTAGATGTAGTGGGCCGCGATTTTTTTGCATACAGTTCGGCATAGGTCGGTGCAGTGACGTCGCCCGCGATGCCAAGCAGGGAGCGGAAAGCGTTGAATGGGTAGAAGCGGCGATTGAAGCGGAACGTGAATTCGTTGAGATAGGCTTGCAAGTGTTGCGGGCTGACGCCGTGGTGAATGCCGCGTAGCCAAGTTTTGAGATTGGAGAACACGAGGTGAATGATGGGCAGGAAAGTCTCGGCAACTTGCATGTCGCCGCGTTCCGCAACGGCGGTATGAAGATAGCCTCGCTTGACAAGTACCGCGTAACCGCTCCAGTCGTCGGTGATGATGGAGGCGCCTGGCGTAACGACGCGCTCGATGAAGCCTCCCAACGATTTAGCGCTTCGGTCGGGTACCACCGCGAGTCGAACACGTCCGGCGTACCGTCCAGTCTGCCGCTTGTTGAGGCTGCCACCGTGCTTGCGTTGTTTAACCTCGACGGCATCGGCAATGCCGTTCCCACGGCGCCGCCGGCAAGCGCCGGCGGCGCTCATGCGGGGCACGGCAACCCTGGTGGCGCGGCGCCAACCTTCGCCGCCGCCTATGCCAACGCGGTGGCGAACACCGCGCCAGCGGCGAGCGCAGCAGGGCATGCGCACGGCGCACGGCCGCCCGCGTCGGTGGGATCGTCGGCTTCCGGCAGCAATACTCACGGCAGCCAAGGTGCGTCGTCGGGGACCGACCCGCGCTTCATCCCTCTTACCGACCAGCAACAGGGCGAGAACCACGATTTCCAGGAAATGGTACTCGGGGTACGTGCCTATCGACAACAGTTGATCGCCTCCAATATCGCCAACGCCGATACCCCTGGGTATAAAGCCGTGGATATCGATTTCCAGGAAGCGCTACGCATTGCCCGATCCGTTGCAAACACGCCGCCGCTTTCGCTTGCCACCACGGCTTCAGGGCATATTCAGGGCATGACTCAAAGCAGCCTCGCGTCATATCCCCTGAAATATCATGTTCTCCTACAGCCCAGTGCCGACGGCAATACCGTGGAAATGGATGTCGAGCGCGCAAAATTTGCCGAGAATGCCGTAATGTGGGAATTTTCGCGTGATCGCGTCAGCGGGCATTTCAAGCACATGATGGAGATGCTCCAGAACTTGAAGGACTGAAATGTCCGTTGGTCTGCCAGAAACGCCTAGCGAACTCCGCTGGATGCTCGCCCGCCGGATGGGGGCGGCGGCGATTGCCATTGGGCTGGCTGCGGGTGGCGTATCGTATCTGGTCGAAAGCTATAGAGCGGAGCAAGGTGCGCTTGAGTTTGCCCTTGACGGTGCCAGGCATTTTGAATCACCGGCCATGCAACTGGCGATCAGCGCCGGATCATCCACCGATCACGGAGACCTCAAGCGGTTGCTCGATCGCAACCGGTTTATCGGTATTCGCGTCTTCGGGAACGACAAAAGACTGATCTACGAGTTTTGGGAAGATGTCCAGCCAGCACTCGTCGAAGCCGCCAAATCCAGACAACATCAATGGCCCGGGCGCGGACGCAGTCATACAAGCTGGATCGAGGCGTCGGACGAGCGGCTGATCCAGGTTGTCCTTCCGTTATCCGGTGCTGACGGAGAGTTTGCGGGATATCTGGAAGGCATCAATCGCCTCGACAGAAAAACCCTGGAAACCCAGCGAGCCGAAATTCGCAGTGGAGCGCTGACGGCGGCCTTATCCGTGCTGATCACCGCGATTCTTCTCTATCCGCTGTTGCTGGCCATGCTGCAACGTTCGGCGGGACTGTCGCGTCGCCTGCTGGATTCCAATTTGTCGCTGATGCGTTCTTTGGGAAATGCGATTGCCAAACGCGATTCCGATACCGACGCCCATAACTATCGGGTAACGCTCTATGCCGTTGCGCTTGCTGAAGCGATGGAACTGCCGAGACGCGAAATCGCCGATCTGGTCGCGGGTGCTTTTCTTCACGATGTGGGGAAAATCGGCATTCCCGACAGCATTCTGCTCAAACCGGGAAAACTGACCGACGACGAGTTCCGGATCATGAAGACCCATGCGCTCCTGGGGATTGAGATTGTGGCCGACAATCCATGGTTGGCAGGTGCTGCGCTCACTATTCGGCATCACCACGAGCGGTTCGACGGGAAGGGTTATCCCGATGGACTGCACGGCAAAGCAATTCCTCAATTGGCCAGAGTTTTTGCGGTAGTCGATGTTTTCGACGCATTGACATCGGAGCGGCCATACAAGAAGTCGATGGCGCTTACCGATGCTATTTCTATACTTGAACAGGATTCCAATCTGCATTTCGACCCAGATGTAGTTGCTGCGTTTAGGCGAATTGCTTCGGATTTGTACGTGGTAACGTATCAAGCAGAAGGTACGGAATTACGCAGAAGAATGCGCGAACTTTTGCTCCGTTATTTCAGGACAGAGGCGGAATCGAAATGAGCTTTCCGATAGGCGGCGATTTGTTTTGGCTTCTTCTGTGAGGAGCATTGAAGTATCAAAGTCGTAGGCTGCGGCAGATCGATGCGGAGCATCTCGTCTATGAGAGCCCCAAGCCGGGACCGGGCGGGCGTGTCAGCCAGATCCTGACACCCCTTGAACTGCTGGACCGCCTCGCCGCGCTGATCCCGCCGCCCCGGCGCCACCGGCATCGTTACTACGGCGTGCTGGCGCCGAATGCACCACTTCGGTCAGCGGTCACGGCACTGGCGGCGGCACCCAAGGCGGCACCGACCGAGGCCGATATTGAGGCGGAGGAAAGCGCGATCCGTCGGGCGGCGCGCTATGCCTGGGCACTCCTGCTGGCGCGCATCTATGAGGTGTTCCCGCTCACCTGCCCGAAGTGCGGCGGCGCGATGCGGATCATCGCCTTCATCGACGAGGGCGAGCCGATCCGAAAAATCCTCCAACACCTGGGCGAGCCGATCACACCGCCCAAGCTGGCGCCCGGCGCGCGGCCCGCCGCTGTGGGAGACGGCGGGACAGGGCGACGCCGATCCGCTGGCGCAGCCAATCCCCGAGGTCGAGTTCGATCAGCGGATCGCGTGGTAGCAGAGGGCGGCGAAAGCCGCCCGATGGGAACGCTCATGCCCGAGACCCGCAAAACGCCCGACAGCTGGCGTTTTGCGGGCCTCGGGCATGAAAGGGCAGCGGTTGTTGCACGGCGCAAGGAGCGATTGCGGTCAAG
>JANXRC010000006.1 GCA_025353195.1 Rhodocyclaceae bacterium
TCCCCCAGAGGTTCAGAGACGCTCGATGATGGTTGCCGTGCCCATGCCGGCGCCGACGCAGAGCGTGGCCAGCCCTGTGGCAAGATTGCGTCGCTCGAGTTCGTCGAGCAGCGTGCCGAGGATCATGGCGCCCGTGGCGCCCAGCGGATGGCCCATGGCGATGGCGCCGCCATTGACGTTCATCCTGTCGTGCGACACGTCGAGCACCTGCATGAAGCGCAGCACCACCGCGGCGAAGGCCTCGTTGAGTTCGAACAAGTCGATGTCGCCGATCTTCATGCCGGCGCGCTTCAATGCCTTCTCGGCGGCATACGACGGGCCGGTCAGCATGATCGACGGCTCGGAACCGATCGAGGCGAAGGAGCGGATCCGCGCACGCGGCTTCAAGCCCAGCGCCTTGCCCATTTCCTTTGTGCCGAACAACACGGCCGCTGCGCCATCGACGATGCCGGAGCTGTTGCCGGCGTGATGCACATGGTTAATCCGCTCCACTTCTGGATAACGCTGCAACATCACGCTGTTGAAGCCGTACTTTTCGCCCTGCTCCTGGAACGCCGGCTTGAGTTGGGCCAGCGATTCCATGGTGGTCTCGGGCCGCATGTATTCGTCGCGGTCGAGCATGTTGAGGCCGTTGATATCCTTCACCGGCACGATGGATTTTGCGAAGCGCCCTTCGTCCCAGGCCTGCTTGGCGCGGCGCTGCGATTCGGCTGCGTAGGCATCTACGTCATGGCGCGAGAAACCCCACTTTGTGGCGATCAGGTCGGCCGAGATACCCTGCGGCACGAAGCCTGTCTTCGCCGCCACCTGCGGATCAATGGGCCAGGCGCCGCCTGAGGAGAACATCGGCACCCGCGACATCGATTCGACGCCACCACCCACCACCAGGTCGGCCTGACCGGACATGATCTGCGCCGCGGCCTGGGTGCAGGCCTCGAGGCCCGAGGCGCAGAAGCGGCTGACGGTGACGCCCGGTGCGCTGGTGGCGTAGTCGGCGTAGAGCGCGGCAACGCGGGCGATGTCGGCGCCCTGCTCGCCGACCGGCTCGACGCAGCCGAGCACCACGTCATCCACCTTCGACGTGTCCAGTGCATTGCGGTCGCGCAAGGCGCGCAGCGCCGTCGCGGCCAGATAGATCGGCGTCGCCTGGTTCAGCGCGCCGCCCTGCTTGCCCTTGCCGCGCGGCGTGCGCACGGCGTCGTAGATGAAGGCTTCGGTCATTACAGGCTCCTGCTGATGAGTTCTTTCATGATTTCATTGGTGCCGCCGTAGATTCGCTGCACGCGGGCATCGGCCCAGGCGCGGGCGATCGGATATTCCCACATGTAGCCATAGCCGCCGTGCAGTTGCACGCACTCATCCATGACCTTGAACTGCAGGTCGGAGCACCAGTACTTGGCCATCGACGCCGTCGCCGGGTCGAGCTTGTTTTGCAGCAGCAGTTCGATGCAGCGGTCGACGAAGACGCGGCCGATCTGCACCTCGGTCTTCAGTTCGGCCAGCTTGAAGCGGGTGTTCTGGAACTTCATGATCTCCTGGCCGAAAGCCTTGCGCTCGCGGGTGTAGGTCACCGTCCAGTCGATCGCCGCCTCGGCCGACGCGATGGCGCCGATGGCGATCTGCAAACGCTCCCAGGGCAGTTCCTGCATCAGGTAGACGAAGCCGTTGTTTTCTTCGCCGAGCAGGTTTTCCAGCGGCACCTTGACGTTGTCGAAGAACATTTCGCAGGTGTCCTGGGCCTTCATGCCGGCCTTGTGCAGCGGCTTGGCCTTGGTGAAGCCGGGCATCGAGGTATCGACCACCAGCAGGCTGGTGCCCTTGGCGCCCCGGGCCGGATCGGTCTTGGCGACGACGATGACCAGATCGCACATATAGCCGTTGGTGATGAAGATCTTCGAGCCGTTCACCACGTAATGATCGCCTTCGCGAACCGCCGTGGTGCGCACGCCTTGCAGATCGGAACCCGCCGCCGGCTCGGTCATGGCAATCGCCGCGATCATTTCGCCGCTGGCCATTTTCGGCAGGTACTTCTTCTTCAAGACTTCGCTGCCGTAATGCAGCAGGTAGGGCGCGACGATCTCCGAATGCAGTCCCCAACCGAGGCCCGTAGCATTGATGCGGGCACCTTCCTCCATGAGGATTACCGAGAAGCGCTTGTCCACGCCGACGCCGCCGTATTCTTCCGGCGTCGTCGCGCAGAGAAAGCCGGCGGCGCCGGCCTTGGTCCAGATCTCGCGATCGACGTGGCTCTGTTCTTCCCAGCGCGCGTGAGGGGGGGCGACTTCCTGCTCCATGAAGCGGCGCACGGTATCGCGAAAAGCTTTGTGCTCCTCTTCGAACAGGGTGCGTGGAATTGACATCATGGGGGTTCTCCATCATCGGTGCAGAAGGGCCGCCATGCTACCAAGCAAGCGCTTGCTTGACAAGCCGGCGGACCGGGGCAAAAATCGACCCTCCGCACCCACAGAAGGAAATCCTCTCATGCGCTCGTTTGCCAGCCTTGCCTTGTTGCTTGCCGCCAGCACCGCCTTCGCCCAAACGCCGCCGCCGGCCCCGCCCGATGCGGTCGCCAGCGATCCGCGCACCCTGGGCCTGATGCAGGGCTTCCCGCCGGCGGCCGACAAGACCATCCGCATCGCCGACGGCAGCAACTGGAAGTTTCCGCAGATACGCTGGGCTTTTTCGCATTTCCGCGAACTCGGCCCCACCGTAAATGTCTGGCGCGGCACCGGCAAGGCCAGCGTGCTGCCCCGGGCGGAGCGCAAGGATCTGGATGAGGTCAGCTTCACGCCGCTTGGCAAGGACCAGACGATGACCTGGGCGCAGTCGCTCACCGCCAATTACGTCGACGGCGTCATCGTCATGCACAAGGGCAAGGTCGTCTACGAGAAGTACTTCGGCGCCACGGATGCGCATACGCCGCACATCCTGATGTCGGCGACCAAGTCCTTCGTCGGCACCCTGGCCGCCATGCTGGCGCAGGAAGGCAAGCTCGACCCGAATGCGCTGGTCACCAACTATGTGCCGGAAATGAAGGACAGCGCCTACGCCGATGCCACGGTGCGCCAGGTCATGGACATGACCACCGGCGTGCAGTACTCGGAAAAGTACGCCGACCCCAATGCCGAAATCTGGCAGTACATTGCCGCCGGCGGCTGGTTCCCGACGCGTCCCGACTACAAGGGTCCGCGCACCCTCTATGGCTTCCTGCTGCCGCTGAAGAAGGAAGGCGAGCACGGCCAGGCCTTTGCCTACAAGACGCCCAACGCGGAGTTGCTCGGCTGGATCGTGCAGCGTGCCAGCAGCAAGCACATGGCGCAGCTGCTGTCGGAAAACATCTGGCAGAAAATCGGTGCCGAGGAAGACGCCCACTTCGCGGTCGACAGCGTCGGCACCGCCTCGGCCGGCGGCGGGCTGGCCTCCACCCTGCGCGACTTCGCCCGGGTCGGCGAGATGTTCCGCCTCAACGGCAAGTTCAACGGCCAGCAGATCGTGCCGAAAGCCGTGATCGAAGACATCCGTCGCGGCGGCGACAAGGAGCACTTCGCCAAGGCCGGTTACGCCACGCTGCCGGGCTGGAGCTACCGCAACATGGTCTGGGTTTCGCACAACGAGCATGGCGCCTACAGCCTGCGCGGCATCCACGGCCAGGCCTTGTGGATCGATCCCAAGGCGGAGATGGTCATCGCCCGTTTTGCCTCGAACCCGGTGGCCAACAATCCCGCCAACGATCCGATCTCGCTACCGGCCTACATGGCGCTGGCGAAGCACCTGATGAAATAGGAGGCCTTCATGCAACTCAGTCATCCGCCGCTCACCGCCACGCACGAGGTCATCAACCAGGCCCATGCGCTGGAAAACTACAACACCTACACCCGCAACCTTCCATTGCAGGAGGCCGTCGCGCTGCAAGGCGCCGGCTGGGCGCAGGACTGGCTGATCGCACGCGGTGCCGAGGTCGGCAGCGCGGAATGGATCGAGCACGGCCGCCTGGCCAACGCCAACCCGCCGCTGCTGCGTCTGTTCGACCGTTACGGCAACCGCCGCGACGAGGTCGAGTTTCATCCGTCGTGGCACGAATGCCTCGGCTGGCTCAAGCGCCACGGCTGCGACACCGGGCCGTGGGCCGAGCCCAAACCCGGTGCGCATGTGGCCCGCGCCGCCGCCTACATCATGTTCGCAGAGATCGAAGACGGCTCGCTGTGTCCCACCACCATGACCTACGGCGCGGTGCCTGTGCTGCGCCATGTGCCGGAAATCGCCCGCGAGTGGCTGCCGAAAATGCTTTCGCGCGACTACGACCGGCGCTTCATTCCGGCGACGCAGAAGAAGGGCGTGCTGATCGGCATGGGGCTCACCGAGAAGCAGGGCGGCTCCGACGTGCGCGCCAACACCACGCGCGCCGAGCCGCTGGACGACGGCAGCTGGCGCATCGTCGGCCACAAGTGGTTCCTCTCGGCGCCGATGTGCGACGCCTTCCTCGTTACCGCGCAATCGCCGAAGGGGCTGTCGTGCTTCTTCGTGCCGCGCTGGACGCCCGACGGACGGCTCAACGAACTGCGCATCCAGCGCTTCAAGGACAAGATGGGCGACCGGTCGAATGCCGGCACCGAGGCCGAGTTCTGGGGCTCGCAGGGCTGGCTGGTCGGCGAGGAAGGACGCGGCATTCCGACCGTGCTGGAAATGGGCGTCTATACGCGGCTGGACTGCGCCATCGGCAGCACCGGCATCATGCGCTCGGCATTGTCGCAGGCGCTGCACCACACCGGCTTGCGCTCCGCCTTCGGCAAGCTGCTGCGCGAACAGCCGCTGATGATGAACGTGCTGGCCGACATGGCGCTCGAAACCGAAGCCGCGACGGCGCTGTCGATGCGCCTCGCGCGCGCCTTCGATGCGCAGGAGGACGAGTCGGAAAGCCTGCTGCGCCGGATACTCACGCCGGTCGCCAAATACTGGATCTGCAAGCGCTGCCCAACGCTGGTGGCCGAGGCGATGGAGGTACATGGCGGCAACGGCTACGTCGATGAGGGGCCGATGCCGCGCCTGTTCCGGCAGAGCCCGCTCAATTCCATCTGGGAGGGTTCCGGCAACGTCATGTGCCTCGACACGCTGCGCGCCATGGGCCGGCATCCGCGGAGCATCGAGGTGCTGGCGGCGGAGATCGCACCGGCGCTGGGAAAGAACCGCGCCTTCGACGCCTTCGTGGCGAAGCTGAAAGACGGTCTGAACAGTCCCCAGGACATCGAGATTCGCGCCCGCGATCTGACGCAGGGCCTCGCCCTGGCAATGCAGGGCGCGCTACTCCTGTGCCATGCGCCAGACCCGGTGGCGGAGGCCTTCTGCGCCACACGCCTGACGCCGAATCATTGGGGCGCGACTTTCGGCACCTTGCCGGCGGCGACCGATTTCGCGGGCATCATCGAACGCGCCTGGCC
>JANXRC010000071.1 GCA_025353195.1 Rhodocyclaceae bacterium
GGGTCGACAATCTCAACGATTATTACGACGTGGCCTTGAAGGAAGCGCGCTTGGCGCGGCTGACGCCCAATCCGCGCTTCAAGTTGTTCCGGCTCGATATCGCCGACCGGGAAGGCATCGCCGCCTTGTTTGAAAAGGAACGCCCGCAGCGCGTCGTCAATCTGGCCGCGCAGGCCGGTGTCCGATACTCGCTGCAAAACCCCAATGCCTATGTCGACAGCAACGTGGTCGGCTTCGTGAACATCCTGGAAGGCTGCCGCCATACCGGCGTCGAACACTTTGTCTATGCCAGCAGTTCCAGCATCTACGGCGGCAACGAGCGGATGCCCTTCTCGGAGCATGACAACGTCGATCATCCGGTCAGCCTTTATGCCGCGACCAAGAAGGCCAATGAACTGATGGCGCATACCTACAGCCATCTGTTCGCGCTGCCGACCACCGGCCTGCGTTTCTTTACCGTGTATGGGCCTTGGGGCCGCCCCGACATGGCCCTGTTTCTGTTCACCATGGCGATACTTGAGGGCCGGCCTATCGATGTCTTCAACCACGGCAAGATGCGGCGCGACTTCACCTACATCGACGACATTGCCGAAGGCGTGATTCGCGTGCTCGATCGTCCGCCGCAGGCCAATCCGGACTTCGACAAGCAGACGCCCGATCCTGCGACCAGTTGGGCGCCGTATCGCGTGTTCAACATCGGCAACCACCAGCCCGTGGAACTAATGGCCTACATCGAGGCGCTGGAACAGGCTCTGGGCAAAAAGGCGATCAAAAACTTCCTGCCGCTGCAGGACGGTGACGTACCGGCAACTCACGCTGATACCACCGAACTGACCCGGGTCACCGGCTTTTCACCCCGGACACCCGTGGTCGACGGCGTGCGCCGCTTTGTAGATTGGTACCGGAGCTACACGAATGTCTGAACCGCAACTCGTGCCGGTAGTTCTCAGCGGCGGTTCAGGCACGCGTCTGTGGCCGGTCTCGCGCGAGAAGCATCCGAAGCAGTTGCAGCCCCTGCTGGGCGGCGAGAGCTTGCTGCAGAATACCTTGCGTCGCCTCGAAGGCCTGCCGCTGGGGACGCCGATCATTGTCAGCAATCAGGAATATCGCTTCATCACCGCGGAGCAATTGCGCCAGCTCGGGCTGGCGGACTGGACTCTGCTGCTCGAACCGGTCGGCCGCAATACCGCCCCTGCGCTGACGGCTGCCGCGCTCTACGCCGCTCGCCACGGCGCCGACCCGGTACTGTTGGCGACCCCGGCCGATCACCATGTGCGCAATGCCGAAGCGTTCAGAGATGCCGTTCGGCGCGGATTGCCGGAGGCGGAGCGTGGCGCTGTGGTGACTTTCGGCATCGTTCCCGATCGACCCGAAACCGGCTACGGCTATATCGAGGCCCGCGCCGACACCGACAGGTCGGCGGTTCGGGTTCTGGCCGCATTCGCCGAAAAGCCCGACCTCGCAACTGCTCAAGCCTATCTGGCGGGCGGGCATCACCTGTGGAACAGCGGCATCTTCATGCTGCGCGCCTCGGTGTGGCTCAAGGCCATCGGCCACTTCGCGCCGGAGATTCTGTCCGCCTGTCGCAAGGCGGTGAACGGTGCGCACCACGATGGCGATTTCGTTCGGCTCGATGCGGCGGCTTTCGCTGCATCGCCTGCCGATTCGATCGACTATGCGGTGATGGAGAATCTCCCCGCCGCCGTGGAGTTGGGCATTTCGAGCCGTGTAATTCCTCTCGATGTCGGCTGGTCGGATGTCGGCGCCTGGGACGCACTGTGGCAGGTCATCGATCGCGACGCCGACGACAATGCCGTAAAAGGCGATGTCTGGCTGGAGGATTCGCACGGCAACCTGGTGATCGCCGAACACGGCCTCGTCGCCTGCATCGGCTGCGAGGACATGGTGGTGGTTGAAACAGCGGATGCGGTGCTGATCGCACCTAAGTCCCGCACCCAGGAGGTGAAGCGCATCGTCGGCCGCCTCAAGGCCGCTGGCCGCAGCGAAGTCGATCTGCATCGCAAGGTGCATCGGCCCTGGGGCTGGTACGACGGCATCGACAGCGGCGAGCGGTTTCACGTCAAGCGCATCGTGGTGCGGCCCGGCGCCACCCTGTCGCTGCAGATGCATCACCACCGCGCCGAGCACTGGGTCGTGGTACGCGGTACCGCCAAGGTCACCCGCGGCGACGAGATCATCCTGCTCGGCGAGAACGAATCGACTTACATCCCGCTGGGTGTCAAGCACCGCCTGGAAAATCCAGGCCAAATACCGCTCGAAATCATCGAGGTGCAGTCGGGCAGCTATCTTGGCGAGGACGACATCGTGCGCTTTGAAGACAACTACGGACGCAAACAATAGCGACCAGCAACCATCCCGGAGGCCACTCCTTGCGACACCTCTTTGTTGGCGTCTTTTTCGGCGCGCTTGCCATTGTAGTGTCCACGCCTGCGATTGCTGCCGAGCCGGTGCCGCCACCGCTGCTTCTGGCCGAACGCTATCGCGGCGATATCGATGTCTCGCGCTACTGGGTCAGCGAAAAACTCGATGGCGTACGCGCCAGCTGGGATGGCAAGGACCTCAGATTTCGCAGCGGCAACCTGGTACGCGCCCCAAAGTGGTTTCTTGACGCCTTGCCCAGACAGCCGCTGGATGGTGAGCTCTGGCTCGGACGCAGCAGCTTCGATCAACTCTCGGCCATTGTCCGCCGTCAGTCGCCGGACGACGCCGAATGGCGGCGCGTTCGCTACATGATCTTCGAATTGCCGGAGGCCCTCGGAAGTTTTACCGACCGCGTCGAACAGATCAAGGCCACCACCGCCGCAGCGAATCTGCCCTGGTTGCAGGCCGTTGACCAATTCCGCGTGCCCGATGCGGCAGCGCTGCAGAAAAAGCTGCGGGATATTGTCCGCAGCGGTGGCGAGGGGCTCATGCTTCACCGTGCTGATGCTGCCTACGAAGCCGGCCGTTCCAGCGCGTTGCTCAAGCTAACCCCATGGCTCGACGCCGAGGCGACCGTCGTCGCCCATCTGCCCGGGAAGGGCAAATATACCGGCATGGTCGGCGCATTGCGGATGGAATCGCCCGACGGCCGCCGCTTTGCCCTGGGCAGCGGTATGACCGACGCCCAGCGCCGCAACCCGCCGCCGCTCGGTACGCTCGTCACCTATCGCTATCGGGAGCTTACGCAAAAGGGTATGCCGCGCTTCCCGAGGTATTTGCGGGTGCGCGATCAGCTTTAGAATCGCGCTCTAGCGAGCTACGGCCTCCCCGCAGCCGGTTATCGGGCAACTCTTGGAGTCTATATAATTTGAACTCACTTTCACAAAACCCTGCGCTCGCCGTCATAGGCTTGGGCTACGTTGGCCTGCCATTGGCCGTTGAATTCGGCAAGAAGTTCAAGACCATCGGTTTCGATCTTTCCCAAACCAAGATTGATGCCTACAAGCGCTCCATCGACCCCACCGGAGAAGTCACTACGGAGGATCTCAAGTCTGCTGTTAGGCCAGATGGTCTTGAGCCCACGACCGATCCGCGCCGTATCGCCAGCGCCGACTTTCTGATCATTGCGGTTCCCACGCCTGTGGATGAAGCCCACGTTCCCGACTTCGGCCCGCTGATCGGTGCCAGCAAGATCGCTGGCCGGCACATGAAGAAAGGCGCCATCGTCATTTACGAATCCACGGTGTATCCCGGTGCCACGGAAGAAGTCTGCATTCCGGTGCTGGAAAAGCATTCTGGCCTCAAATGGAAGCAGGATTTCCACGTCGGCTACTCCCCGGAACGAATCAATCCCGGCGACAAGGAACACACCCTGACAAAAATCCTCAAAGTTGTCTCCGGTGACAGCATCGAGACCCTTGAACAGGTGGCTGCGCTCTACGCCACCATCATCACCGCGGGCGTACATAAGGCCACGAGCATCAAAGTCGCCGAGGCCGCCAAAGTCATCGAAAACACCCAGCGCGACCTCAACATCGCGCTGATGAACGAACTTGCCATCGTGTTCGACAAGATCGGCATCGATACTGCAGAGGTTCTTGAAGCCGCTGGTACCAAGTGGAATTTCCTCAAGTTCAAGCCGGGCCTCGTTGGTGGGCATTGCATCGGAGTAGACCCCTACTACCTCACCCACAAGGCCGAAACGCTTGGCTACCACCCGCAGGTAATTCTGGCCGGACGGCGGATCAATGATGGCATGGCAAGTTATGTTGCCAAGCAGACAGTAAGAAACATGATTCAGGGCGGAGGGTGCAAAAAGGGCGCCACCGTAATTGTGTTGGGCCTCACGTTCAAGGAAAACTGTGCCGATCTGCGAAACTCGAAGGTGGCGGACCTGATCACCAACTTCCAGGGCTTCGGCCTTAATGTCGTCGTGCATGATCCGGTGGCCGACGCGGCGGAGGCCGAGCACGAGTATGGCATTCGCCTGATCGCGTGGAACGATCTACCCCGTCAGGTTGATGCCATTGTGCTTGCAGTGTCCCACCGGCAGTACCTGCAAACACCGTTAGCCGATATACTTGCGCACCTCAAACCGGGAGGCGCACTTACCGACGTCAAGTCGGCTTTCGACGCGGAAACAATTCGTCAGGCCGGCTTTATTCTCTGGCGTCTCTAACCAAGGCAGATACCAGCCACCATGTACCCAATAATTCAAGGCCGCAAAATTCGCATCGCCATCGTGGGCTGCGGACGTATTTCCAAAAGCCACTTTGCCTCAATCGAGAAGCATGCAGATCAGCTCGAATTGGTTGCGGTTTGTGATACCAATGCCGCTACCTTGCGCGAGCACACCGAACGCCACGGGGTGCCCGGGTACGAGCACCTGGAAGAAATGTTGCAGAAGGAAAACATTGACATCGCCGCACTATGCACCCCGAGTGGCCTGCATCCGGAGCAGGCTGCGACGGCCGCCGGGCACAAGGTCAATGTAATCACCGAAAAAC
>JANXRC010000046.1 GCA_025353195.1 Rhodocyclaceae bacterium
GTGCGCCCAAGCCCCTGCCAGCCGGCAGCGACGCGCTTGCCGCGCCGCTCGACGGCAGCCTGGTCGACCGGCTCGACCGGCGCGTGCGCGACCTGCGCATCTCGGTTACCGACCGCTGCAATTTCCGCTGCGTGTATTGCATGCCGAAAGCCGTGTTCGACCACGACCACGCCTTCCTGCCGCGCAGCGAACTGCTCTCCTTCGAGGAGATCGTCCGCGTCGCGCGCATCTTCGTCGATCGGGGCGTCGAGAAAATCCGCATCACCGGCGGCGAGCCGCTGTTGCGCCGGCATGTGGAAAACCTGATCGAGCAACTGGCAAAGCTGCCGGTGGAACTGACGCTGACCACCAACGGCTCGCTGCTGGGGAAGAAGGCGCGGGCGCTCAGGGATGCCGGGCTGACGCGCGTTACGGTCAGCCTCGATGGCCTCGACGAGGCCGTATTCAAGCGCATGAACGACGTCGACTACCCCGTCAGCGACGTCCTCGACGGCATAGAGGCCGCCGCCGCCGCGGGGTTGTCGCCGATCAAGGTGAATTGCGTGGTCAAGCGCGGTACCAATGACGACCAGATCCTGCCGCTGGCGCGCCACTTCCGCAACAGCGGCCACATCCTGCGCTTCATCGAATTCATGGATGTCGGCAGTTCCAACGGCTGGCGCATGGACGAAGTGCTGCCCTCCGTCGACGTGATCGCGCGCATCAGCGAAGAGTTTCCGCTGCAAGCGATCGACGCCAACTACCCCGGCGAAGTCGCCGAGCGCTGGCGCTACCAGGACGGAGCCGGCGAGATCGGCGTCATCTCCTCGGTCACGCAGGCGTTCTGTTCCACCTGCACCCGCATCCGGCTATCCACCGAGGGCCAGCTTTACACCTGCCTGTTCGCCAGGAGCGGCCACGACCTGCGCGCGCTGTTGCGCCGGGGAGCGGGCGACGACGAGGTGCAGCGCGTGATCGCCGCCGTCTGGCGCGGACGCGACGACCGCTATTCCGAGATCCGCACCGCCGCCACCGCTCTGCCGCACGGGCCTCGAAAAATTGAAATGTCCTACATCGGCGGCTAGACTCAAGGCAAGACCAGACCCAATCGGCACTACGCAATGACCTCCATCCTCCAGAACCTGTCCTGCGCCGACAATTACGACCCGAATTCCCTGCACGTCGAGCGCGCCCGCGAACTGATCATCGACTTGCTGAGCCCGGTCGTTGGCCATGAGCGCGTGTTTGTGCGCCAGGCGCTGGATCGCGTGCTGGCCGAGGACGTCATCTCGCCGATCGACGTACCGACCCACGACAACTCGGCGATGGACGGCTGGGCGGTGCGTTTCCGCGATCTCGCCACTTCGGGCGAGACGCGCCTGAAGAACATCGGCACCGCCTTCGCGGGCCGCGCCTTCGATGGAAGAGTCGGCGCTGGCGAGACGGTGAGGATCATGACCGGCGCGGTCCTGCCGCAGGACGTCGACTGCGTGGTAATCCAGGAAGTGGCGCGCGTCGAAGGCGACAGCGTCATCATCCCGGCCGGCCAGCGCCGTGACCAGAATACCCGCTGCGCCGGCGAAGACCTGCAGGCCGGACGCCCGGCGATTGCCGCGGGCAAGAAACTGCGTCCGGCCGAGATCGGCATCATCGCCTCGCTCGGCATCGGCGAAGTGTCGGTGCGGCGCCGCGTGCGCGTCGCCCTGTTTTCGACCGGCGACGAACTGTGCTCGATCGGCACACCGCTGGCGCCCGGCGCGGTGTATGACAGCAACCGCTACACGCTGTGGGGCATGCTCACCCGGCTCGGCTGCGACGTCATCGACATGGGCGTGGTCAGCGACGATCGAGCCGCGCTGGAAGCGGCATTTCGCGAAGCTGCCGGTTGCGCCGACGCCATCATCACCAGCGGCGGCGTTTCGGTCGGCGAGGCTGACTTCATCAAGCAGTTGATGGCCCAGCTCGGTGAAGTGGCGTTCTGGAAAATCGCCATGAAGCCAGGCCGTCCGATGGCCTTCGGCCGCATCGAGCCCGACGGCGCGGACCGCCCGGGCGCCTGGCTGTTCGGCCTGCCGGGCAATCCGGTGGCGGTGATGGTCACCTTCTACCAGTTCGTCCGCCCGGCCATTCTCAAACTGGCCGGCGTCGATCCCGTGCCGCCCTTCCCTGCCTTTCCAGCACGCTGCGTGGAAGCCATGAAGAAGGGCCGCGGCCGCACCGAATTCCAGCGCGGCATCCTGTTTCAGGAAGACGGCGAGTGGTGCGTGCGCCCGACCGGCGCTCAGGGTTCCGGCGTGCTGCGCTCGATGTCGGAAGCCGACTGCTTCATCGTGCTCGAACACGAACGCGAAAGAGTCGGCGCTGGTGATACGGTGAATGTGCAGTTGATGAACGGGCTGGTGTAGGCCAGGCAAACCCGCAGCTCATTCGCCGAGCCAGTTCCGACATTCAGGGAAGCACGGGCCATCCCCGACAGATCTCGGCACGTCGCAGCAATAGCCCGGAAATCTCCAGTCATGCACATCATTTTGACCTCGATCAATTCCAGGCTTCAATGCTTGGAATATGGTTTGCCTGTACTTCCTCAAACCCGTCAAGGGCAATAACAGCCGAGAGGCTGAAGTCGCAAAGTTCCGATCCAACGGCACCGATCGCGGATCGAGGAACTGCCGGGCTCAATGCGTTCGGCCTCCGAACAGGAGTAACGAGGTGGAAGATAGGAACCAACAAACACACAACATAGAGCTGCTAGACCGCTTCTACGGAATCTTTGCCTTCATCTCGGTCGTCTTCCTGACGATCGGGGTGCCATTTGTCTTTCAGCGCAAGGCCGCTTCCGCCGTCGCCACCATCATCCTGATCGCGTTCGTCCTGGCCTCTTGGCGGATGAGCCGCCACGGCCGTCCGCAGTTGTCGCTCAAGATATTTTCCACGTTGCTGTGGGTGCTGGCGCTGATAATGATCTACCTCGGCCAGCCCCCGATTACGGCCATAGGCGTACTGGCGATCTCTGTGATGCTTTCAGTCGTCGTCGGCATGCGCGCCGGCATTCTGTACGGCGTGACCTTCATGGCGGGATGGCTGTCGTACCTCATCCTGAGCGAATTGCAACTCGCGCCGGCGGCCTATTTTGTCGGGACCCCGCTGACTTCATGGTTCCTTGCCGCAGTAGGGGGCTGGCTCATCATGCTGCCGATACCCAACCTTATCGCCAACATGCGTAGTGCCATGGCATTGGCCGAACGCGAGGCAGCAACAAGGGCTGCGGCGGAGGCGGAGTTGGCGGAGAGCGAGAGCCGCCTGTCCACCATATTCCAGGCCAGCCCGATCGGCATCACCGTCAGCCGGGTCGCCGATGGAAAGCTACTGGATGCCAACGATGCGGCGTCGCGCCTTTACGGCTACACGCGCGATGAGGCAATCGGGCGCACGGTGGATGAATTGCACACCTATGCCAATCCTGCGCGGCGCGATGATTTGGTGCGGCAACTGCGTGAACACGGCAGCATCGATCATTTCCCGATTGAATTTCGCACCGCCAGCGGTGACGTCGGCGTACTGGAATTGTCCGGACGTACCATCGAGTTGCAGGGCGAGCAATGTCTGCTGGCCATGCTCGAGGATGTGACGGAGCGCAAGCAGTCGGAAGCCGAACTCGAGAAGCATCGCTATCACCTGGAGGAAGAGGTGCGGACCCGCACCGTCGAACTGGCAGGAGCCAAGGAGGCCGCCGAGGCCGCCAACCGCGCCAAGAGCGCATTCCTGGCCAACATGAGCCATGAACTGCGCACACCGATGAATGGCATCCTGGGCATGACCGACCTGGTGCTGCGCCGGGCGACCGATCCGCAGCAGATCGATTGGCTCAAGACCAGCAAGGAGTCCGCGCAGCGTCTGCTGGGAATCATCAACGACCTCCTCGACCTGTCCAGGATCGAGGCCGGCCGGCTGCAACTCGAAGGCGCGGACTTCCTGCTTGCGTCCATCCTCAACGATGTAGCCTTCATGATCGGCCCGGCGGCGCGGAACAAGGGGCTGCAGGTCGAAGTCGAGCACGATGCCGTGCCGGCATGGCTGCACGGCGACCCGGCGCGACTGCGCCAGGCGCTGCTCAATCTAGCCGGCAACGCCATCAAGTTCACCGAGCAGGGGTCCATCACCCTGCGCGCAAGGCTGGTGGAGGAGAACGACAACAAAATTCGGGCGCGCTTCGAAGTCAGTGATACCGGGGTCGGCATCCCGCCCGACGTGCTGCCCCGGCTCTTCAGTGCCTTCGAGCAGGCCGACAGTTCGATCACGCGCAGGTACGGCGGTACCGGCCTCGGCCTGGCGATTACCCGGCGCCTGGCCGAACTGATGGACGGAGAAGTCGGCGCTGACAGCACGCCGGGGCTCGGCAGCACGTTCTGGCTTACGGCCCGCCTGCAACGCGGTCACGGCGTCCTGCCCAAAGAGCAGCGCCCGGATGCAGACAAGGCCAGTGAGCGTGAGGCCAAACCGGGCGAGGCGCCGGATGCCGCGGGCGAGTTGGTCCCCGATCGCGGCCGCGTACGGACGCTGCTGCAACAGATGGAACCGCTGCTGGCCAGCGACGACACCCGTGCGGGTGACCTGTTCGAGGCCAACCGGCCGTTGCTGTCGGCGACGCTGGGCGCAGCGGCGGCACAACTGGAGCGGCAGGTGGCGGCTTTCGATTACCCCAGAGCCCTGGTGACGCTGCGGAAAATCATCCGCGACACGCCGGGAAACTGACGCGGCAGGAATGTGGCGTCCGCTCGAAGATCACCCGCAGCCAGTGACCCCTCAGTCGGGCTCGACCGTCTCAGCCCACTCTCGCGCACTTTCAAGAGTCGCGAATAACCTGATCGGGTATGACGAGAACCCTGGGGCCGTAAAATACTTCGCAAGACCAACGACTCGTTCGTTGGTGGTCACCAGCGCCACGTTAATCCGGGGACGAGAAAACCGCGCGCCGATGTTCAGCGCGGCAGCATAGGCAATTGTCGATGGATACGTCGAAACCCTCAACGGCGAGGTAGTCGTTGATGTTGTAATGAATGTCGTCGAAGCGCGGATCTTCCTGTGCTGCCTTTACTGACCGGATGAACTCCGCGTCAGTCACAAAGCCCCAAAACCTCTTATAGACGCCTCGAGGTTCCCAAACAATTTCAAACGGCATATAAACCTTCGCTCTGAATTCTGCGCCGAAAGACGTTTTCCCCTTGCAAACTTACTCGCTGCGTTGGCAATTTGCAACTTGGCCTGAATGCCGGAGTCAGGACGAAAGTCGGGCAATTGATATTGGTGATAGATTGCACAACAGCGACGAGAATCTGACTGAGCTTCACCAAATCGAGGACCAGACCCATGTCCAACGACAACCCGATCGAAGTGATCCACCACATGTTGCAGACGATGGTCAGCCGCAAGGCGTCTGATCTCTTCATCAGCGTTGGCTTTCCACCCGCGCTCAAGATCGACGGCAGGTTGACCCCCATCTCCGACCAGGTGCTCAGCGAGATGCATACCAGAACGTTTGCCCGGGCGGTCATGAACGACAAGCAGATCGCGTCGTTCGAAGCGACCAAGGAGTGCAACTTCGCGATCGCGCCGGCCAACATCGGCCGCTTCCGGGCCAGCGTCTACGTCGACCAGAACTGCGTCGGGCTGGTCATGCGGACCATCAACACGACGATACCGACCATGGAGGAACTCGGCCTGCCGCCGATCCTGCGTGATGTCGCGATGTCCGAGCGCGGCCTCGTCATGGTCGTG
The DNA here is from genome assembly GCA_025353195.1 of Rhodocyclaceae bacterium. Taxonomy (GTDB): domain Bacteria; phylum Pseudomonadota; class Gammaproteobacteria; order Burkholderiales; family Rhodocyclaceae; genus Sulfuritalea. The sequence continues at coordinate 5,755 of JANXRC010000046.1, forward strand.
GGGGGAACCGGCTCGGGCAAATCGACCAGCCTCGCGGCCATGATCGGCTATCGCAACGAAAACAGCCATGGCCACATCATCACGATCGAAGACCCCGTCGAATTCGTGCACGAGCACCGCAACTGCATCGTCACCCAGCGCGAGGTCGGCGTTACCACCGAGTCATGGGAGGTGGCGCTCAAGAACACGCTGCGGCAGGCGCCCGACGTGATCCTGATCGGAGAGATCCGCGACCGCGAAACCATGGAGCACGCCATCGCGTTCGCCGAGACGGGCCACCTGTGCTTTGCCACGCTGCACGCGAACAGCACCAACCAGGCGCTCGACCGCATCATCAACCTGTTTCCCGACGACCGTCGCCAGCAGCTGCTGATGGACCTGTCACTCAACGTGCGCGCCTTCCTGTCGCAGCGCCTGGTGCCGCGCGAGAGCGGCAAGGGGCGCGTCGCCGCGTTCGAGATCATGCTCGACTCGCCGCTGATCAAGGACCATATCTTCAAGGGCGAGGTGCACGAAATCAAGGAGCTGATGACGCGGTCGGTCGAGCTCGGCATGCAGACCTTCGACAAGGCCCTGTTCGATCTCTACCAGGCGAACGTCATCAGTTACGAAGACGCGCTGCGCTTCGCCGATTCGCACAACGACGTGCGCCTGCGCATCAAGCTCGATCCCGATGGCCGGCAGCCCAAGGACTTTGGCGACAAGACCGACATGGAGGTCCTCTAGCACCCGCGGGCGATGGTCCGCACTGTCCGCATCGGCCCGGACAGGTATATAGTCCGCGACGTGCCAACCATTGGTGATTCCCTTGCAGATGGCTGAAAAGAGCCGGTGGCGACTCTCGCTGAAACAGAAGATCACTCTCGGCATTCTTGCCATCTTCGTCATTGGCATCTGGGCGTTGTCGTTTTACGTCACCCGCATGTTGCGCAGCGACATGAAAGAACTGCTGGCCGACCAGCAGCTGTCGACGGTGTCCTATGTCGCCGCCGAACTCAACCAGGCGCTGGAAGACCGGATTCAGGCCCTGGAAAAGACTGCCCGCTCGATTGACCAATCCATCCTGGACAAGCCAGGCGCACTTCAGCAAGTGCTCGACCAGCGAACGATCTTTCAGGATTTGTTCAATTCCGGCGTCGTTGCCGTAGGCCCTGACGGCATAGCACTGGCCGATACGCCCATTGTTGCAGGCCGCCGGGGAACGAACTATGCCAACAACGAAGCCACCTACATCGCCCTCGCAGAAGGAAAGACCGTCATCGGCCGGCCGGTGGTGGGGAGAGTCCTGCACCAGGCCCTGTTCAACATCAACACTCCGATCCGCAATGCCAACGGCAAGGTGATCGGCGCCTTGTTCGGCGTAATTAACCTCGCCAAGCCGAACTTTCTCGATCGCATCGGGGAACACCGCTACGGCAAGAGCGGCGGCTATCTGGTCGTCGCTCCCCAGTACAACTTGATGGTGACCGCCACCGATAAGAGCCGCGTGATGCAGCCGCTGCCGCCTCCAGGAACCAACCCGATTCTTGATCAGCGCATGCAGGGCTTCGATGGACCTGCGGTTGCCGTCAACTCCCTCGGCGTGGAAATTCTGTCCTCTGCCGCCCGCATTCCCGTGGCGGGCTGGTTCGTGATCGCCATGCTGCCAACCGAGGAAGGCTTTGCCCCGATCCACGACATGCAACAACGTATCGTGTCCGCGACGATCCTGTTGACGCTGATTGCAGGCATTCTCTCGTGGTGGCTGCTGCGAAGCCAGTTATCGCCCCTGGTCAGTGCCGCGAGACAACTGAACGAAATGAGCGGACCGGGCAAGCCGCTGAGCCCATTGACGGTCGCGAGACAGGATGAAATCGGCCAGCTGATCGGTGGCTTCAACAAGCTGCTGGAGACTCTTCGGCAGCACGAGGCACAACTCCAGATCGAGCGTGATTTCTTCAGCGCCGTTTTGCAGCAGTCATCCGACGGTGTGTTCCTGTTCAGCCCGGACGACCTGCGTATCCATGAGGTCAATCCCAGCCTATGCCAGCTGCTGGGTTACGAACGCGACGAATTGCTCGCGATGACGGTCAGCGACCTGGCGCAGGCGCCCCTGGAAAATCTGCGGGAAAGCGTACTCAGAATCATGCAACACAAGATCCACCCGATCGGCGAACGCAGTTACCGCAAGAAGGACGGCACGCCGCTTGACATTGAAGTCAACGCCTCCCTGGTGGAAACGGGCGGGCAACAACTGATCATGGCGAATTTGCGCGACATTTCCGAACGCAAGCGGATACAAGAGGAACTCCAGCGCCACCGTCTGCAGCTCGAAGAGAAGGTGGTCGAGCGCACCGCCCAGTTGCGCGAACTGGCAATGGAACTGGCGAAGGTGGAGGAGCGGGAACGGCGCGCGATTGCGCAGGACCTGCACGACGATCTCGGCCAGATTCTTGCCGCCGTCAAGATCAAACTCTCGTCCCTGGAGAGGCAGGACCAACACCCGTGGGATAACGAGTTGAAGCAGCAAGTCAAGGACATCGGGGGCATGGTGGACCAGGCGAATCGCGCGGTACGCTCGTTCTCGACGCAATTGAGTCCGCCCGTGCTGTCGCAGTTCGGACTGGTTTCCGCATTGGAGTGGCTGGCCGACGAGATGCAGCGCAGCAACAATCTGAATGTCCACATTTATGACGAAAGCAAGTCCGTGCGGCTGGACGAGACGCTGAGCAGTTCGTTGTTCCGCACCGTGCGTGAACTGCTGATCAATGTATCGAAGCACGCCCGGGTCGACGCGGCGGAGGTGTCCGTTCTTGCCGAGGGCGACAAGCTGGTGATCACCGTCGTCGATGCCGGGATTGGCTTCGACATGAATCAAAGCCTGATGCCCTCCGCCGATGGCGGCTACGGATTGTTCAGCGTCCGCGAGCGCCTCAACTCGATTGGCGGGGCGATGCAGATCGACAGCCAACCGGGCGATGGGACGGTGGTGGTGATAACCGTGCCGCTAAATTCGATGAAGCACCCGTCTGCCAATACTTCGATGGCATCGGTTGGATGATTACCGGATCACGCGCGGGCCGGCGCCGTGCCACCAGCGCCGACTCCTGCACTCCGGCATTACTCCGTGCGCAACGCCTCCACCGGATCCAGCAAGGCCGCACGCCTTGCCGGTAGAACGCCGGCGGCCAATCCGATCGCGGCGGCCAGGGCTTCGGCCAGCAGCACGAATGAGATCGGCGTATGCACCGGCAGGGCCGGGATGAAGAAGCTGATCAGCTGCGCCAGGCCCATTCCCAGCAACAGGCCCACCACCCCGCCGATCGCGGCGAGCGCCACGGCTTCGCCGAGGAAGAGGCCGAGGATGGTCTGCCGCCGCGCGCCGAGCGCCACCAGCAGGCCGATCTCGTTGGTCCGCTCGGTGACGGCAATGGTCATGATGGTGACGATGCCGACACCGCCGACCAGGAGCGAGATGCCGCCCAGCGCGCCGACGGCCATGGTCAGCACGTCGAGGATGTTCGACAGCGTGCTCATCATTTCCTCCTGGCTGATGACGGTCACATCCTCGCTGCCGTGGCGGGCCTTGATCACCTCCTTGGCCGCCGCCACCACGCTCGCCGCAGGCACCCCTTCGGCCACGGAGAGGTTGATCTCGTTGAGGCCCTCGCGGTTGAACAGTTCGAGGGCGCGCGCCGCGGGGACGTAGGCCGTGTCATCGAGATCGATGCCGAGAAACTGGCCCTTGGGTTCCATGATGCCGATCACGCGAAATTGCAGGCCGCCGATGCGAAGCCGCGCGCCGAGAGCGTTCTCGGCACCGAACAGTTCGTTCTTCAGCTTGGGTCCGAGCACCACCTGGGCGCGGGCGCTGCCGACCTCGTCCGCCGGCAGGAACTGGCCGCTGCGCACCTTGGCCCTGAACACGGTGAGCAGGCCGGGGCCGACGCCATAGACCACAACACGCCGCAGGCGCCCGTTGCCGCCGACTTCCGCATTGCCGAAGACACTCGGGGTGCCCGCCGCCACGTTGGGCAGCCGCGTCAGCGCCTCGGCGTCCTCCAGCGAAAGCGGCCTGGCGCTGCTCGGCAGGCCGGAGGTCACACCGCCGGTCTTGGTGCGTCCCGGATGGATGCCGACGACATTGGTGCCGAACTGCGTGAACTCGGACAGCACATAGCGGTGAATGCCTTCGCCAATCGATGTCAGCAGGATCACCGCAGCGATGCCGACGGCAATCCCGAGCAGGGTCAGGAAACTGCGCAGGCGCTGGGAAGTGATGGCACGGATGGCCAGCTTGAGGGCGTCGGTGATCAGCATCGGCCCTCCGTCGGGCCGCCCCAACGAGGGCCGAAGCGTAAGCCATGGAAGCCGCAAAGCGGCTGAACCTTGGTCACCCCTTTTCTTGGAAAAGGGGCTGGGGGATAAGTCCTCATGGTCAGTGCTTCATCAACGCTTGCACGGGGTCCAGCCTTGCTGCGCGGCGTGCCGGCATGATGCCGAACAGCAGGCCGGTGCTGAGCGCCGTGGCGAGTGCCGCGATCACGGCCCAGTCCGGCGGATAGGCGGGAAACACCGGGTAAACCTGACGCAGGACGAAGGCACCGAAAAGACCGAGGCCGTATCCGGTCAGCGCACCGGCCAATGAAATCATCGCCGCCTCGGCCAGGAAGGCGTCGCGGATCGTGGCGCCGCGCGCGCCGAGCGCCTTGAGCAGGCCGATCTCCCCGGTGCGCTGGGTCACCGCGACCAGCATCACGTTCATCACCAGGATGCCGGCCACGGCCAGGCTGATCGCGGCGATGCCGGCCACCGCCGCGGTGAGCGCGCGCAGCAGCTTGTCGAAGGTAGCCAGCACTGCGTCCTGGGTAATCACCGTGACGTCCTCCTCGCCGCCATGGCGGGCCTTGAGCGCCGCCGTCACCTCACGCTTGACCGCCTCGATCTCGTCGCGGCTCCTGGCCTCGATCAGGACGCGAAACAGACTATTGGTGTTGAACAGGCTCATGGCGATGCTGACCGGGACGAAGACCACCTCGTCGGTGTTCAGGCCCCCCACCCCCTGGCCGGTGGCCTTCAGCACGCCGACGATGCGCAGGCGCCGGTCGCCGAGGCGGATCAGTTCCCCCACCGCGGGCCGCCCGGCAAATATCTCCTCCTGGATCTTGACGCCGATCACGGCCACCGGCGCGCCGCGATTCCAATCCGCTTCCGGCAGGAAATGCCCCTGCGCCATCTTGAAGCTGCGTATCTCGAGATAGGTCGAGGCGGTGCCGGCCACCACAACTTCCCGCAGCCGCCCGTTGGCCTTGATCTCCGAGTTGCCGGCGGCCAACGGTGCCACGCGCCGCACCGAGGGCAGCCGGGTCAGCGCAAACGCATCGTCCACCGTCAGGTCGCGCGGCGTGGTGGTGACCGCATTGGCCGGGCTGAAGCCGCCGGTGGCCGAGCGCCCGGGGAGCACGATGACCAGGTTGCTGCCCAGCGAGGAAAACTGCTCGACGACATAGCGACGCGCACCATCACCCAGCGAGGTCAACACCACCACCGCCGCCACGCCGATGGCCATTGCCAGGACCGACAGCGAGGTGCGCAGCGGATAGCCGGCCGCCGCATCGCGGGCAAAACGCAGGACATCGGCGGTGCGCATGGCGTCGCCTCAGGTCGCTGTGACCGCCATGGACGGCCGTGCGCTGTCGCTTTTCAGTTCACCGTCTTCCATCATCAATTGCCGCCGCGCCCGCGTGCCGATCTTCGGGTCGTGGGTGACGATGATCAGGGTCATGCCGCGTTCATTGAGGGCCTCCAGCAGGTGAATCACGTCATCGCCGGTGGCGCGATCGAGGTTGCCGGTCGGCTCGTCGGCCAGTAGCACCGCGGGCTGCATGATGGTCGCGCGGGCAATCGCGACACGCTGCCGCTGGCCGCCGGAGAGTTGGTCGGGGCGGTGGTCGGCGCGCTGATCGAGGCCGAAATCCTTGAGCGCCTGCGCCACCCGCTGCGCCCGCTCCGCCGCCGGGATACCGGCCAGCATCATCGGCAGTCCAATGTTCTCCGCGGCGGTGAGGCGCGGCACCAGGTGAAAGCTCTGGAACACGAAACCGATCCGCCGGCTGCGCACGGCGGCCTGTTCGTCCGGTGACAGCGTCGTCACATCGCGACCTTCGAGACGATAGGAGCCGGCATCTGGCCGGTCGAGGAGGCCCAGCAGGTTGAGCAGCGTGGACTTGCCGGATCCCGAAGGACCCATGATAGCCACGTATTCGCCGGACTCGATGCCGACATCGAGATGGGTCAGCGCATGGACCACGCTATCGCCGAGGTGGAAGACGCGCTCGATCCCGGCAAGCTGGATGACGCTCATGCTATTTCGATTTTTCGTCCGCCGTGGCGCGGGCGCCGACTTTCACGCCCTCGCGCTCCAGCGAGATGACGATGCGCTCGCCCTCGGCCAGCCCTTCGACGATTTCCGTGAACTCCCAGTTGGCGGTTCCGGCCTTGACCTTGCGCTCTTCGAGCTTGCCAGTGTCCGCGTTCAGCACCATCACCCGGCCACCCTCGATCAGCGCCGCCGTCGGCACCCGCAGCACATTGGTGCGCGTGTCGAGCACGATCTCGACATCGGCGCTGTAGCCGACGAGGAGGTGCCCTGTCTCCGGCATGTCGAAATCGACCTCGACATCGACCGTACGGGCCTGCTTTTCCACGGCCAGGACATAGGGCGCCACGCGCCGTACCTTGCCCTTCAGCGGCTGCTTGGGCATGGCGTCGAGCGAGACGCGCACCGGCAGGCCGGCCTTGATCTTGGGCGCATCGACTTCGTCCATCGGCGCGTTGATGTAGAGGCAGGAGTCGTCGATCAGGTCGATCGCCGGCGGGGTCGGCACGCCCGGCGGCGACGGCGTCGAATACTCGCCGAGTTCGCC
>JANXRC010000054.1 GCA_025353195.1 Rhodocyclaceae bacterium
GCCGGTTTCAGTGTTGTCCCGGTTTGGCGCGAGCGCCATGTACTCCTGACGGGCGCCGATGGCCGTTTTGCCGGTCGCGAGACGGTTAGCTGGGCCGAGGCGGCTGGCGTTCCCCTTTGTCTGCTGACGCCAGACATGCAGAACCGCAAGACCATCGATGCCGTCTTTGCAAAAGTCGGGGCTGCCGTTACGCCGATGCTGGAAACCAATTCAATCATCAGCATCCTCGCCCATGTGGGTTCCGGCCATTGGTCATCGATCGTGCCGCGTAGCGTGCTAGAACAAGTCGGCACTCCGCCGGGGGTGATCGCCGTCGAACTGGTGGAACCGTCGGTCGATTGGGCCACTGGCCTCGTCACCCTGGCGCGCGAGCCGCAAGCGCCCATGGTGGCCGCACTGGTGGCCGAGGCAAAGGCATTGGCGGAGTCGTTCGAGAAATCCGCATAGACCTTCGGATTTTCCCGCTTCCCCTTTTGCTGCAATGGCGTTACAAAGTTACATGGAAAACCTTGGCACCGTCTTGCGCATCATCGCTGCGAAACAAACCCTGCCCGGCGCCCTGCTGCCGATTTTGCACGAGATTCAGGAGGCACTCGGCTGCATTCCGTCCGAGTCCGTGCCCCCGATCGCGAAGGCACTCAATCTTTCGCGCGCAGAAGTGCATGGTGTCATTACCTATTACCACCACTTTCGCCAGACGCCGCCGGGCCGCCATGTAGTCCGCGTCTGTTGTGCCGAGGCCTGCCAGGCGGTCGGCGGCGAAGCACTGGCGGAGCATGCCAGGGCGCGACTGGAAGGCAGCGACCTTACCCTGGAGCCGGTGTATTGCCTTGGCCTGTGCGCTATCGGGCCGGTGCTGCAGATCGACGAGACGACACTGCACGCCCGCGTCACGCCAGAGAAGTTCGACACGCTGATGCACGCCTTGGAGGAGGACCAATGAGCGTCACGGTCTACGTTCCCGGCGATGCCGCCGCGCTTGCCCTCGGTGCCGACTCCGTGGCCGACGCCATTGTCACCGAAGCTGCAAGGTGCGGAATCAACATCCGGCTTGTGCGCAACGGTTCCCGCGGCATGCTCTGGCTCGAGCCCCTGGTCGAAGTGTCCACCCCTCGGGGCCGCATCGCCTACGGCCCCGTGGCCGCGCCCGACGTGAGCAGCCTCTTCGCTGCCGGCTGCATGAGCGGTGGCGCCCACCCGCTGGGTCTGGGCATCACCGACGAGCTGCCCTGGCTCAAGCGCCAGCAACGCCTTGCCTGCCGGCGCATCGGCGTGGTCGATCCGCACTCGCTGGACGACTACCTGGCCCAGGACGGTGGCGAGGGGCTGCGTTGTGCACGTGCCATGGCGCCAGTTGAGATTGTCCGGGCCGTAGCCGATTCCGGGCTGCGCGGTCGCGGTGGCGCAGCCTTTCCCACCGGCATCAAGTGGCAGACCGTGCTCGATACGCCTGCGACGCAGAAGTACGTTGTCTGCAATGCCGACGAGGGCGATTCCGGCACCTTCTCCGACAGGCTGCTGATGGAGGGCGATCCATTTCAATTGCTCGAAGGCATGGCCATCGCGGGACTCGCAGTTGAAGCAACCATGGGCTACATCTACATCCGCTCTGAATATCCGCACGCCATTGCCGCGCTGAATGCGGCACTCGATGGCGCGCGGAATTGGCTCGGCGATTTCGAAATCGAGGTGCGCAAGGGCGCCGGTTCCTACGTCTGCGGCGAGGAAACCGCGCTGCTCGAAAGTCTTGAGGGCCGGCGCGGCATCGTCCGCGCCAAACCGCCACTGCCGGCCATCAGCGGCCTTTTCGATCAACCGACGGTAATCAACAACGTCATGACCTTTGGCAGCGTGCCGGATATCCTGGCGCGTGGCGCCAGCCACTACCACGAGATCGGTTGCGGTCGCTCGCGCGGCACGCTGCCGTTCCAACTGGCCGGCAACATTAAGTACGGCGGACTGGTCGAAGTACCCTTCGGCCTCACGCTGCGCGAGCTGCTTTACGACTTCGGCGGCGGTTCGCACTCCGGCCGGCCGCTGCGTGCGGTGCAGGTCGGTGGGCCGCTGGGCGCTTACCTGCCCGAAACGCAGTTCGACACCGTGCTGGACTACGAGGCTTTCGCCGCCATCGGCGCCGGACTCGGTCACGGCGGTATCGTCGCCTTCGACGATACCGTGGACATGGCGCGGCAGGCCCGCTATGCAATGAAATTCTGCGCCATTGAATCCTGCGGAAAATGCACGCCCTGCCGTATCGGTTCGACGCGCGGGGTCGAGGTCATCGATCGAATCCGCGACGGACAGGCGGAACAGGTAGAACTTCTACGCGACCTCTGCGACACGATGACTCACGGCTCGCTGTGCGCCATGGGCAGCATGACGTCTATCCCGGTGTTGTCGGCACTTGATCACTTTTCCGAGGATTTCAGAGGAATGCGCGCATGAACGGGCGACAGGACATCGACTTTGGTACTCCGGCATCGACCGCGACAACGCTCGTCACTCTGGACATCGACGGCCAAGCGGTCACCGTGCCTGCCGGTACTTCGCTGATGCGCGCCGCCGCCGAGGCCGGCGTGATGGTACCCAAGCTGTGCGCCACCGATTCCCTGAAGGCGTTCGGCTCCTGCCGCCTGTGCCTGGTCGAGATCGAGGGCCGGCGAGGGTACCCGGCCTCGTGCACCACCCCGGCCGAAGCCGGCATGAAGGTGCGCACGCAGTCGCCGCAGTTGGCGAAGCTGCGCCGCAACGTGATGGAGTTGTATATCTCCGATCATCCGCTGGATTGCCTGACCTGCTCCGCCAACGGCAACTGCGAACTGCAGACCATGGCCGGCGTGGTCGGCTTGCGCGAAGTGCGCTATGGCGCAGGTGACGCAAGCCCCGGCGAGAATCATTTCACCGATTCGATCAAGGATGAATCAAATCCCTACTTCAGCTACGACCCGGGCAAGTGCATCGTCTGCAACCGCTGCGTACGCGCCTGCGAGGAACAGCAGGGCACCTTCGCACTGACCCTCAGCGGGCGCGGCTTCGGTTCGCGCGTGACGGCGGGGCAGGGCCAGAGCTTCATGGACTCCGAGTGCGTATCCTGCGGCGCCTGCGTCATCGCCTGCCCGACAGCCACCCTGATGGAAAAGACCGTCATCGACAAGGGGCAGGCCGAGCGCAGCGTCGTCACGACGTGCGCATACTGCGGCGTAGGTTGCGGTTTTCGCGCCGAAGTGAAGGGGGCCGAAGTGGTGCGCATGGTTCCCTGGAAGGATGGCCGCGCCAACGAGGGCCACGCTTGTGTCAAGGGTCGCTTCGCCTGGGGCTATGCGACGCACCCGGACCGCGTCACGAAGCCGATGATCCGGGCGAAGATCACCGATCCGTGGCGCGAGGTGTCGTGGGATGAGGCGCTAGCCCATGCCGCCTCCGAGTTCCGTCGCATCCAGAACAAGGCGGGGCGCAATTCCATTGGCGCCATCGTTTCCAGCCGCTGCACCAACGAAGAGGATTACCTGGTGCAGAAGCTGGTGCGTGCCGCCTTCGGCAACAACAACGTTGATACTTGCGCCCGCGTCTGTCATTCGCCGACCGGCTACGGCCTCAAGCAGACGCTGGGCGAATCGGCTGGCACGCAGACCTTCAAGTCGGTCGAGAAGGCCGATGTCATTGTCGTCATCGGTGCCAATCCCAGCGACGGCCACCCGGTGTTTGCCTCGCGCCTCAAGCGCCGCGTGCGCGAGGGTGCCCGCCTCATCGTCATCGATCCGCGTACCATCGATCTGGTCGATTCGCCTCACGTCCGGGCCGACCATCATCTGCAGCTGAGGCCCGGCACCAACGTCGCCGTGCTTTCCGCTATGGCGCATGTGATCGTCACCGAGGGCCTGCTGGACGAAAAGTTCGTGGCGGAACGCTGCGAGCCAAAGGCGTTTTTCGACTGGCGAGAGTTCGTCGCCCGACCGGCCAATTCACCCGAGACCTTGGAAGCCGCCAGCGGCGTGCCAGCCGCCGAAGTGCGCGGCGCGGCGCGGCTTTATGCCAGCGCTGCAAACGGCGCGATCTATTACGGCCTCGGCGTCACCGAACACTCCCAGGGTTCGACCGCCGTGATCGCCATTGCAAACTTGGCCATGGCCACCGGCAACGTCGGCCGCGAAGGTGTCGGCGTCAATCCGCTGCGCGGCCAGAACAACGTGCAAGGCTCCTGCGATATGGGCAGCTTCCCGCACGAGCTTCCAGGCTACCGTCATGTCTCCGATACGCTTACCCGCGAGCTGTTCGAGCACGACTGGGGAGTGCCAATCCAGCCCGAACCGGGGCTGCGTATTCCCAACATGCTCGACGCCGCGCTCGATGGCTCCTTCCTCGGCCTTTACTGCCAGGGTGAGGATCCGGCCCAGTCGGACCCCAACACGCACCACGTGGTCGCCGCGCTGTCCGCCATGGAATGCGTGGTGCTGCAGGACCTCTTCCTCAACGAGACGGCAAAGTATGCCCACGTCTTCCTGCCCGGGGCCTCCTTCCTCGAAAAGGACGGCACCTTCACCAATGCCGAGCGGCGCATCTCGCGCGTGCGCCGGGTGATGCCGCCGCTGGCCGGCAAGGCCGACTGGGAAGTAACCATGGCGCTAGCCAATGCGCTGGGCTACGCGATGCACTACCAGCACCCGAGCCAGATCATGGACGAAATCGCGCGCCTGACGCCGACCTTTTCCGGCGTCAGCTACGAAAAGCTGGAACGCGCCGGCAGCCTGCAGTGGCCCTGCAATGAAGATGCGCCGGACGGCACGCCGACCATGCATGTCGACAGCTTCGTCTGCGGCAAGGGGCGTTTCCTGATCACCCAGTACGTGCCGACCGACGAAAAAGTGACGCGCCGTTTTCCGCTGCTGCTGACCACCGGCCGCGTGCTCTCGCAGTACAACGTCGGTGCCCAGACTCGCCGTACCGCCAACACCGACTTTTACGGGGCCGATCTGCTGGAGATTCATCCCCACGACGCCGAGGAGCGCGGCATCCGTGACGGTGACCGTGTCGGCATCGAGTCGCGCGCCGGCAGCACGACGCTACCGGTGACGATCACCGAACGGGTGCAGCCGGGAGTGGTCTACACCACATTTCACTTCCCCGGGTCCGGCGCCAATGTCATCACCACCGATAACTCGGACTGGGCCACCAACTGCCCCGAGTACAAGGTCACCGCGGTGCAGGTATCACGGCTCATCGGCGCATGAAACGAATGGTCAGCCGGCAAGTATGGCGCGATGGCACAAGCCAGCCCGACGACCTGGCCGAGGAGACGCCGGTGGCCTTCGAGTACAACGGCATCAGCCATGCGGTAATGCTGGCGACCCCCGCCGACCTTGAGGATTTCGCCGTCGGCTTCAGTCTGTCGGAAGGCATTGTCGCGCGCCGGCAGGACATCTTCGACATCGGCATGGTCGAGGCGGATGCCGGCATCACCTTGCAACTCGAAATCCCCAGCGAGGACTTCGTTCGCCTCAAGGAACACCGCCGCAGCCTTGCCGGGCGTACCGGCTGCGGGCTTTGTGGCGCCGAGAGCCTGAGCCAGGTAATGCGCAACCTTGCGCCGCTGCCGCCGACGGTGCCGTTTCCATTGGATGCGCTCTACGCTGGCATGCGCCGGCTGCCTGCACTGCAAGTCCTGCAACAGGCGACCGGCGCCGCCCATGCTGTCTGCCGCGTCCATCGCGACGGCACGATCAGCTATGTCCGCGAGGATATCGGCCGCCACAACGCACTGGACAAGACCCTCGGCGCGCTGGCACGGGGTGGCGTCGTGGTAGCTGACAGCGCATTGGTTATCACCAGTCGTGCCAGCTTCGAGATGGTGCAGAAGGCTGCCGCGCTGGGTGTCGGCACC
>JANXRC010000120.1 GCA_025353195.1 Rhodocyclaceae bacterium
CTCGGCGCCAACGACCCCTACAGCGCGCTGAAAACCACGCTGAAAGCCGAGATCGATCAGGAAGCCTGGGCCACCCTGAACAGCGACACCTCGTGGCCCTTCGAGAAACCGAAATCCGGGCGCATCGCGGTGAAGGTCATCAATCACCTGGGGGATGAGGTGATGAAGGTGTTTAAGGTATAACCACAATTGGCAACACGGCTCGCATCTTGATAGGTGGCGAATCCGGGTAATTTGTCTTAAAGGAACAGACTATGGCTTTGATCGAAGGATTCCGAGTCCAGAATTACCGCGCCTTGCGTGACGTAACGCTGGGCAAGTTGTCGACCCAGCAAGGAGGTGAGCCACTGACGCCATTTACTGTCGTCATCGGCAAGAATGGTTCCGGCAAGAGCACGCTGTTCGACGCCTTCGGCTTTGTCGCCGATTGCCTGTCGACGGATGTGGAGACGGCCTGTGATGCCAAGCAGCGCGGTGGCTTCGAGCGCATGCGTTCGCTCGGCGTGACTGATCCGATCCATTTCGAAATCTATTACCGCGAGGCGAAGGGTGAACGGCCGATTACCTATGAACTGGTTATCGACATTGACAACTCAGGTCGTCCATACGTGCAATCGGAGTTTCTGGGGCAACGCCGAAAAGGACAACGATTTGGCCGTCCCTACCCCTTTCTGCGTTTGACCCGGGGGATAGGGACGGCCTGGGCTGGGGATGCTGCCATTGAGGGTGAGGGTGACGAGGAGCCCAATACCAAGATGGCCGTCGAACTCACGGACCTTAGGCAGCTCGGTATCGCAACCTTGGGCACGCTAAAGGAACACCCCCGCATCAAACGCTTCCGCGATTTTCTGAAGGGCTGGTTTTTGTCGTATTTCCACCCGGATGCCGCTCGCTCAATGCCATCCGCCGGGGCGCAACGCCACCTGAACAGCCACGGCGACAACATCGGCAACGTAGTGCAGTACATGGAGCGGGAACACAAGGAGCGGTTCCAGTCGATACTCGACCGCATTGCTAGCAAGATTCCCGGTATACGGAGCATCAAGACCGATGTGACGCTGGACAAGCGTGTGCTACTGCAATTCAACGATGGCGCGTTTGACGATCCGTTCTATGCCGGGCAGATGTCGGACGGCACACTGAAAATCTTTGCCTACCTACTGTTGATGGAAGACCCCGACCCGCCGCCGTTCATTTGCATCGAGGAACCGGAAAACGGTTTGTACCATCGCTTGCTGGATTCTCTGGCGCACGAATTGCGCCGTCATGCTACCGGCAGGAAGAATGCACCTCAGATTTTCGTGACTACTCACCAGCCCTATTTCGTCGATGCTTTGTCGGCGGACGAGGTGTGGATTCTTGAAAAGGGCAGTGATGGATATTCGACTGTGCGTCGTGTATCCGATATGGAGATTGTCAAGAATCTTGTGGCCGAAGGCTTGCCGTTGGGCGGTCTTTGGTACAGCGATTATCTCGATGCGAGGTAGGCATGCACATCGAGATATTGGTTGAGGACAGTTCTGGGGGAAAGCTGTTGCAATCGCTTTTACCTATGTTTTTGGGGCTGCACGGGGCGCCACATACATGGCGGTTGCACGATTACAAGGGCATTGGACGCATTCCAAGAGGACTGGTGACGACGGGCGACCCAGCCAAACGGATTTTGCTGGATCAGTTACCGAAATTGCTACGGGGCTATGGGAAAACTCCGGGCATCGACGCCGTGGTTGTGGTTCTGGATACTGACAGGCGCGATTGCGTGGCTTTCCTTAAAGAGTTGAAGGCGGTTGCAAATGCATGTCACCCGCAACCCAACACGCTATTCCGTCTGGCCATCGAAGAAATGGAAGCCTGGTATCTGGGAGACCGAAGCGCTTTACTCAAGGCATATCCAAAGGCAAAAAGAGAGGTTCTTGATCGCTATGTGCAGGACAGCGCATGCGATACGTGGGAACTACTTGCTGATGCAGTGTATCGAGGTGGTTCAGCTGCTATCAAAAGGGCGGGGTGGCCTTTGCCAGGGCAAGTCAAACACGAGTGGGCCGAGAAGGTCGGACCGCTTATGTCGCCAGATAAAAATGTGTCACCCAGTTTTGGCAAGTTTCGAGATGGTCTGCTACGGCTGATTTCATAGTCATTCGGACAGCCCGTTCCAATGGACATCCCCATCGCCGAGACCTTCACCGACAACCGCACCATGACCGAACCCCAACAATTCCCGATCTACCAAAGCGAAGACGTCGCCACCCGCATCGACGTGATGGTGGAGGCGGAAAGCCATGACAGCCCCGCAATTCCAGAGGGGTAAGAACCGGTCGATGCCAGAGGACGGCATCAGTCACAAGCTGAGCCAGTTTTGCCCGATGAAAGCCGTTATGGTGTCGCTTCTCGGGTGCCGTTGCTAAATGAACTTGCAACCGATCACGGGGCAACTATGAATGGAGGCCATGTTGAAAAGATCAGACGCGATTGACCTGCTTGCCAGCAGCAAACCTATCCTGGCCGAACGCTACGGCGTGACGCATCTTGCGCTGTTCGGTTCGACGGCACGGGATAGCGCCAAGATCGGGAGCGATGTCGATGTGCTGGTGGCCTTCGATGGGCCGGCGACTTCGGCGCGCTACTTCGGCGTCCAGTTCTATCTCGAAGACCTGTTCGGCTGCGCGGTCGATCTGGTGACGGAAAAGGCATTGCGCGCGGAACTCCGCCCCTTCATTGAAAAAGAGGCTATCCATGTCTGATGCTACGTCGCGCGAATGGCGGTTTTACCTCGACGACATGATCGACTTCGCCGGGAATGTGATCGCCTATACCGGCGGTTTCGACCAGACCGCATTTGTCGCCAGCGGGTTGAACTACGATGCCACCGTGCGCAATCTCGAACTGATCGGCGAGGCGGCCAGCCATATTCCGGAAGCGGTGCGCACGGAGAATCCCCAGATTCCCTGGCGGCAGGTCGTTGCCACGCGCAACCGCCTGATTCATGGCTATCTGGGGATCGACAACGATACCTTGTGGAGCATCATCCGGGACGACATTCCGGCTTTGCTTGAAATGCTGGTGGCGCTCAAGGCAAAGCTGGCTTGACTGCCGTGCGCCGACTTACGGCACGCCAGAAAGTCGGCGTTGGCAGAACGGCGCGGACGGGACGTCTACCCATTTCCAGCGAGTTATATCTGAATCCGGATATAACCGTATATAAGCAGGTATGAAGAAGATCGATCTGACCGTGGAATTCCGCATCGCCGACACCTTCACCGATAGCCTGGCGCGCCTGACCGGCGAGGAACAAAAGGCGGTCAAGACGACGGCATTTGACTTGCAGCTCAACCCGGCCAGCCCCGGCATGAGCTTCCACAGGCTCGACAAGGCAAGGGACAAGAATTTCTGGTCGGTGCGGGTGGGCAGCGACATCCGGCTGATCGTGCACAAGAGCGATGCCAGCCTGCTGCTCTGCTATGTCGATCACCACGACAAGGCGTATGACTGGGCGGAACGTCGCAAGCTGGAAATTCACCCCAAGACGGGCGCCGCACAGTGGGTCGAGATACGCGAGACGGTGCAGGAAATCGTGGTGCCGGCGTATGTGCAAAGTGCGGTGCAGGCGGAACTTGTTCTGGCGCCGCAGCCTGCGCCCGCGTTGAAGCCGCTGTTTGCCGGTAGGACCGATGACGAACTGCTCGGCTACGGCGTGCCCGCCGAGTGGCTGGATGATGTCAAGCAGGCGACAGAGGACACACTGCTGGCCTTGTCCGACCATCTGCCCGCCGAGGCGGCCGAAGCGCTGCTGGAACTGGCGACGGGTGGCAAGCCCCGCGTGCCAAAGCCCACGGCGGCGGCGAACCCCTTCGACCATCCCGATGCGCAACGCCGCTTCCGCGTAATGAGCAATGTGGAGGAGTTGCAGCGGGCACTCGACTTCCCTTGGGAAAAATGGACTGTATTCCTGCATCCCGAACAACGGCAGTGGGTGGAGCGCGACTACAACGGGCCGGCGCG
>JANXRC010000197.1 GCA_025353195.1 Rhodocyclaceae bacterium
CGCCAGCCCCTGTAGTTTTACCGGCACCGCGGCGCAAACCATTCCGGGAACCGGGACGGTGACTTTTTCGAATCTGACCATCAACAACACCAGTGGCACGGCAAACGGCGTGACGATGACCGGAAATGTGACCGTCGGCACTGCGCTGACCTTGACCAATGGCGTCATCAAGACCGGCGCCAACACGCTGACCTACTCGCCGAACTGCTCGGCAACGCCAGTCACGCGAACGAACGGCTATGTCTTTGGCAATCTGAGCCTCAACTTTCCGGCGGCGGCCAACGTCACATGTATTTACCCGGTTGGCGATACCACGGGATATGCGCCGATCACGCAAACGTTTACAAATTCCAGCGGTGGCACATTGATCGGAACGACGCAGCCGGACACCAGTAACACCCAGGTGACGGCGGCAGGACTCCTCCCGGCAGCCAGCGCATCGCGTTACTGGACGCTCACCAAGGGCACCCTGACCTTCACCGGCACCTACAGCACCACCCTGCAGTTCAACAACCCGGCCGATATCGGCGCTTCGTCCAATCCATTGGCATTCATCGTCAAGTACTTCACGGCCGCCGCCTGGGCCACCCCGACCGTGGGCACGCGCACCGTCACCAGCACGCAGGCGACCGGGATGAATCAGGCGAACTTCGGCCTGTTCGTGGTCGGCAATACCGCGGCGCAAGCCAGCCCGGCCTACAATTTCAATGTCGTGGACAGCAACTATGCGCAAAGCAGCTACAACGCCGCTACAACCCATGACATCTACACCAAGCTCGCCGGATGGGATGAAACGGCCGGCGCGGCCGGCAACACGACATTCAAGCTCGATGTCATCGCGCTCAACAACGGCGGCCTGACGCTGACCAACTACGTCCTTGTCGGCACCAAGAACGTCAGGCTGGACCTGTTCGACGACAGCAGCGGCACGGCTTGCAACAGCTCTGCCGCTGCCTGCTCGGCGTGCGCAAAACCCATCGTGACGGCGGCGGCCGGCATCACGGTCCCCTTCGTCACCGGCGATGCCGGTTACAAGAACGATGTGACTGTCGCCATTGCCAACACCAATGCCTACCCGCGGCTCATCGCCCGGATCACCGATACCAATTCGGGCACCGTCTACGGCTGCTCGACCGATGCGTTCGCGGTGAGGCCGAGAAGCTTCACGGTGACGGCCAAGACCAGCGGCAATGTCGCCATGGCCGGCTCGGCGAGCGGCCCGGCAGGAGCGCCAGTGGTGAAGGCCGGCGCGAATTTCACCTTGACGGCGACCAGCGGGGTCGCCACCTACACCGGCACGCCGACCATCAACATTGCCAATGTCAGCGATTTTCTCGGCTCCCCGACCCCGATCGCAACGCTATTCTCGGGCAGTTTCAATCCTGCGGTCGCCGGTACGGCGAGCGGGACCTTCACCTACGGCGAGGTCGGTTACGTGAACCTCGGCGCCGATGCCGTTATCGACAGCACCTATGCGGACAGCGCTGCCGGCGACATCGCCGGCAATGATTGCGTCGCGGGCAGCACCTCGAACACCAAGGCGTCCGGTCTCTACGGCTGCAACGTGGGAAGCGCCGCCACGAGTTGGGGAAGGTTCATTCCGGATCACTTCGGGCTGAGCGCGGGATCGATAGTCACGCGCAGCGCCGCGGCCTGCGCCCCGGCATCGACCTTCACCTACATGGGTGAGCCGATGCAGCTTGTCTTTACCCTGACGGCGCAAAATGCCGGCAACGGCACGACCTTGAACTATGCCGGCGCGTACGCCATGCTCGATCCCACCAGCCTGCTGTTGTGGCCGGACAGCCAACTCGGCGTCAGTCCGTCGATGGCGCTGGGCGCGATCGACACGGCCGCGCCGACCTTGCTTTCCAGCCGCATGAGTGTGACCGCGGTCGCGGCCACCGGCTGGGCCGTGGCCGGCAGCAAAGGCAGCAACACCATCACCGCCACCGCCAACCTGCCTCGCGGCGTGGCGCCCGATGGCCCCTACGGCAGCGTCAAGCTCGGCGTCGACCCGAGGGATGGCGATGGCGTGAAGTTCGCCGCTTACGATCTCGACGCCAACAACGACGCAAGCAACGAACGCCGGCAAGTTGGCGCAGCGACGTCTTTCCGCTTCGGCCGCCTGCGTCTGTCCAACGCCTTCGGCTCCGAAAAATCCCCATTGGCCATGCCGGTGCAAGCCCACTACTGGAGCGGCAGCTCATGGGTGCTGAACGGCAACGATAGCTGCACCAGCGTGCCGGCCAGCGGCTTCTTCCTGTCGGGTGGCATTGCCGCTAATACCAGCGCCGCGGCGCTGAGCTTGAGCGGGGGGACCGGCACGCTGACCCTGGCCGCACCGGCTCCCGCCGGCACCACCGGTAGCGTCTACGTCGCCGCCAATCTGGGCATCGCCGGCAACGACCAGTCCTGCCTCGGCAGCCACGGCGGCACACCCGCGGGCCAGTCCTGGCTGCGTTCGCAGAACGGCAGTTGCGCGGCCACCTACGACCGCGATCCGTCGGCCCGTGCCAGCTTCGGCATTTATTCGCCGGAAACACAGAAGAACGTCCATGTGCGGGAACAGTTCTGAAGTGGCAAGGCGTGCGCCTGGCTTTACCACGATCGAACTGGTGGTGGTCGTGGTCATGCTCGGCATTCTCGCCGTCGTGGCGATTCCCCAAATGACCGGATTGAGCGATTACCGCGTGCTCGAGTTCCATGACCAGGTGATCACCGCCCTGCGCCATGCACAGAAGAGCGCAACCAGCCACCGGCGGCAGGTCTGCGTGGCGTTTACCCTGACCACGGTGACCCTGACCATAGCCCAGAGCAACCCGGGGGCTTGCGTCGCGCCGCTGGCCCTGCCCGGCAGCAGTTCGAACGTGGTGCAAAGCAGCGACACGACCAACGCGGTGTTCGCTGCGCTGCCTGCCCCTTTCAGTTTCCAGCCCGACGGCAGCGGGGTCAATGCAAGCCTGGTCATTGCCGGGCAGCCGCCGATCAGCGTCGTCGGAGCCACCGGCCATGTCCATTAGGCGCGCGTCGGGCTTCACGCTGATCGAGATGGTGATTGCCATCGTGATCATCGGCGTCGGTCTCGCCGGCACTCTCCTTGCCTTCAGTACGGCGGTAAAATCGAGCTCCGACCCGCTGATCCACAAGCAGATGCTGGCGGTGGCCGAGGAAATGATGGAGGAAGTGCTGCTCAAGCCTTTCGCCGTGAACGGCGTCGCGCCGGTGAACTCGCTGAAGAGCTGCGGCGGTGCCACGCCGCCGTCGCGCGCGGCTTTCGACGATGTTTCCGACTACAACGGTTTTGCCACGACCGGCATTTGCGACATCGACGGCGCGGCCGTGGCCGGACTTGCCGGCTATGGCATCACGGTGGCGGTCGATGCCGCCGCAAGCCTGGGAACACTGACCGGCGGCACGGTGAAGAAGGTGACGATTGTTGTGACCCACGGGGCGGAAAGCATCAGCCTGGTGGGATGGCGGACGAACTACGCATCATGAGGGCGCGCGGCTTCACGCTGATCGAACTGGTGATCGTCATCGTCATAACCGGAATCCTCGCCGCCTCGCTGACGATATTCCTCAAGCCGGTGGTCGACAGTTATTTCGACACCCGCCGCCGCGCCGACCTGACCGACATCGCCGACACGGCCTTGCGCCGCATGGCCCAGGACATCCGCAGCGCGGTGCCCAATTCCGTGCGCCTGCCGGGAGTGTCGCCGAGCACCTGCTTCCAGCTGGTACCGACCATCGGCGGAGGCCGCTACCGCGTGGCCTCGGACACGGTGAACGATACGCCCGCACCGCTGCCCTGCGCGCCTTCGGCCACCTGCAGCGCACCGCTCGATGTGGCGCAGGCCACCACCGTGTTCGACGTCCTGTCGCCGCTGGCGACGGTGCCGGCGCAGAACGACTGGATCGTCATCGACAACCAGAACGGCGGCGACGTCTACGCCGGCACGAACACGGCCCAGATCAGCGCCGCACCCGCGACACCGCGGGCCGGCGACGGCCTGTACCGGATCACGATTCCCGGCAAGCAGTTCCCCGTCGGTTATGGCGGCGGACGCTTCGTCGCCGTGGCCAACGCGACGCAGACAGTCGTCTACAGCTGCGTCGGCAACACGCTGTATCGAACGGTGGCGGCGTTCGGCGCCAACCTGGCCGCCACTTGCGCACTCACCACCGGCGCGGTAGTCGCCACCGATGTCGCCGCCTGCACTTTTGTCTATGACCCGAGCCAGGGGGCGACCCAGCAAAGCGGCTTCGTCTGGATGCGACTCGAGCTGAGCCGGTCCGGCGAGAGCGTCGCCCTCGCCCATGGCGTTCATGTGGACAACGTGCCATGACCCGGCAAAGAGGCTTCGGCGCCATCGCCGCCGTCGTGGTACTGGTGATTCTCGCCGTGCTGTCTGCCGCCATCGTTTCCATCGGCTCGGCGCAGAGCACCGGTTCGGCGCAGGATGTCATGTCGGCACGGGCCTGGCAGGCCGCGCGGGCCGGCAACGAATGGGGACTGTTCAAGGCGCTGAGCAGCACGACGCCGGCGGATCCGTGGAAAACCTGCAGCGGCCTTTCGCAGACGCTCGATTTGAGAGCCGACACCGGTGGCTTCTACGTCACGGTGTTCTGCGATTCCTGGCTGTACAACGAGGGCGAATCGGTGCCGGGCACGGCCCGGACGGTGCGGGCCTACCGCATCAAGGCGGTGGCCTGCCCGGCGGTGGCCTGCCCGGCCTCCGACGCCACAGTCGCCGGGACGGGCTATGTCGAGCGCACCCGTGTCGTACTGGCGACCAATTAATCCGCCCGACCGGCGCGGGACGGACAGCCGGCATTTCCGGCCTAGTCGGCCAGCAGTTCCTTCGGCAAGGGAAAATAAACGTTCTCGGCCGCTCCGTTCAGGGTTTCGATGCTGCCGGCGCCCAGCGCTTGCAGGCGTTGCACGACGCCGCTGACCAGCACCGCGGGCGCCGATGCGCCGGCCGTCACACCGACCCGCGCGTTGCCGCTCAACCACTGCCCGTCGATCTGATCGGCGCCATCGACCAGATACGCCGGTATGCCGCCGATCGCGGCGACTTCGCGCAGGCGGTTGGAATTCGAGCTGTTCTTCGAGCCGACCACGATCACCACGTCGACCTTGCCGGCCATCGCCTTGACCGCATCCTGGCGGTTTTGCGTGGCGTAGCAGATGTCGTCCTTTTTCGGCCCGACGATGGCGGGGAAACGGATGCGCAGCGCAGCGACGATGGCCTGCGCGTCATCGACCGACAGCGTGGTCTGCGTCACATAGGCCAGCGGCGCACCCTTCCCCGTGGCGCCGGCCGGCAGCAGCGCCACGTCATCGACACTTTCCACCAGATACACGCGCCCTGTCGCCTGGCCCATGGTGCCTTCGACCTCGGGGTGGCCCTTGTGGCCGATCATCACGATCTCGTAGCCCTGCCTGTGCAGACGCGACACCTCGAGATGCACCTTGGTCACCAGCGGGCATGTGGCGTCGAACACCTTCAGACCGCGTGCGGCTGCCTCCTTGCGCACCGCCTGCGGCACGCCGTGGGCGCTGAATACCACCGTGGCGCCGTCCGGCACTTCGGCCAGTTCTTCGACGAACACGGCGCCCTTGGCCTTGAGGCCGTCGACCACGTAACGGTTGTGCACCACCTCGTGCCGCACATAGATCGGCGCGCCGAATTTTTCCAGCGCGCGCTCGACAATCGCGATCGCACGTTCGACGCCGGCGCAGAAACCCCTTGGATTGGCGAGCAGGATGTTCATCACAGTATTCCGATAATTTGGACTTCGAAGCGCACCGGCCTGCCGGCCAGCGGATGGTTGAAATCGACCAGCACGGCATCGTCGTCGAGTTCGCGCACGATGCCGGTGAACTTGGCGCCGCCGGGTGCGGCGAACTCGATCAGGCCATGCAGCTCGGGGCTGGCATTGGCCGGCAGGGCACTGCGCGGCATGCGCTGCGTCAGTTGCGGATTGTGGCTGCCGAAGGCCTGGTCGGCGTCGAGCAGGAACACATGGCGTTCGCCGACACTGACGCCAATCAGGCAGTGCTCGAGCGGCGGTGCCAGTTCTCCACTGCCCAGTTGCAGGGTGGCCGGGGTCGACTCGAAGGTGCTCACCAGCTCGATGTCATCGCCGGTGGCGACGCGGTAGTGCAGCGTGATCAGGTTGCCGGCGCGTACGGTCTGGCTCATTTGGATTCCTCGCCGAAGCGGAACTGGTGCAGCAGCATCAAGGCGACACCGATGGTGATGGCCGAATCGGCGACGTTGAAGGCCGGGAAATGGTAGCCCGCCAGATGAAAATCGAGAAAGTCGACCACCGCGTCAAAGCGCAGGCGGTCGATCAAATTGCCGACCGCGCCGCCCAGGATCAGCGACAAGGCAGCCGGCATCAGGCGCTCCTGCGCATGGCGGCGCAAGAGACCGAGCAGCCAGAGCGAAATCCCCAGCGCGAGGACCACAAAAAACCACTTCTGCCAGCCGCCGGCGCCGGCCAGAAAGCTGAACGCTGCACCCGAGTTGAAGACGAAGACCAGATTAAAGCAAGGCGTCACGATCTGGCTCTCCATCAGCCGGAAGCTCGCCAGCACCCACGCCTTGCTGGCCTGGTCGAGCACCAGCACGAGCGCCGTCAGCGCCAGCCAGCGCATCAGCCGCGACGTCGGTGCGAACTTAGGCAAACTCGCGCGCCTCGCCAGCGCCGTGGAGATTCGACACGCAGCGGCCGCAAAGCTCGGGATGCGTCGCATCGTGGCCGACGTCTTCGCGCCAGTGCCAGCAGCGCGCGCATTTGGCATGGGCGCTGGGAGTGGCTGTGACGCTGGTTGCCGCATCGCCGCCGCTGGATTTTTCGAGATTCACCTTGGAGCAGATGAAGACGAACTTGAGGTCCTCGCCGAGGGATGCCAGCAGTTCGTAGGCCTCGGCCCCGACGCGCAGGCTGACCTCGGCCTGCAGCGACGAACCAATGCCGCCGGTGCCGCGCACGTCTTCCAGCACCCGCGAGACTTCGGCGCGCACGCCGCGAAGCGCCTGCCACCGTGCCGCCAGCGCCGACTCTTCGGCCTGCTCCGGCAACGTATGCCAGGTGTCGAGCATGACGCTCTCGCCCTGCTTGAGCGTGGTCCAGATTTCCTCGGCGGTGAAGGAGAGGATCGGCGCCATCAGCCGCGTCACGGTTTGCAGGATGTGCCACAGGGCGCTTTGCGCCGAGCGGCGGGCGCGGGAATCTTCCGTCGCCGTGTACAGGCGGTCCTTGAGGATGTCCAGGTAGAAGGCGCCGAGGTCCTCGGAACAGAAGTTCATCAGCCCCTGCACCACCTTGTGAAACTCGAATCGGTCGTAGTCGGCCGTGCACTGGACCAGCAACTGCCGCGTCAGCGCGAGGGCGTAACGGTCTATTTCCAGCCAGTCGGCAGGCGGCAGCATCTTCGCCGGGTCGAAATCCGCCGTGTTGGCGAGCAGGAAACGCAGGGTATTGCGCAGGCGGCGATAGACCTCGACGACGCGCGGCAGGATGGTCTTCTCGTCGATCGACAGCTCGCCCGAATAGTCGGTGCTGGCGACCCAGAGGCGCAGGATTTCGGCGCCGAGCGTATCGGAAATCTTCTGCGGCGCCACCACGTTGCCCTTCGACTTGGACATCTTCATGCCCTTGCCATCGACCACGAAGCCGTGGGTCAGCAGCGCCTTGTAGGGCGCGCGGCCGTCGATGGCGGCACCGGTGAGCAGGCTGGAATGAAACCAGCCGCGATGCTGGTCGGAACCTTCGAGATAGAGGTCGGCGGGATAGCCGAGGTCGGCGGCGTGCGAGCCGCGCAGCACGGTGCGGTGCGTGGTGCCGGAATCGAACCAGACGTCGAGGGTGTCGCGCATCTTGTCGTACTGGCCGGCTTCGTCACCGAGCAGTTCGGCCGCGTCGAGCTTGAACCAGGCGTCGATGCCGCCCGATTCGATGCGCTGCGCCACGGCTTCCAGCAGGTCCAGCGTGCGCGGATGCGGCTCGCCCGTTTCCTTGTGCAGGAAGAAGGGAATCGGCACGCCCCAGTTGCGCTGGCGCGAAACGCACCAGTCCGGGCGGTTGGCAATCATCGCGTGCAGCCGCGCCTTGCCCCAGTCGGGATAGAACTTGGTCGCCTCGACGGCGGCGAGCGCCTTGTCGCGCAGCGTGCCGCCTTCGACCGCCCGATCCATTCCCACAAACCATTGGGTGGTTGCGCGATAAATTATCGGCGTCTTGTGTCGCCAGCAGTGCATGTAGCTGTGCACGATTTCGCTGCTGGCAAACAGGCTGCCGACTTCGGCCAGCTTCTCGATGATGGCCGCATTGGCCTTCCACACGTACATGCCACCGAAATACGGCAGGCTCGCCGCGAACACGCCGTCGCCCTGAACGGGAGTCAGGATTTCGTCGTTGTGCATGCCGTGTTTGCGGCAGGATTCGAAGTCTTCCAGGCCGTAGGCCGGCGCGCTATGGACGATGCCGGTGCCGGTGTCGAGCGTGACGTAGTCGCCCAGATATACCGGCGAAGCGCGGTCGTAGAAGGGATGGCGGAACACCACCTGGGCCAGCGCGGCGCCCTGGCAAGCGCCCAGCACCTCGCCTTCGAGGCCGTAGCGCAGTAGCGCCGCCGCGCGCAACTCGGCGGCCAGGATCAGGCAGCCACGCGCCGTCTTCACCAGTTCGTAGGTGAACTCCGGATGCATGTTGAGCGCCTGGTTGGCGGGAATGGTCCACGGCGTCGTGGTCCAGATCACGGTCCAGCAATCGCCTTCAGGCAGCGCCGTGATGCCAAAGGCATGGGCGACGCGGCCGCGTTCGGCGGCATCGAGGCGGAAGCCGACATCGATCGCCGGCGACTTCTTGTCCTGGTACTCGACCTCGGCCTCGGCCAGCGCCGAACCGCAGTCGAAGCACCAGTTAACCGGCTTCAGGCCCTTGAACAGGTAGCCTCGGGCATACAGTTCGCCGACCGCACGAATCTCGTCCGCCTCGTTGCCGAAGGCCATGGTCAGGTAGGGATTGTCCCAGTCGCCGAGCACGCCGAGGCGGATGAAGTCCTTCTTCTGCCGTTCCACTTGTTCGGCGGCGAAGCTGCGGCACAGCTCGCGCGCCTGGTCGGCCGGCAGGTGCTTGCCGTGGGTCTTCTCGATCTGGTGCTCGATCGGCAGGCCGTGGCAGTCCCAGCCCGGCACATAGGGCGCATCGAAACCGGCCAGCGTCTTGGCGCGGACGATGATGTCCTTGAGGATCTTGTTCACCGCGTGGCCGATGTGAATGTCGCCGTTGGCATAGGGCGGGCCATCGTGGAGCACGAAGCGCGGACGCCCCTTGGCCGCGGCGCGGATTTTCCAGTAAAGCTTTTTCTCTTGCCACGCCGCAATCCAGCCCGGCTCGCGCTTGGCGAGATCGCCGCGCATCGGAAAGGGCGTGTCGGGCATGTTGAGGGTCTTGCGGTAATCAGCCATGAGTGGTGCCAGTATTTGAGTGTGTGTTGAAAAAGGCGCGCACCGCCGCCACATCGCGGGCGATCTGTGCCTTGAGTGCATCCAGTGAATCGAATTTGGCCTCGTCGCGCAGCTTGTGCAGGAAATTCACGTCGACGTGGGTGCCGTAAATGTCGCGGTCGAAATCCAGGATATGAACCTCCAGTATCGGCTTCATGCCCGCGCCCACGGTGGGCCGCACGCCGATGTTCGCGGCACCGGGCAGCGGTTGCCCGGCGATGCCCGAAACCGTGACGGCGAAGACGCCGGACAGGGGCAGGCGCTGGCGCTTGACCTGGATATTGGCGGTGGGAAAGCCTATCGTGCGGCCGATCTTCTTGCCGTCCATGACGCGCCCGGCGATGACGAAGGCGCGCCCCAGCAGCTTCTCCGCGTACTCGATGTTGCCGCTCGCCAGGGCCGTGCGCACGGCGGAACTGGAAACGCGGACGCCACCGAAATCGACCGTGTGCATGGCCTCGACCGCAAAGCGGTGCGACTGCCCCATCTGCTGCAACAGCGCGAAGTCGCCGCCGCGCCCCTTGCCGAAGCGGAAATCGTCGCCGACGATCAGATGCCGCACCGACAGGCCCTGCACCAGGATGCGCTCGACGAACTGAGCGGCGGTGAGGGCGGCCAGTTTGTGGTCGAAGCGGCAGACATGCACCCGATCGACGCCGCAATCCGCCAGCAGTTCCACCTTGTCGCGCAGGCTGGCCAGACGCGCCGGCGCCTGCTCCGGGGCGAACAGTTCGCGCGGATGCGGCTCGAAGGTGAGCACTGTCGCCGGCAATGCGAGCGCGCGCGCCCTGGCTGTCAAATCAGCCAGCAGCGCGCGATGACCACGATGCACGCCATCGAAATTGCCGATGGTCAGCACCGTAGACGTCGTCGCCCGCTCGGGAACTCCGCGAAAAACCAGCATGGGGTCGAGTCTGCAGGGAAAGCGGTCGATTATATCAAGCTAAGCCGGCGCGACCTGAACCAGCAAGGGCTTCAGCGCGAACGCCAGGCTTGCCTCAGTCCACTCGCGCCAGCTTCGATTTGGCCAGCGGCGGGTTCCTCGCGAAGTAGCGGCGGATACCCTTGAGGATGGCTTCCGCCATGCGGTCCTGATAGGCCTCGTCGTTGAGCCGCGCCTCTTCTTCGGGATTGGAGATGAAGGCGGTCTCGATCAGGATCGACGGAATGTCCGGCGCCTTCAGCACGGCAAATCCGGCCTGTTCCACCTGACCCTTGTGCAGGGTATTGATGCGGCCCAGTTCGCCCAGCACGTTGTTGCCCAGCTTGAGGCTGTCGTTGATGGTGGCTGTCTGCGACAGGTCGAGCAGGGTACGGGCGAGATAGGGATCCTTGACCCCGATATTGACGCCGCCCACCAGGTCGGCGGAGTTTTCCTTGTTCGCCAGCCAGCGCGCCGCCGAACTCGAAGCGCCGTTTTCGGACAGGACGAAAACGCTGGACCCGCGCGCGGTGGTCTTGACAAAGGCGTCGGCGTGCACCGAGAGGAACAGGTCCGCCTGCACCCGCCGCGCCTTTGCTACGCGCTGCTGCAGCGGAATGAAATAGTCGCCGTCGCGCGTCAGCACCGCGCGCATGTTGGGCGTGGCGTCGATCTTTGCCTTCAGCCGCCGCGCCACGGAGAGGGTGACGTTCTTCTCGTGGCTGCCACCGCGCCCGATCGCTCCGGGGTCTTCGCCGCCATGCCCGGGATCGAGGACGATCGTGACGAGGCGCGCAATCTCCGGTCTTTCACCCGGCTTTTCCGCGGCCCGCTCGGCCGGAAGCTCCGCCGGCTTGCTCGGGCTGGCGAGCGTCGACTCGGCCTTCAGCGGCGGCTCGGCGGATTTTTCGAGCAGCGCCATCAAGGGATCGACCGGCTCCACCGGATAAAGATCGAGCACCAGCCGATGACCGTATTCGCCCACCGGCGCGAGCGCAAAGACCTGCGGCTTGACCTCGCCCTTGAGTTCGATCACCAGCCGCACCACGCCGGGCTTGTTGCGACCGGCGCGGATCAGCTTGATGTAGGGGTCGGAGTCGAGGATCTTCGACGGCAGCGACTGCAGTACGGAATTGAACTCGACGCCTTCCAGGTCGAGCACCAGCCGGTCCGGATCCTTCACCAGCATGTGCGAATACCTGATCGCCTGATCGTGTTCCAGCGTCACCCGCGTGTAGTCGCGAGCGGGCCAAACGCGCACCGCGAGAATGCTGGTGCCCGCCGTGGCGGCAGCGCCGACTCTTGAGACCAGCAGCGTCAGGCTGGCCGCAGCAAACTTGAGGACATCACGCCGGCGAGGCATGTTCGTCCCCGGTCACTTGCGGCAGTGATGCGCGCCGTGCGCCCCTCGCCCGTTGCGCCGGGGGCAAGCTGCAATTCAATCCGCATATCTGCGGATGGCAGATATGGCGCGGCTTTGTCGGGCCATTCGACCAGACAAATCCCGCTTCCTGAAAAATATTCGTCGAGTCCCGCATCGAGATATTCTTCCGCCTGATTGAATCTATAGAAATCAAAGTGATAGAAGTGTAATCCAGAAACCACATGAACTTCAAGTAGTGTGTAAGTAGGGCTTTTGACCGGGCCGCTGTCGCCCGCCGCGCGCAACAGCCCGCGCACCAGCGTCGTCTTGCCCGCGCCGAGGTCGCCTTCGAGCCAGATCACCATGCCCGGCGGCCTATGTTGGGCAATTGATGCGGCCAGTGCGGCGCCCGCGGCAAGGGTGTCGGCCTCGCCGGGCAGGGCTAAAGTAAGATGTTCGGCATGCATGGCGATGATGAAAATCCGGCGAAACTGAAGGAGACGATACGGAGTTGGGGCACGGACCTCGGCTTTGATGCCATCGGCTTTGCCGCCGCCCATGTCGACCATGCCGAAGGAGATCTAAACGCATGGCTGGCGGCCGGGTGCCATGGCGAAATGGATTATATGGCGGCTTACGGGACCGAGGCGGGAAACAAGCGTGCCCTGCCGGCACTGCTGGTGCCGGGCACCTGCAGCATCATCACCGCGCGCATGAATTACCGTAGCACCGCCGCCGACTCTTCCGCTGCGCTCGCCGACGGGGAACGCGCCTTCGTTTCGCGCTACGCACTGGGCCGCGACTATCACAAGCTGCTGCGCGCCCGCCTGCAGAAACTCGCCGACCGGATTACCGATGAGGTCGGCAGTTTCGCCTGCCGGGTGTTCACCGATTCGGCACCGGTGATGGAAGTCGGCCTGGCGCAGAACAGTGGGCTGGGCTGGCGCGGCAAGCACACGCTGCTGCTCGATCGCGACGCCGGATCGTATTTCTTTCTCGGCGAGATATTCACCGACCTGGCGCTGCCGCCCGATACGCCGGTGACCGATCACTGCGGCAGTTGCACCGCCTGCATCGAAGCCTGCCCGACCCGGGCCATCGTCGCGCCCTATCGCCTGGATGCGCGGCTCTGCGTCTCCTATCTCGGCATCGAACTCAAGGGCAGCATTCCCGAGCCGCTGCGGCCGCTGCTGGGCAACCGCATCTACGGCTGCGACGATTGCCAGCTGGCCTGTCCGTGGAACCGCTTCGCGCCCCTGACGCGCGAGGCCGACTTCGCACCGCGCCACGGCCTCGACCAGGCCCGGCTGACGCAGCTGTTCGCCTGGGAAGAAAGCGATTTCAACGAACGACTTGCCGGTTCGCCGATCCGGCGTATCGGCTTCGAGCGCTGGCTGCGCAACATCGCCGTGGCGCTGGGCAATGCGCCGTCCAGTGCCGAAGCGGTCAGCGCACTGCGCTCACGCGCCGATCACCCTTCGGCGCTGGTGCGCGAGCATGTGGCATGGGCGCTGCGACGGCTGGGTGTCGATCCCTAGCCGCTCACCACCGGACGTGAACGATCGGCGCACCACTCGCTCCATGAGCCGGGATAAAGCTTCGACCCGGACAGGCCGGCCACTTCCATCGCCAGCAGATTGTGACAAGCGGTAACGCCGGAGCCGCACTGCTGCACCACTTGCCCCGCAGGCCGGCCGTCGAGTAGCGCGGTGAATTCGCGGCGCAGTTCTTCTGCCGGCTTGAAGAAACATTCGGCGTCATCGAGGTTGTCGGCGTAGAACCGGTTGACCGCGCCGGGGATGTGGCCACCGACCGGATCGAGCGTTTCCTTTTCGCCACGGAAGCGTTGCGGGCTGCGCGCATCGATGATCAGCATCCACTCGGTGCCGAGATCGGCCAGAACCTGCTCGAGATCCACCGCCATGTCCTGGGGATGCGGCGTGAACTGGCGCGACTCGACCACCGGCACCGGCTCTTCCAGCACCCGTTTGCCGCGCTTCCAGCCGGCCAGCCCGCCATCCAGCACGGCTACCCGGTCGTGCCCCAGCCAGCGCAGCATCCACCACAAGCGCGAGGCGAAGATTCCACCTTCATTGTCGTAGGCCACCACCTGTGTCGCTGCATCGACGCCGCACGCCGACATGCGCCGCGCAAAATCAGCGACAGCGGGCAGCGGATGGCGTCCGTTGCCATCGTCCTTGGCGCCGGAGAGATCGTCATCGAGATGCAGGAACAGCGCACCGGGAATGTGGCCGCGGGCGTATGCCTGGCGACCGTATTCGGTATTCTTCAGGTCATGCCGGCAGTCGAAAACGCGCCACTCCGGATGGGCCGCAAGCTCCTCGACACTGACCAGCGTATCAGCCACCGCCGCGCTCATTCGGCGAGCCAGCCGCGCGCTTCGGCCTCTTCGGCAAACACCCTGACGTCGGCGCTGACGAAGAGCTGCTCCAGCCAAGCGCTCCAGGCGACCCACTGGCTGTCGGTGATCACCGCGATGCGCTTGAAGTCGCCGGCGTGCTGCCGCGAAAACCGTATCTCTTCCCAGGCTACGTCCACCGTGAAGTCGGCCATGTCGCGCAGGTCGACCAGCAGATTCACCGGCCCGGAAAACTTGATCTGGTGAAGGACCAGGTCTTCGAATTCCTTGAAGTCGGCCAGAGTGAATTCGCCGAACACGGCGAACTCAACCAGTTGCCCGTGATGTTGTGTCGTAATCATGGTGAGCCTCTCAAGAGTCCATTTCAGCAGGAATCATATCCCGCGCAACGCTTCATTTGCAGGACTCCGAACCGATAAATCCGCAAGGGATGCCGTCCCCGGGATGTCGGGGACATAATGAAAAGGGCCCACTTACGGGCCCGATTCGGCAAAAGAAGATCGTTCTTGCTTCTTACTTCTTGGCCTTCTTGCCGGAGACAGCGAGCTTGAAACCCGTACCCGCGCTGAACTTCGGCACGGTGGTGGCGGGAATCTTGATGGTGGCGCCGGTCTTGGGGTTCTTGCCGGTACGCGCAGCGCGCTTGGCCGACTTGAACGTGCCAAACCCGACCAAAGTGACGTTATCCCCTTTGGATACTGCCTTGACGATCGCAGCCATGATTCCGTCAAGCGCCTTGCCGGCGGCAGCCTTGCTTATGTCGGCTTCCTTGGCGGCGATTTCAATCAGTTCAGCTTTATTCATACTTTAAATTCCTCCGGTAATTTGAGGGCATCCCGCCCAAAAAATATTCTAAACCCGTTCCCTAGCGCCTATGCAAGGACTTTATGCACGGTTTTACGTACTTGACACTTCATGTGTTGCAATGATGCCGCCGCCCAGACAGACCCTCGATTCGTAGAGCACCAGCGATTGGCCCGGTGTCACCGCCCATTGCGGAGCAGCAAAAACGACCTCGCAGTCTTCGGCTGAAACGCGCTCGACCTCGCAGGCCGCATCCGGCTGGCGGTAGCGTGTCTTCGCCGCATAGACCCAGTGCGTGTGCGGTGCTTCGCCGGCAATCCATGACAGGTCTTTCGCCACCAGGCTTGCCGAAAGCAATGCGGGATGCTCGTGGCCCTGCACGACCCAGAGGATGTTCCTTTCCATGTCCTTGGCGGCGACGAACCAGGGCTGCTCCGGCGCGCCCTTGACGCCGCCGATACCCAGGCCTTCGCGCTGGCCGAGGGTGTAGTACATCATGCCCTGGTGATGGCCGATCACGTGATCGGTGCCGAGCACGCGGATTTCTCCCGGCTGCTTCGGCAGGTAGCGCGCCAGGAATTCACGGAAGGGTCGTTCGCCGATGAAACAGATGCCGGTCGAGTCCTTGCGTGCATGATTCGCCAGGCCCGCCTCCTCGGCGATCCGCCGCACATCGCGTTTGTACAGGTGGCCAACGGGAAACAGCGTCTTCGCCAGTTGCGCCTGATTCAGCCGGTGCAGAAAGTAGCTCTGGTCCTTGGTGCCGTCTTCGGCCTTGAGCAACTGCCATGCACCGAGAAACTCGCGCACCTGCGCATAGTGGCCGGTGGCGATCTTGTCGGCACCGAGCGCCAGCGCGTGATCGAGAAAGGCCTTGAACTTGATTTCCGAATTGCACAGCACGTCGGGGTTCGGCGTACGGCCAGCCTGATACTCGCGCAGAAAATCGGCAAACACCCGCTCGCGGTATTCGGCGGCAAAGTTGACCGCCTCGAATTCGATGCCGATCGAATCGGCGGCGGCAGCGGCGGCGACCAGATCCTCGCTCGAGGAACAGTATTCGTCGCTATCGTCGCCCTCCCAGTTCTTCATGAACAGGCCGATCACTTCGTAACCTTCGCGCTTCAGCAGCAGCGCCGCCACCGAAGAATCGACGCCACCGGAGAGGCCGACGATGATCTTTCCTTGGGAGCCCATCAGTCGTAGTGCCTGACCAGCTCAAGCGGAAAACGCCGGCCGGCGAGGTAGTCGGTCACGCACTGCCACACCAGAGGGCTGCGATGCCGATCCGCATTGGCGCGAATCTCGTCGGGCGTCATCCAGACCGCGCGCCGGATTCCGGCGTCGAGTACCCGGCCCTCCTGGTGCGCGCCGAGATCGCCGGAGAATGCGAAACGCAGATAGGTGATGTCGCCCTGCGGCCGCGGCCACTGATAGACGCCGACCAGCGCCGTCGGCGTGAATCCCCAGGCGGTTTCTTCCAGCGTTTCGCGCTGGCAGGCAGCGACCAGTGATTCGCCTTCATCAAGGTGGCCGGCCGGCTGATTGAAGCGCAGACCGCCGTCGGTTTCCTCCTCGACCAGCAGGAAACGCCCGTCGCGCTCGATCAGCGCAGCGACGGTGACATTGGGTTTCCAGATACGATTCATCGGCGCATTTTAACGCCCCTGCTAAAATCAGGGCTTCAACAACGCAAGCTGGAGACCCACCATGTCCATGGCCGACCGTGACGGCTTTATCTGGTACGACGGCAAGCTCGTGCCCTGGCGCGATGCCACCACCCATGTGCTGACCCACTCGCTGCACTACGGCCTCGCCGTATTCGAAGGCCTGCGCGCCTACAAGACCGTCTCCGGCACCGCGATCTTCCGCCTCAAGGAACACACCGACCGGCTGTTCGCCTCGGCGCACATCTACCGCATGCCGATGCCATACGACAAGGCGACGCTGATGGAGGCGCACAAGGAAGTGGTGCGCGCCAACCAGCTCGAATCCTGCTACCTGCGGCCGATCGCCTTCTACGGTTCGGAAAAGATGGGAGTCAGCCCGCGCGGCGCGGTCACCCATGTCGCCATTGCGGCATGGCCGTGGGGCGCCTATCTCGGTGAAGAAGGCATGGAAAGGGGTATCCGCGTCAAGACCTCGAGCTACTCGCGGCACCACGTGAACGTCAACATGGCGCGCGCCAAGTTTGCCGGCACTTATCCCAACTCGATCCTGGCCAACATGGAAGCCACCGAAGACGGCTACGACGAGGCCCTGCTGCTCGACGTCGATGGCTTCGTCGCCGAAGGCGCCGGCGAGAATTTGTTCATGGTCAAGGATGGCGTGATCTACGAACCGGAGATCGCTTCGGCGCTGATGGGCATCACCCGCCACACGATCATCACGCTGGCCGCGGAACTCGGCTACAAGGTCATTGCCAAGCGGCTGACGCGCGACGACATCTACATTGCCGACGAAGCCTTCTTCACCGGCACGGCGGCGGAGGTCACGCCGATCCGCGAGCTCGACAATCGCACCATCGGCAGCGGCAGTCGCGGCCCGGTTACCGGCAAGCTCCAGAGCCTGTTCTTCGACCTGGTCAACGGCAAAGTACCCGCACACGCCGACTGGCTCAGTCTTGTCCAAAGCACTTGAGGTAAATCATGTCCACTCTCGACGAATCGCA
>JANXRC010000103.1 GCA_025353195.1 Rhodocyclaceae bacterium
GACTTGAGCATCATGCGTTGCATTGACAGACCTTTCTCATGCAAAGGCGGCAATAGACCGGGAGTTCCCAATCGGAACAGCACTCCCATCGTTTTCGCTTCTGGCACACCACCGGCATGAGCGCATCGCAGTGACCTAAACTTCCAGATTGTCGATGAGGCGCGTGCTTCCCAAACGCGCCGCCGCCAACACCACCAACCCGGAATCGTGAGCAGACGGCAATTGTAGATCAACTTTTTTACGCAATGCAACATAATCCGGAATCCAGCCACTGGCTTGGAGTTCACGGACCGCCCCTTGCTCCAGCGAGGCCCAATCCCGGGAGCCGTCTCGCACCGCTTCCGCCACCTTGGTCAAGACCCTATATAAATTAGTGGCTTGCGCCCTTTCAGTGGCCGACAAATAGCCGTTGCGCGAGGACAGGGCCAGCCCGTCCGCGGCGCGTACGGTCTCGCCGCCGATGATTTCGATGGGCAGATTGAACTCGCGGGCCATGTTGCGAATTACCATCAGTTGCTGGTAGTCCTTCTTGCCGAACAGGGCCGCGTCGGGCTGGGCGATCTGGAACAGCTTCATCACCACCGTGGCGACCCCGCGAAAATGCCCCGGGCGGAATTCGCCATCGAGGATGCCCGCCTGCTCGGGCGGTGGTTCGATCTGGTAAGTCTGCGGTTGCGGATACATTTCCGCTTCGGTCGGCGCAAAAAGATGGTCCACGCCGGCACCCGCGAGTTTTTCGCAATCGGCCTCGAAGGTGCGCGGATAGGTTTCGAAGTCCTCGCCGGGGCGAAATTGCAGGCGATTGACGAAAATGGTCGCCATCACCTGGTCGGCATGGGACCGTGCCTGCGTCATCAGCGCGATGTGGCCTTCGTGCAGATTGCCCATGGTGGGCACGAGTGCGAGACGCCCGGCGTAGCCACGTGCCGCGCGCAGGCCTGCAATCGTCTCGTGGATCTGCATGCTTCAGTAGGTGTGCTCGGGGGCCGGGAAGCTGCCGTCCTTGACGGCCTTGACGTAGGCGATCACGGCGGCGTCGATGCTCGCCGCACCTTCCATGAAGTTGCGCACGAAGCGCCCCTTCTTGCCGGGATAGACGCCGAGCATGTCGTGCAGCACCAGTACCTGCCCATCGCAGTCCTTGCCGGCGCCAATACCAATGGTGGCGCAGACCTTCAACAATCCGGTGATTTCGCCGGCGAGCTGCGCGGGAACCATTTCGAGCACCATCAGCGCGGCACCCGCCTGTTCCAGCGCGAGGGCTTCGCGCTTCATGCGCGCCGCACCCTCCTCACCGCGACCCTGCACGCGGTAGCCGCCCAGCGCATGCACCGACTGCGGCGTCAGGCCGATATGGGCGCAGACCGGCACGCCGCGCTCGACCAGGAAATGCACGGTCTCGGCCATCACCTCACCGCCTTCCAGCTTGACCATCTCGGCCCCGGCGGCCAGCAGGCGCACGGCGTTCCGCAAAGCCAGTTCCTTTGACTCCTGATAGCTGCCGAAGGGCATGTCGGCGACGCACATCGCGCGTTGCGCCATGTGGCCGACGCACTCGGTGTGATAGACCATCTGCTACATGGTCACCGGCAGCGTCGATGTCTTGCCCTGCAGCACGTTGCCCAGCGAGTCGCCAACCAGGATCACGTCCACGCCGCAGCGGTCCTCCAGCGCGGCAAAGCTGGCGTCGTAGCCGGTGAGCATCGCGATCTTCTGCTGCTCGTGTTTCATGCGCTCCAGTTCCGGCAGCGTGATCGGCTTGTTGCTGGCTAGATAGGTCATGGCGATCGGAATATGAAGTAGACGGCGGCTAGGATACACAAACCCGCCCACAGGTAATCAAGCTTCAGTGGCTGCTGCATGTAGAACACAGCAAAGGGAACGAACACGGCGAGAGTAATCGCTTCCTGCAGAATCTTGAGTTGACCCAGCGACATCTCGTGATAACCGATCCGATTGGCCGGCACCTGCAGCAAATACTCGAACAGTGCGATGCCCCACGAGGCCAGGGCGGCGATCCACCATGGCCGGTCGTTGAGGTTCCTCAGGTGGGCGTACCAGGCGAAGGTCATGAAGATGTTCGAGGCCGCGAGCAGCAGCGCGGTCTGCCAGACAACGGGAATCTGCAAGATGGCCGGCATGCCTCAGGCGGCCTGTGGCAGCAACCTGGCGATCTGCTGGTCGGCGCAACACAACAGCAGGTCGCTCACTCTGCCGCGCCCGGGGATCGTCAGCTGCGGCGCGATTTCTGCCAGGGGCGCCAGCACAAAGGCCCGTTCATGAAGACGCGGATGCGGCAGGGTGAGTTGCGGATCATCGGTGACCGTATCACCGTAAAGCAGCAGGTCGAGATCCAGCGTGCGCGGGGCGTTTTTCACGCTGCGCTGGCGGCCAAAGCGCTCTTCGATCGCGAACAGGGCTTCCAGGAGAGTCGGCGCTGACGATACGGCGACCAGTTCCACCACGGCATTGATGAAGTCGGGCTGATGCTTCAGGCCGACCGGCGCCGTTCGATACAGTGAAGACGCGGCAATGAATTCGGTCTGCGGCAATCCGCGCAGGGCAAGGATCGCCGCTTTCACCGTCACCACCGGGTCCCCCAGATTGGCGCCCAGCGCGATGAAGCAACGCTGGCTCATTTTCAGCCTTCGCTGGATGCGCTGCTTGCCATGTCACCCTCGCCCGCCGTCTTCTTGCTGCGGACACGACGCCGCCGCTTCTTGGGGCCGCTGTCGGCTATCAGCAGGGCTTCGCGATCCTCATGACTGGCATTCTGGAAGTCGCGCCACCACGTTGCGAGTTCCATGTCGATTTCGCCGCTCTCGGCACGCAAGGCGAGGAAGTCATAGCCGGCGCGAAAACGCGGCAATTCAATCAGGCGGTAGGGCGCTTTACCGGCGCGCTTCTCGAAGCGCGGTTGCAGCGCCCAGATATCCTTGATGTCGCCGACCACGCGGCGCGTGATGGCCAGCTTTTCGCCCTGCACGTTGAGCACCTCGTCCATCGCTTCGTACAACGCCGGAATCGGCACTTCGCCGCGGACCTTGCGCGCTTCCCAGGAGGCCAGCACTTCATGCCAGAGCAAGGTGGCGAACAGATAGCCGGGCGACAGGGACTTGCCGGCCTTTACCCGCGCATCGGTGCTCGCCAGCGAGAGCATGACGAACTTCTCGCCCAGCGGCTGCTCCAGAATGACGTCGAGCAAGGGCAGCAGCCCGTGATGCAAGCCATCATCACGCAGACGCTTGACGCATTCGACTGAGTGCCCCGAAAACAGCAGCTTCAGCATCTCGTCGAACACCCGCGCCACCGGCACGTTTTCCATCAGCCCGGCCATCTCGCGTATCGGCGCACGCACCGCCGGATCGAGGGTCAGGCCCAGCTTGGCCGACAGGCGCACCGCACGCAGCATGCGCACCGGATCTTCGCGGTAGCGCTGCTTCGGCTCGCCAATCATGCGCAGCGTCTTCTGCTGCAGGTCGGCCACGCCATGGTGATAATCGATCACCGTTTCGGAAGCGGGGTCGTAATACAGGGCATTGACCGTGAAGTCGCGGCGCGCCGCGTCTTCCGCGATCGAGCCGAAAACATTGTCGCGCAGCACGCGGCCATGCTCATCCTTGACGGTGTGGGCATCGTGCGCGGCGCGGAAGGTGGACACCTCGAGCGTCTCGCCGCCCTGCATCACATGCACGATCTGGAAGCGTCGGCCGATGATGCGTGCGCGGCGGAACAGCGCGCGGACTTGCTCCGGCGTCGCATCGGTGGCGATATCGTAGTCCTTGGGCACGATGCCGGCGATCAGGTCGCGCACGGCGCCGCCGACGACGTAAGCCTTATGGCCCGCCTGCTGCAGCGTTTCACAGGTGCGCCGGGCACCCAGCGAAACGCGCTCGCGGCGAATGCCGTGGCGCGCCACGGGAATCATGGCCGGAGCACCGGATGAAGGGGCATCGCCGCGGCGAAACACGCGGCGCAGCAACTTGCGGATCATGGAGAAAGGATAAGGAGCATACAGGGCTGCTTCGAGAGGCGGCAATGATAGCGGAAATCGCCTCGCAGCCAAAGAATTCCGCCGGGCGGGGGCTCCAGCTTCCGCTAAAATTAGCGCTTTTCGCCCACTGCAAGACCTATGGAACTCGCCAAGAGCTTCGAACCCGCCGAAATCGAGCGGCGCTGGTACCCGATCTGGGAGTCGCGCGGCTATTTCGCCGCCGGCCTCGACACCGCCAAGACCGAGAATTTCTGCATCCTGCTGCCGCCGCCGAATGTAACCGGCACGCTGCACATGGGCCACGGCTTCAACCAGGCCATCATGGATTCGCTGACGCGCTACCACCGCATGCGCGGCGACAACACGCTGTGGCAACCGGGCACCGACCACGCTGGCATCGCCACGCAGATCGTGGTCGAGCGCCAGCTCGACACCCAAGGGATTTCGCGCCACGATTTGGGCCGCGAGAAGTTTCTGGAAAAGGTCTGGGAGTGGAAGGAATACTCGGGCAACACCATCACCAAGCAGATGAGGCGCCTGGGCACCAGCCCGGACTGGTCGCGCGAGCGCTTCACGATGGACACCGGCCTGTCGAAGATCGTCACCGAAACCTTTGTCCGCCTCCACAAGGAGGGCCTGATCTACCGCGGCAAGCGCCTGGTGAATTGGGATCCGAAGCTGCTTACGGCCGTTTCCGACCTCGAAGTGGTGCAGGAAGAGGAAGACGGATTCATGTGGCACATCCGCTACCCGCTGGCGGACGGCAGCAGCAGCCTTACCGTGGCCACCACGCGTCCCGAAACCATGCTCGGCGACGTCGCCGTGATGGTCCATCCCGACGACGAGCGCTACGCCCACCTGATCGGCAAGCGCGTCGTCCTGCCGCTGTGCGATCGCGAGATCCCGATCATCGCCGACAGCTACGTGGACAAGGAATTCGGCACCGGCTGCGTCAAGGTGACCCCGGCCCACGATTTCAACGACTGGCAGGTCGGCCATCGCCATGGCCTGGTGCCGATCGGCATCCTGACGCTGGACGCCCGCATCAACGAACACGGCCCCGCGAAGTACCGCGGCATGGACCGCTTCGAGGCGCGCAAGGCTGTCGTTGCCGACCTCGAGGCGGCAGGCCTGCTCGACAGCGTCAAGCCGCACAAGCTGGTGGTGCCGCGCGGCGACCGCACCGGCGTGATCATCGAACCGATGCTGACCGACCAGTGGTTCGTCGCCATGACCAAACCCGGCGCCGATGGCACCAGCATCGCCGGCAAGGCGCTCGAATGCGTTGCCGCGGGCGAGATCAGGTTCGTCCCCGAGAACTGGGTCAATACCTACAACCAGTGGCTCAACAACATCCAGGACTGGTGCATCTCGCGCCAGCTTTGGTGGGGCCACCAGATCCCCGCCTGGTACTCGGACGACGGCCGCTTCTATGTCGCCCACGACGAGGCCGAGGCCTATGCCGAAGCCAGGCGCGACGGCTACACGGGCGGCCTGGAGCGCGACCCCGACGTGCTCGACACATGGTATTCCTCGGCCCTGTGGCCCTTCTCGACGCTCGACTGGACCCCGGAGTGGCCGGCCAAGTCGAACCCGGCGCTGGACTTGTATCTGCCCTCGACAGTGCTGGTCACCGGCTTCGACATCATCTTCTTCTGGGTGGCGCGGAT
Organism: Rhodocyclaceae bacterium; assembly: GCA_025353195.1. GTDB lineage: Bacteria > Pseudomonadota > Gammaproteobacteria > Burkholderiales > Rhodocyclaceae > Sulfuritalea. The sequence goes on from JANXRC010000103.1 coordinate 5,665, forward strand.
GGTGATGATGACCAGGCACATCACCGGCAAGATTCCCTTCCGGGACGTCTACGTGCATGGCCTGATCCGCGACGCGGAAGGCCAGAAGATGTCGAAGTCCAAGGGCAACGTGCTGGACCCGATCGATTTGATCGACGGCATCACCCTCGAAGATCTGGTGCAGAAGCGCACCACGGGCCTGATGAACCCCAGGGACGCGGCCAAGATCGAGAAGCGCACCCGCCGCGAATATCCGAACGGCATTCCAGGCTTCGGCACCGACGCGCTGCGCTTCACCTTCCTGTCGCTGGCCTCCCCGGGGCGCGACATCAAGTTCGACATGCAGCGCTGCGAGGGCTATCGCAACTTCTGCAACAAGCTGTGGAATGCCTCTCGCTTCGTGCTGATGAATTGCGAAGGCCATGATTGCGGCCTCGCCGAGCACGGTTCCGATGCCTGCAACGGCAGCTATCTGGATTTTTCGCCGGCCGACCGCTGGATCGTCAGCCGCCTGCAACGCGTCGAGCAGGAAGTGGCGCAGCATTTCGCCGACTACCGCTTCGACCTGCTGGCCCGCGCGATTTACGAGTTCGTCTGGGACGAATACTGCGATTGGTATCTGGAACTGGCCAAGGTGCAGGTTCTGCAGGGCAGCGAGGCGCAGCAGCGCGCCACGCGCCGCACCCTGGTGCGGGTGCTGGAGACAGTGCTGCGCCTCGCGCATCCACTGATTCCCTTCATCACCGAGGAACTCTGGCAAACCGTCGCGCCGCTGGCCGGCAGGGCAGATGCAGAGGACGATTCCAGATCGCTGATGCTGCAAACCTACCCGAAAGCGGACCTGTCGCGCTGCGACGCCGCCGCCGAAGCCTGGGTGGCAAGGCTCAAGGAAATGATCAACGCCTGTCGCAGCCTGCGCGGTGAAATGAACATCTCGCCGGCGCAGCGCGTGCCATTAGTCGGCGCTGGCGACACGGCGATTCTGAACCTCTATGCGCCCTACCTCGCGGCGCTGGCCAAGCTTTCCGAGGTCACTACGGCAGACGCCCTGCCCGATTCCGATGCGCCAGTGCAGATCGTCGGCGAATTCCGGCTGATGCTGAAAATCGAGATCGATGTCGCCGCCGAGAAGGAGCGCATGGGCAAGGAACTTGCCCGCATCGAGGGAGAAATCGTCAAGGCGGAGAAGAAACTCGCCACCGAAAGCTTCGTCTACCGCGCCCCGGCGCAGGTGGTGGCGCAGGAACGCGAGCGGCTGCAAGGCTTTACGGCGCTGTGCGAGAAACTCAAGGCCCAAATCGGACGGCTGGGATAACCGAGACAGCAAAAAGCCCGGCCATTTGCCGGGCTTTTTGCTGACGAAGCGAGATTGAGCCGCTCCCGATTTTTCTGGACACGAATTTGGGGTTAAATCGTGCCTGAAAAAGGAGAGTGTGAATGCTGAACGAATCGAAGGTGGAAGGGGTTGCGCCGGGCTCGCCGGAAGGAGCCCGTAGGGCGACTGGAGGCGAGCCCGGCGCGGCCGCCGAAGTGAAGCGGTGGTCAGCGGGCCGGAAGAAAGAAGTCGTGTTGCGCCTGCTACGCAACGAGCCCGTGGATGATCTGTCTCGCGAGGTATCGGTGCCTATATATCGGCTCGAAGAATGGCGTGATCGGGCTCTGGCCGGCATCGATGCCGGCCTCAAGGAACGCGAGAACGATCCCGTCTCGGCACAATTGGACGACGCCAACAGGCGCATCGGCGAACTC
>JANXRC010000276.1 GCA_025353195.1 Rhodocyclaceae bacterium
CTGTCGACTTCCCTCAGGCATAATCGCCCGCAGACCCTGAACGGGCGACAAATAATCAATTCCCCTGAGGAGACATCGGGTGTTGCAGTTCCTGCAATTGATCGTCAGCGGCGCCGCCATCGGCTGCATCTATGCGCTGCTCGCGCTCGGCTTCGTGCTGATCTACAAGGCGACCGAAACCGTCAATTTTGCCCAGGGCGATTTGATGATGGTCGGCGGCTTCCTCGGCCTCGCCGCCATGACGATCATCGGCTTGCCCTTCAGCGTTGCCTTTGTCCTCACCGTTGTCGCCATGGCGGTGGTCGGCATGGGCATCGAACGCCTGGTGCTACGCCCCCTGCTCGGCCAGCCGGCGTTTACCGTGGTGATGATGACCATCGGCATTGGCTACCTGGCGCGCGGACTGGTGACCATGATTCCCTATTGGGGCACGGAGACCCACACGCTGCCGGTGCCCTTCAAGGACGAGGTGATCTGGCTCGGCGGCGAAGGCACGGGGCTCGTGATGTCGGTCGAGCATCTGGTGATCATCCTGGCGACGATCACCTTGGTCGTCTTGCTGTATGCCTTCTTTCGCTATACCCGGCTCGGCATCGCCATGCAGGCGACCTCACAGAACCAGCTCGCAGCCTTTTACATGGGCATTCCGGTACGCCGCGTGAACATGCTGATCTGGGGGCTGTCCTCGGCGATCTGCGGCGTGGCCGGCCTGTTGCTGGCGCCGATCACCTTCGTCCATGCCAACATGGGCTTCGTCGGACTCAAGGCCTTTCCCGCGGCGGTGGTCGGCGGTTTCGGCAGCATTCCCGGCGCCCTGGTCGGCGGGCTGGTGATCGGCATCGTCGAGTCGCTGGCCGGCTTCTATCTGCCGGAAGGCTACAAGGACATTGCCGCCTACGTGGTCGTGCTGGTGATGCTGGTGGTCAAGCCGAACGGCCTGTTCGGCGACAACCTGACGAAGAAGGTCTAATCACTCGCATGCACTTCATTTTCAAAACCCGTTACGCGCAGGATATCAATCTGTTCCGCCATGGCGGCCAGACTTTCTGGTACGCCGCGCTGGCGCTGGCACTGGTGGCGGCACCGTGGCTGCTTTCCGAATACACGCTGTCGCAGGTCACCTTCATCGGCATCTACGCGATTGTCTGCCTCGGCCTGATGCTGCTGGCCGGTTTCACCGGGCAGGTCTCATTGGGCCACGCCGGTTTCCTCGCCATGGGCGCCTACACCGAAGCCTATTTGCAGGCCAACGGCTGGCCTTTCATCATTTCGCTGCCCATGTCGGCGCTGGTGGCCGGGATTACCGGGATCATGATCGGCCTGCCGGCATTGCGGGTCAAGGGCATGTATCTGTCGATCGCCACGCTGGCGTTTGGCTTCATTCTCGAAGAAGCGGTGGTGCAGGCCGAAAGCATTACCGGCGGCAACGCCGGCCGGCAGGTCGGCGCGCTGATCATCGGCGGCATCAACTTCGACGACGGCGTCAATTTTTATTTCCTGGTCACCGGCATCGCGGTGCTGTGCATCCTCGGCGCACTCAACCTGCTGCGCAGCCCGACCGGCCGCGCCTTCGTCGCGATCCGCGATTCCGAGGTGTCGGCGCAGAGCATGGGTATCAACCTGGCGCACTACAAGACCACGGCCTTCGCCCTGTCGGCCGCGCTGGCCGGCATTGCCGGGGCGCTCTACGCGCACAAGATCCGCATCATCACACCGGATCAGTTCGGCTTTCTGCAGTCGATCGAACTGCTGATGATGGTGGTGATCGGCGGCCTCGGCTCGATCCAGGGGGCGATCTTCGGCCCGGCGTTCTGGTTCGTCGTGCAGCAGCTGATCGTCACCGGCAAGGACTGGCTGCCGCCCGCGATCGGTCAGCAGACCGGGTTGCAGCCGACGATCTTCGGCATCATCCTGATCGCCATCGTGCTGTTCGAACCGATGGGACTGTACGGGCGCTGGTTGAAGTTCAGGACTTTCCTGGAAATCTTTCCCTTCTACCGCAAGGGCATGTTCAAGCGGCAGAAGAGCTACATGAAATCGGAGAGAATGAAATGAGAAAGCACGCTTTCTCATTTCATCTCTCGGCCAAGTGGTGGGCCTTCCCCCCAGCCCCCTTCCCGGGGAAGGGGGTGACATTCGTTCGCCGCTTCGCGACTCCGGATCATGCCGCCACCGTGCCGCCACAGCCGACTTTCGGGAGCGGCGCATGACTACTCCGATGCTGGAAGCCGTCAATCTCTCGGTGCAATTCGGCGGCCTCAAGGCGGTGAACGATGTTTCCTTCAGCGTCTGGCCGAACGAGGTGTTCTCCCTGATCGGGCCCAATGGCGCCGGCAAGACCACCATCTTCAACCTGATCTCGGCGCTGTACCGGCCGACGTCGGGCGAAGTGCGCTTCGAGGGCGAAGTGATTTCACGCATGCCGCCCCATGTCGTCGCCCGCCACGGTATCGCCCGCACCTTCCAGAACATCGAGCTGTTCGAGCATGCCACCGTGTTGCAGAACCTGCTGGTCGGCCGCCATTGCCATCGCCACACCGGGTGGTGGCAGGACATGCTGTTCACCGGCTCGGTGCGCCGCGCCGAGCTCGAGTTCCGCCGGCAGGTTGAAGAAGTCATCGATTTCCTCGACCTGCAGCATTATCGCGACAGCATGGTGGCCGGCCTGCCCTATGGCGTGCGCAAGGTCGTCGAGCTGGCGCGCGCCCTGTCGATGCGGCCGCGGCTGCTGCTGCTGGACGAGCCTTCGTCGGGTCTTAATACCGAAGAGACCGAGGACATGGGTTTCTGGATCGAGGACATCAAGCGCGATCTGGGCATCACCGTGATCATGGTCGAGCACGACATGGGGCTGGTGTCGCGTGTTTCCGACCGTGTCCTGGCATTGAATCTGGGCGAGGTGTTGACGCTGGGAACGCCGCAGGAAGTGCAGGCGCATCCGGGGGTGATCGAAGCCTACCTTGGAGGCACGGCTGATGTCTGACGAACCGCAGCCCATTCTCCAGCTCAATAACGTCGAAGCGTCGTATGGCGCGGTCAAGGCCATCCGCGGCGTGTCGCTGGGCGTGCCGCCCGGTGCCTTCGTCACCGTGCTCGGCTCCAACGGCGCAGGCAAGACGACGATCCTGAAAACCATTTCCGGCATTCTCGATCCGCAGAAGGGCAGCATCGTCTTCCGCCACGACAAGCTCGAAGGCCGCGATCCGGCCTGGATCGTGCGGCAGGGGCTGGTGCATGTGCCGGAAGGCCGCGAGATCTTCCCGTTGCTGACGGTGCGCGAAAACCTGTTGATGGGCGCCTATACGCGGCCGGCTGCGGACAAGGACGCGGTGGCGAAGGACATCGAAGACGTCTTCGCCTATTTTCCGATTCTCAAGGAGCGCAGCACTCAGCCCGCCGGCCAGCTTTCGGGCGGCCAGCAGCAGATGCTGGCGATCAGCCGCGCGCTGCTGGCGAAGCCGACCATGATGCTGCTCGACGAGCCCAGCCTGGGGCTGTCGCCGAAGCTGACCCGGGAAATTTTCGAGATCATCGTGCGCATCAACCGCGAGCGCGGGGTCACGCTGCTGGTGGTCGAGCAGAACGCGCACATTGCCCTGCAGTACGCCGACTACGGCTACGTGCTGGAAATCGGCCGCATCGTGATGCACGATACCTGTGCCGCCCTGCGCGAGAAGGATGACATCAAGGAGTTCTACCTGGGCATCAAGGAAGCCGGCGTGCGCGAGGGGCGGCGCTGGAAAAAGAAGAAGCAGTGGAGATAATCTTGGAAAGATGCGATGTGGCAGCTTGACGGCAAACGCTACTGGGCCGAGCATGACATCGTCGTTGCCGGCGACAACCTGCCCGAGATGTTCTGGAACGCCGTGGCAAAGCGCGGCGACAAAACGTTGTTCCGCCAGAAGAAGTACGGCCTCTGGCAGAGCCTGTCGTGGAACGAAGTCGGCGCGATCGTCCGCGAAGCCGGCATGGGTCTGCTCGAGCTCGGCTTTGAAGTCGGCGAGACCGCTTCGATACTCGGCAATACGCGCCAGGAATGGCTGTTCTCGGATCTCGCCGTGCTCTCCTGCGGCGGCATCAGTTCCGGCATCTATCCGACCGATGCGGCGAGCCAGGTTGAGTACCTGACCCAGGATTCCAATTCGGTGATCCTCTTCGTCGAGGACGACGAGCAGCTCGACAAGGCACTCGAAGTGCGCGAACGCCTGCCGGCTTTGCGCAAGATCGTGGTCTGGGACATGGACGGCCTGCGCGATGTGCATGACGAGCAGGTGATCAGCTTCGACACCTTGCGCGAACTGGGGCGCAAGCGCCTCGACCGGCTCGGTGCTGCCGCGACAGATGCGGAGTGGCGCGCGCGCATAATCTCTCGCCAGCCCGAAGAACTGGCGATCCTGATCTACACCTCGGGCACCACCGGCAGGCCCAAGGGCGCCATGCTCTCGCACCGCAATATCCTGAAAACCATACGCAGCTTCAACATGGTCATTGCCCAGGGCGAGGACGATGAGCGGATGTGCTTCCTGCCGCTGTGCCATGTCGCCGAACGCAACGGCGGCGCCTATTACTCGATCTATACCGGCACCAGGCTGAACTTCGTCGAGAATCCGGAGACCATTCCCGAGAACGTGCGCGAGATTGCGCCGACGGTGTTTGTCGCCGTGCCGCGGGTCTGGGAAAAGTTCTACTCGGGCGTCAGCATTGCGCTGAAGGAATCGAATGCCTTCGAGCGCTGGGCCTACAAGCTGGCGATCGGCATCGGGCTGGCGCGGGTGAAGCGCTACGAGGCGCGGCAGCCGGTCAGCGGCGGGCTGACCTTCGCCCATTGGCTGGCCCGCGCGCTGGTGCTGAACAATGTCAGGAAGCTGATCGGCATCCATCGCAGCCGCATGCTGATCACCGGCGCCGCGCCGATCTCGCCCGACCTGGTGCGCTGGTACATGGCGCTCGGCGTGCCCATGCTGGAGGTCTGGGGCATGACCGAGACCGGTGGCGGCTCGACCGCGATGCCGATCGAGCGGATCAAGCCGGGTTCGATCGGCGTGCCGGGCACCATGAACGAGGTCAAGCTGTCGGCCGAGGGCGAGATCATGGTGCGTGGCCCGAACGTCTTCATGGGCTATCTGAACCAGCCGGAAAAGACCGCGGAGACCATCGATGCCGACGGCTGGCTGCATACCGGCGATGTCGGGACCGTCGATGAAGAAGGCTTCTACCGCATTTCGGACCGGCTCAAGGACATCATCATTACCGCCGGGGGCAAGAACATCACGCCCTCGGAGCTCGAAAACCAGATCAAGTTCTCGCCCTACGTCACCGATGCCGTTGTCATTGGCGACAAGCGGCCCTACCTGGTCTGCCTGATCATGATCGATCAGGAGAACGTCGAGAAGTTTGCCCAGGACAACGACGTGCCCTTCTCCAACTACGTCAGCCTGACCCGCTCGGCGGAGGTGCAGAAGCTGATCGGCGGCGAGATCGAGCGGGTGAACCAGCAATTCGCGCGCGTTGAGCAGATCAAGAAGTTTCGCCTGATCGAGAAAAAGCTCGGCGCCGAGGATGAGGAGTTGACCCCGACCATGAAATTGAAGCGTAAGCTAGTCAGTCAGAAATATGCCGAGTTGATCGAGTCGATGTATCGCGACTAGATCGGTTACGGCGCTGGTTTTAACCGGTAAAAGGAGAGAGAGCGATGAAGGTTTACAGCAAACTGGCTGCGGCATTGTTCGCGGCCGCAGGAGTCGGCGCTGGCGGTACGGCGCTGGCCGCCGAGCAGATGGGCGTCAGCAAGACCGAGATCGTGGTCGGCACCATCCAGGATCTGTCCGGGCCGCTGGCCGGTTATGGCAAGGCCCTGCGCTACGGCATGCAGATGCGCGTCGACGAGCTCAACGAGCAGGGCGGCATCAACGGCCGCAAGCTGAAGTTCGTCGCCGAAGACAGCGGCTACGATCCCAAGAAGGGTCTGCTCGCGGCACAGAAAATGGTGCAGCAGGACAAGATTTTCGCCATGGTCGGCACCATCGGTACCGCAGTCAATCTGGCAACTTTCCCGACCCTGTTCGACAAGGGCGTGATGAACCTCTTTCCGCTGACGGCGGCACGCGAAATGTACGAACCGCTGCACAAGCTGAAGTTCTCCTTCGCCGCCCCCTATTACAACCAGGTCCGCATGAGCGTGAAATGGATGGTCAAGGAGCGCGGTGCGAAAAAGTTCTGCGTCATCTACCAGGATGACGACTTCGGCACCGAAGTGCTGAAGGGTGCGGAGGACGGGCTCAAGGACATGAAGATGAGCTTTGCCGAAATCACCTCGTTCAAGCGCGGTGCCACGGATTTCTCGGCGCAAGTGTCCAAGATGAAGGCGTCGGATTGCGATACGGTGGTGCTCGGCACCATCATCCGCGAGACCATCGGCACCATCGGTACCGCCCGCAAGATGGGCTGGAATCCGAACTTCATCGGCTCCTCGGCGGCTTACACCGACCTGATCCACAAGCTGGGCGGCAAGGCCATGGACGGTCTCTACGCGACGCATACCGTGGCGGTACCCTACATGGATGATCCGTCGAAGAACGTGCGTGACTGGGGCGCCAAGTACAAGGCCAAGTTCAACGAAGATCCCGGCCTGTTCTCGGCCTATGGCTACGAAGCGATGGACATGTTCGCGCAGACGGTGCGCAAGACGGGCGCCAACCTGACCACCGACAGTTTCATCAAGACGCTCGAGAGCACCACCTTCCCGCGCGACATGTTCGGCAGCGACCAGTTCACCTTCACGCCGAAACAGCACCTTGGCAGCGACAAGTCGCGCGTCGGCCAGATCCAGAACGGTCGCTGGGCGGTTTTGACCGACTATATGAATCACTAGGGCGGCGCCCCTTCCGGGGCAACATGCCGTTTCGCAAGGGCGTCCCGAAAGGGGCGCCCTTTGCTTTTTGGAGCCTGCCGGACCGCCCCTGCTGGTGCCTTCGGCTCGTTATGCCGAGGGCCTGATATTCAGCCGTGGCGGTTCCCGCTCTCAATCCGGCGAGCCTATACTGAGCGCTGCGCAATCCGACCTATTGGCAGCTGAAGTGCCGCTTATTGTTTCAGGACGAAGAGAGGAGTTATTGATCATGTCGTTGAAGAACTTGCTGGTCCATCTGGATCAGGGCGAACGTACTGCTGCCAGGCTTGAACTGGCGGTATCGCTGGCGCGCCAGCGCCAGGCGCGGCTGGTGGGCCTGTTCGGACAGCGGGCCCAGCCGCAACAAGTGGGCGTGGTTGCCGCCTGGCCCAGCCAGGATTACGTCGAGGCGCGCGACGCCAGCAAAGCCGCGTTTGCGAAAGCCACTGCCGGCTTGCCCCAGGCCGAATGGCAGGACATCAACCGCGGCAGCGATGCCGAAGTGCTGCGCCACATCACCGACCGTGCCCGCCATGCCGACTTGGTCATACTCGGCCAGCATGACCACAGGGTCAAGACCTACGTTCCGGATGACCTGGTCCGGGAGGTGATCATCGGTTGCGGCCGGCCGGTGCTCATCATGCCCTACGCCGGTACCTTCACCGAAGTCGGCAAGCATCCGCTGATTGCATGGAACAACTCGCGCGAGGCGGCCCATGCCCTCAACGATGCCTTGCCGCTGATCGAAGGCTGCGATGAGGCCATGGTCCTGTCTTTTGCCGCACGACGCGAAGAAGCCGATGCATGCTGCGTCGAGGTGGTAAGCCATCTTGCAGCCCACGGCGTCACGGCCAAGTCCGAAGTGCTGGTAGTGCAAGATTTCGGCATCATGGACATGCTGCTCAACAGGATTACCGATCGTGGCGCCGATCTGCTGGTGATGGGCGCCCACGGCCAGATCGGCTTTCCCTACCTTAGCCGTGGTGCCGGCACCCGGTACATCCTGCAGCACATGACCGTACCGGTGCTGATGTCCAACTGACCTGCCTGCGAAGCAGCGTCCCAGGTCGGCAAAGCGCGCGCCCCGAAGGCAGGCAAGCTCGGCAAGCATCGCACCGCGCAGATCGCGGACACCGCATTCCTGATGCGTCAGCGTCCCGGCGTTTCGCGGATCGTCTCCCGCAACGTCGCCAGGGCCCCCGGGTAGTCGAAAGCCGTCACTTGCCGTTGGAGTTGCTGTGCCGCCGCGCCGAGCGTGGCCAGCAGCAGGGAACGGTTCGCTGCGAACAGATCACCGGCCCGGGTGTCGTCGCTGGCCAGCAGCGGTTCCAGCTGGTTGAGCACGGTCCGCGCACGGACCGGGTCGGCCGTCACCGACTCCGCGGAATCCGGCGCCGCGACCGCCGCTGCTTCGCGGTTGATAGCCTGGTCTGTGGCCGGGGTGCCTCGACCGCGTTGCAGGCGGGCCGTAAACCAGAAGGTGCTGCCCACTCCCGGCGTGCTGTCGGCGCCGACGTCTCCGCCCATCAGCATGGCCAATCGCTTGGAGATGACCAGGCCGAGACCCGTGCCACCGTACTTGCGGTTCAGAGAGCCGTCGGCCTGAGTGAAGGCTTGGAACAGCCGGGCCTGCTGCTCGGGGCTGATGCCGATGCCCTGATCGCTGACCTCGATGCGCAGCAGCACGGAGTGGCTGTCTTCCTTTACGGCATGGGAGCGCACGGTGATCTCGCCGTGCTCCGAAAACTTGATGGCATTGCCGATGAAATTCATCAGTATCTGTTGCAGCCTCAGGACATCGCCGCACACCAGATCGGGCAGGACCGGGTCCAGTTCGCGGGACAGGCGCAGCCCCTTGGCCTGGGCGCGCTCGTTCTGCACGCGGAGGGCGCCATCAATGGCTTGCGCAAGAGAGAAGTCCCTCTCTTCCAGAGTCAGCCGGTCGGCTTCGATCTTGGAGATGTCGAGGATGTCGTTGATGATGCCAAGCAGATGTCGCGCGGACGCCTTGCTCTTGTTGAGCCAATCGATCTGCGTAGGATCGGTGGCGCGGCGCAGCACCAGGTCGATCATGCCCATGATGCCGTTCATCGGTGTCCGCAGTTCATGGCTCATGTTGGCCAGGAAGACACTCTTGGCACGGTTGGCGGCTTGGGCGGCATCGCGGGCAGCGGCCAACTCGGCGGTGCGGGAGAAGACCAGTTCTTCGAGGTGGTGGCGATGCTTTTCAAGTTCGGCTTCCGCCTGCTTGCGCTCGCTGATGTCATACAGGATGGCCAGGTGAGTTCCAGCCAACTCTTCCTCCAGGGCTGAGGCACTGATCATGCAAGTGCGTATCGAGCCATCCTTGCACCTGATGTCGGCTTCCATCGGAACAAATGGCTGGCCGGTACGTTTTGCCTCATCCAGCCTTTTTTGCCAGGTATCGGCCGCCCACTTTCGGTAGTGCGGATCGGGATAAGCCTTGGGCCACCACTCCGCCAGGGTGGGCAAGTCGTCACGCGTGTAGCCGAAGGTGCTCACGAATGCCGCATTCAGATAGCTGATGTTTTGCTGATCGTCGTTCAGGGCATAAGGTACCGGGGAGGCTTCAATGATCGCGCGGAACCGGGCTTCTCCCTCCTGAAGGGCCGCCATGTCCTGTTCCTGGCGGCGCCTTGACTTCCTGACCTGCCGCACGAACGCCAGAAATGCCAGGAGAAAAGCCGCCACCAGTCCGGAGACCACCCATGTCTGCTCGTGCCAGCCGGCCATTGCGGCCTCGCCGGCAATCCCGACATTTACGACAAAGTCATACTTTGCGTTGCGGCGATAGGAGTGCGTGCGGGCGATGCCGTCGATGCTGGAAGCGCCGCTGACGTAGGTTCCCTCCTGGGGGTTTGCCTGCAACGCCTCTATAAATGGAGCCGCCAGTCGTTTGTCGCCGGGTGGAATCGGGTTTACGCTGTCGAATGTGTTGCGGGCAATCAGTCCCAGGCCGGGATCGCGCAAGGAGATGACACTGCCGGACTCCATCTTGATTTGCGCCAGCATCTTCTCGAGCTGATCGATTTGCATCCTCGCGAAAACCACGCCGCCAAACGATCCATCGGGCTTGTTGATTCGCCTCGCAAACAGCCAGACCCATCTCTTGTCGAGCCGTCCCGCAATGGGCTGGCTCATGTACAAACCCGGATTGGGGTCATCCCGGAGTCGCGTGAAATATTCGCGGTCGGACGCATCGATAGGCGGCGATCGAACTTCCGGCCCGTAGATGATCTCGCCCCGTTCGTTGGTCGCCCTCAAGCCGTCTATCAGGGGCAGGCGATGCTGCTGCCGAATCAGAAGGCGGGTAATTGATTCCCCGTCGGGCTTGCCGGCGGACATTTGCCTGCTGATTTCATCCGTGGCGGACAGCAGCGCCACATCGATGGTGTCGATCATTCCCTCGATGGTCTGTTCCAGCGACAGGGCCATGCTTTGCGTAGTGATTGCTACCCGCTTCTCGGCCTCATGTCGCAGTTGCATCAGCGCCATCACCGCGCCGATCACGACAATCAGCACGGTCGCTATTGCACCGACGTACAGAGCGGTGCGACTGTTCCGCGAGGACAAGGAGAAAGACGTGAGATCTTGTGTTTGCATTAACTGTTTGGCTGCGTCCCGGCATTGATGCAATTCGTCGTGCAGGTGGAAGGCGGTTGCGACATCGATCCGTGACAACGACTGTCAGACACGGCAATCATACCTAGGGCGGATCAAGGGCCGATGACGCAGGCCCGCTCGCTGTCGTCCAGCGGCTCGAACCAGGTCAGCTGCTTTTCGAGCACGGCCACGGTTGCCTCCGACGCATCGCCGCTGCGCGCCATCAGACGTCGGCGCAATTCTTCAGCGGACGCTTCGGTGGCGAGGATGCCGAAGCCGGCGCCAAGCTCGTTCGCCAGGGCGCGGAAGTTCGCGCGTTCCTCGCGACGCAGGAAGGCCGCGTCGACGATCACCGGCCAGCCGGCGACAAGGAGAGTGCGGGCCAGCGCGTGCAGCCGGGCATAGGTGCGCGTGGTGGCCTCTGTTGTATAGATTCCGCCGTCCGGCGGCGAGCCGCTCTTGTCCTGCGGCGCCAGTCCGAACAGGCGCTTGCGTTCGACGTCCGAGCGCAGGCGCACGGTGCTGGCGGCGGCTGCCTGCGTCGCATCGAGCAGCCGCGCCGTGCTCGCGGTGGTCTTGCCTGAACCCGACATGCCGCAGGTGACGACCAGAGTCGGTGCTGGTGCGCTCTGCGTAACTGGGATTCCGCTTCGCGGGCAGGTAACGGCGATCTGCAGCCCCAGTCGCAGGTAAGTGCGGGCCGACTCGAGATCGGCCAGATTCTCCACGGCATCTTCCTGCCGGGCGCGCAAAGCGGCGATCTTGGCGCGCACCATGGCGCGGTACACGGCGTAAAAGCGCAGCACGGCCAGCGCCTGGAAATCGCCGCTGACCTCCAGCCACGCGTTCAACAGCCAGGCGGCGAGGCCCGGCCGGCGGTGGTCGAGCAGGTCGATCCAGACAAAAGCGATCTCGCTGGCGACGTCGTTCCAGCGGAAATCCTCGTTGAACTCGATACAGTCGAAAGGCGTCACGTGGCCGTCGATCAGCGCCAGGTTTCCCAGATGCAGGTCACCATGGCCTTCGCGCACGCGACCGCCGTTCTTGCGTGCGGCGAAGTCGGCGGCGCGACGCCCGAACTCGCCTTCGGTCCAGTGCGCCAATTGCTCGACTTGCGGCTGCTCTTCCGGCGGCAACAGCTGGCGCAGCTCGGCGAAATTTTCCCGTGCTGCCGCCAGCACCTGGTCCGGCGCGCCAAAGCGGGTAGTGGGCGTGGCCACCGCCGCTGTCTCCCAAAAGGTGCAAAGCGTGGCGGCCAGTTGGGAGAGCTGGGCCGGCTGCAGTTCGCCGCGCGCAGCGACCCGGTCGAGGCGACCCTGCTCGTCGAAGCGCCGCATGCGCACCGCCCACTCGATCGCCGGCAGCAAGCCGAAGCAGGGCTGTTCCGGCGTGCCGCCAATCGGCACCACGTCGAGATACATATCCGGGGCGAACCGGCGGTTCAACAGCAGCTCGACACGGCAGCATGTTTCGCGCCGCGCCAGGGTGCCGTAATCAAGGAAGGGCAGCGTGATCGGCTTCTTGATCTTGTAGGCAAAATCACCGGCCATGAGCAGCCATGACGCATGCGTTTCGATCAAATCGACCCGCTTTGCCGGATGCGGATAACAGCGTGGATCGTGGAGAGCCGTGATCAGGGGCGGTAGTGTTGCGGACATAGGCCGCATTATGACGCCGGGCGACGACAGAGCTGCGCGGCGATCACCTGGCCGCGTCGCAGCGACCCCGGTCACGGATCACGGGTGCCGCGTAACGAACGCCCCTGTAGCGGAAGCGCCGATCTCGTTTCATCAGATGGGCGGCCATTTTGGATGGCGGGATTTGGTTTTTCTTCTCGGCTCGTGAGATGATGCGCCCCTTTCCCGCACTGCAGCAATGGTTAATTGAAATTGCAAATATGTCGTTATGAAACAACGACATTTTCTGGAGAAATGGCATGTCTGCGAAAGTTGCAAAGGCGCCGGTTACGCAACCGGCATTACGGCCTGACGATTCGAAGGCCGCGGCAAAGATCGATCTGAGCGAAGTCGGCGCGGTACATCAAGCGCTGCGGGCGGGGCGGCTGACCCAGGCGCGGCGGACCACGCTGAGCGGCAACGATGCCATCGCCAAGGCGGCCCTTGAAGCGGGGGCGCGCTTCTTCGGCGGTTATCCGATTACGCCGTCGACCGAAGTTCTCGAGTACGCGGCGCGCAACATCTTCAGCTATGGCGGCAGTTATCTGCAAATGGAGGACGAGATCGCCAGCATCGCCTCGGCGATCGGCGCCTCCCTCGGCGGAATCAAGGCCTTCACCGCCACCTCGGGTCCGGGCTTCTCGCTGAAGCAGGAGAATCTCGGTTATGCCTGCCTGGTCGAAGTGCCGCTGGTGGTCATCAACGTCATGCGCGGCGGCCCCTCTACCGGCGGCCCGACCGATGCCGGCCAGTCCGACGTCATGCAGGCGCGCTGGGGCACGCACGGCGACCATCCGATCGTTGCCATCGCGCCGGCCACCGTGCAGGAGTGCTGGGAAGAGACGGTGCGCGCCTTCAACATTGCCGAGAAATACCGCACGCCGGTGATCCTGCTGCCGGACGCCAAGGTGTCGCAGATGAAGGAACCGGTGATCCTGCCGGCGCTGGCCGACATTCCGATCGTCAATCGTGCCCGGCCTTCGGGCGCACCCGAGGAATACGAGGCTTTCGGTCCTACCGCGAATGGCGTGCCGCTGCTGGCCCCTTTCGGGGAAGGCTACCGCTCCCACTTCACCGGGCTCTATCACAACCGCAAGGGGCTGCCGACCCGTGATGTGCGCCTGATCGACCAGCTGCAGAAGCGCATCCACGCCAAGCTGAACACCCCCGCCGCCCGGCGCGACATCCTCAAGACCGAGACGTTTCTCTGCGACGACGCGGAGATTCTGGTGGTTGCCTACGGCATCACCGCGCGCGCCGCCAAGGACGCCGTGCTCGAAGCGCGTGCCGTCGGCATCAAGGTCGGCCTGCTGCGGCCGATCACCCTGTGGCCCTCGGATCGGGAGACCGCGATCAAGTACCTGTCGCGCGTAAAGCGGGTCATCGTCGCCGAACTCAACCTCGGTCAGTACCGGCTCGAGATCGAACGCCTGGCTTACGAGGCGGCACAGCGCAAGCAGTGCGTGCCGACCACCGTCACCGGCCTGCACCGGGTGGACATGCGGCTCATCAGTCCGCGCGACGTGTACGAGGAAATCTGCCGATGAATGCGAATCCGATCTGCTCGCTGGAAATGCCCGATCTGCGGCGCACCACGATGCGACGCAATATCTGGTGCGAGGGTTGCGGGCTGGGCAACATGCAGCAGGCGATCTCGATCGCCCTGATGCGCCAGCTCGGCCGCCGCTTCAAGGTGGATTTCATGCAACCGGCCGGCCTTGAAGCCATCAAGAACAACATCGCGATGGTCTCCGGCATCGGCTGCACTTCGCGCATGGCCGGTCACCTCGACGCCAACACGGTGCACACCACGCACGGCCGCTCACTGGCCTTCGCGTCGGGACTGAAAATGGCGCGCCCCGACCTGACGGTGGTACTGGCGGCCGGCGACGGCGACATTTTCGCCATCGGCGGCAATCACTTCATCCATGCCGCGCGGCGCAACCTCGACATGACGCTGATCGTTTATGACAACCGCTCCTACGGCATGACCGGCGCGCAGGCTTCGCCGACCTCGCCGATGGGCGAATTCGGTTCTTCGGCGCCGTATGGCGTATTCGAAGCGCCGTTCAACCTGGTCGATCTGGCCATCGGTGCCGGCGCCGGTTTCGTCGCCCAGGGCGCGGTCACCACGCTGCAGGAGCACCAGGACCAGCTCGAAGAACTGATCGCCGCCGGACTCGACCACAAGGGTTTTTCCTTCATCAACGTGGTCGGCACCTGCCACACCGGCTGGGGCGCGCGCAACAAGCGTTCCGAAGCCTTCCGCTACCGGCAGTACCTCCAGCATGAGGTCACGCCCGTCGAGCGCTGGCGCGAACTGCCGCCCGAAGAGCGGGCGGCCCTGAAGCCGCTTGGCATCATTCATAGCGTCGACCGCCCGGACCTGCAGAGCTCGCCCGCCTACACCGAGATCGTCGCACGCGGCAAGAAAGCGGCAGCTTCGCTCGAGGAGCCCCTGGAAGACATCCGGCTCATCGATCTGGACCCCATGGCAAGGCCGCCGCGCACCAGCCTGCGTTTCGCCGGTTCCGGCGGGCAGGGAGTGATCACCGCCGGCGAAATCGCCCTTTCGGCGGCGGTGCTGGCCGGCAAGAACGGCGTGTTCACCAAGAACTACGGCCCCGAGGCGCGGGGCGGCGAGGCCTACTCGGACGTCACGGTCAGCGACGGCGAAATCCACTTCCCGCAGTCCGATGAGCTCGATGTACTGGTGGCGCTCAACCAGGAAACCTTTGACAAGTTTCGCAAGGAAGTCGGTCCTTCCGGCCGCATCCTGGTCAACTCATCGGCGGTGCGCGAGACCTACGACGATCCGCGTGTGATCACCTCGCCCATTGGCGAAATCCTGGCGCGCGATGTGAGGCCGCCCAAGCGCGATCTCGGCATCAACATCCTGGCGTTGGCGCTGGTGCTTGACTACCTGGGGCTGATGTCGCGCCAGGCGATCGAAGCCGCCGTGATGAAGAGCGTCGGCAAGAAAAATCCCGCCCTGAACCAGAAAGCGCTCGCCGCCGGCTTCGCTGAAGCCGAGCGACTGAAGGCGCATTGAACGAGGTAATGACATGAGCCTGATGAATCCCGTGGCCTCCACGGCCAGCCAGCGCCAGGTGCCAGCGCCGACAGCGGCCTGGCGCGAGGAGATCGATACCCTGGTAGGCCTCGCCCGCGGCGAGGGCTACCAAGTCGAAGGACTGCCGCTGGCGCATGCGCTGACGGGGGCCGACGAGCTGAATCAACTGCGCCAGACCCTGTTCAATCCCTCGTCGCTGGCTTGGCTCAAGAGCCGCGTCAAGCGCATCGAGTTCATCGCCGAGGGGCCGCTGCCGCCACAACTTCTGCTGGAGCCGGCTGCCAAGTCGCAGCCGATCTACCGCCAGGTCATCGATTACACGCTGTGCAAGGGCTGCCGCCTGTGCATCCAGGTCTGCCCCAAGCACGTCTATAGCGACGACGGCTTCGGCAAACCCGACGAGCTGCGCCACGCCGAGGAATGCACCGGCAACATGCAGTGCGCGCAGTGCGTCTACATCTGCCCGGAGCGCGCCATTTCGCTGGAAATGACCAACCCGCTCTACGAGTCGACGCTGTTCGTGCAACTGCCCAACGCCTACGCCATTGCCGATGCGGCGCGCATGCCGGCGGGTGACTTCTTCGTCCCCAATCCGCTCACCCTAAACGCCGCGCTGAAGGTCGAGGCGCTGCCGGTCGATGACCTTGCCGGCGCCAACCGCGTTCTCGAGGCGGCAGGCTTCTACCCGCTGATCGAAACCTGCGGTGTGCAGAAACACTTTGTCGACAGTCGCGAGCCGGCCGCCGAACTCGATCGCTGGGCGCATGAAAACGGCCGCAGCGCGTGTCTGGTCACACGCGCCGTTGCCCTGCTGTACCGGTCACTGCCGTCACTTGAAGGCGTCGTCCAGGGGCAGTACGAACTGGGCAGCATCATCCACCGCGTCGCCGACGAGATTCTCAACGCCGAGATCGACCCGGACACGCAGGGCGGCCTCAAGCTGCTCAAATCGATCCTCGAGGAGTCGCGCATTGCGCAGATCCACCTTGGCGCCAAGTGCCGCCCGATCGGCGGCCTGCTGCCGCCGGGCACCTCGACCGCCTGGAAGACCCCCTACGGCAACGAGGTGCCGGTGTATAGCCACCTCGACAAGTGCCTCGGCCCCGAATGCGCGCTGTGCGTAACGCATTGCCCCGAAGGCAGCGGCGGCGAGCACTCGGCGATCCGCATGATCCCGCTGGTGCCGCTGAGCACCATGCCGGCCCTGGTGCGCGGCCTGAAAGCGTTTCTGCTCAAGGCCGATGGCAGCCACAGCTGCATCGAGGACATGGAAGACCTGATCGGCAAGCAGCCCTTCGTGTTCCAGGTCGACGCCGACTACTGCAAGTCCTGCGGCATCTGCATTTCCTGTTGCCCGCACGATGTCATCGAAGGCGCGCCGCGCAGTTTCGACATGGGAGAAGCCGCATGAACCTGATCGAACTGGGCGGTGATCCGCGCGTGCTGGCGAGCCGCAACAAGAACCTGCCGGCCTTTGCCCGCGCCGTGCAGATGGCCTCGCGCGGCCGCATCGGCCTCACCCTGGACGGCCTGCGCATCGGCGATCTGGAGGATAACGAGGCGGCCGGCGTCGATAGTGCGGCGCGCGAGTTTCTTGCTGAAATCATCGAAGTACCGCTCAAGCCCGGCAACTATCCGGTCGAGACCCTGCTCGCCTATCGCGCCGAGGGCCTCGATGCGAGCGCGGCGCTGGCGAAGTTCTACGCGGCGCATCCGCTGTTCGCCAGCCAGGACTTCGTCGGCCGCATCGAGTCGCGCCAGCTCAAGGTTTTCCTGCTCGGCTCGGCGGGCTCCGGCGTGGTGTCTGCAGTGCAGGACCTGGTAGCCGCCTTCGTCGAGGCCGGCTACTACGGCCGTGCCTTCCCGATGTTCGATCCCTCGAAGAAGGGGGCGCCGGTCAAGGGCTTCGGCGTGGTCAGCCGCGAGCCGATACTCAACCACGCGCCCTTCGCCATTCCGGACATCGTGCTGCTGTTCGATCCGAAGCTGTTTCCGCTGCTGCGCAGCTTGCTGCGCGAGTGGCCGCTGCACGACCCGAAGAACATCGCCATCCTGGTCAACACCAGCATGGAGCCGAATGCCTTCCGCACCGCGGCGAATTTCCACGAGCCGTATCACCTGTGTACGCTCGACGCCGACGAACTGGTGCGCGGCAAGCGCATGCCACCCAATTACGCACTGATCGGCGGCATGCTGAACTTGCTGGGGCCCGAGGCGGTCGACGGCGATGCCTTTGCCAAGGTAGTCGAGGCGTCGCTGATCCGCAAATTCGGACCCGGCGACAAGGTCAAGGCCAACCTCAACGCGCTGCGCCAGGCACGCCAGCAGGTGATCGGCGACGCGCCCAAGCTGCCGGCCCGTGCCGCGCTCGGCCGGATCGAGAAGTTCATGCTGCCCGCCGGGCAGGAGATACTCTGCGAGGAAGGCAACCGCGCCATTGCGCGAGCCGTGGCGCAGGTATTGAACCAGTTTCCCTCCGTCGTCGCGGCCTACCCGATCACGCCGCAGACCGCCATCGTCGAGTACCTGGCGCAGATGATCGCCGATGGTGAAGTTTCAGCCGAGAGTGTCACGCCCGAATCCGAGCATGGCGCCGGTGGCGCCATCATGGGCGCGGCACGCGATCGCGTGCTGGCGTTCACGGCGTCTTCCTCGCAGGGCTTGGCGCTGATGAGCGAAATCCTGCACACCATCGCCGGCATGCGCATGGGCAACGTGGTGATCTCCAACGTGGTGCGCTCGCTCAACGCGCCGCTTGATGTGGAAAACGACCATACCGACCTTTACAAGATCGCGCTCGACGCCGGCTTCGTGATATTGATCGGCCGCGACGTGCAACAGGCCTACGACTTCCACCTCATTTCCTGGCTGATCGGGCTCTATGCCGAGTATCGCAAGGCGCCCCTGCTGGGCCTGGACGGGCGCGTGCATCGCGACGTGCTGGAAATGGTGCCGGACCGATCGGTAATGTTGCCGGTGATAGTCGCTACCGAGGGTTTCGAGGTCAGTCATGCGCCCGAGCGCTACCTGGCGCTGAGCAACGAACAGGCGCAGCAACTCTATGCCGACCCGTTCTTCGACTACATCCGCAGCTTCGTGTTCACGCCGAACGAGTCAATCATGGGTGCGCTGCAGTTGTCCAACGCCCGCATGGATACGGACTACCAGCGCCACCAGGCGATGGACCTGTCGCTCGAGGTGATCGAGCAGGTGTTCGCCAAGTTCGCCGCCTGCAGCGGCCGTCACTACAGTCCGGTGCAGGCGTTCAACCCAAAGGCGAAGACCCTGTTCGTGGTTGCCGGTGCGGCCAACGGCACCTTCGAGGAAGTCGCGCGCGAGTTTGCCAAGAACGGCATGGATGTCGGCGTTGCCCATCCCAATCTGCTGCGCCCCTTCCCCAAGGCGGCTTGGGCCAAGCTGATAGAGGGCAAGCATGTTTTCGTCTACGACCGCGACGATCCGTTCGGCGCCGTCGGTGGCCGGCTCTACACCGAACTGGCCGGGGTGCAGAACGAGTTCGATCTGGCCGCCACGGGCACCCGGCTGTTTTCCCGGATCTACGGCATGGGTGGACGCACCCCCTCGCTGGCGATGGCGCGAGAGGAAATCGTCAAGGCCCTGCGCGAACAAAGCGGTGAGCTTGCGCTGGCGCGCGAGAAGGTCTATGTCGGCGTAAATCTCTGAGGTCGATGCACATGGCAACGAAAAAAAATGCAAGCGGCGCCGGCAATTTCTTCGGTCCGGCCAAACTCGATGGCAAAGCTACGGCCAAGCTCGCGGAGCGCATCATCGAACAGGCGCGGACCCTGCCCGCCGGCGTGAACCTGCTGCTCGGCGGCAGCCCGCTGGCGCTCTCGATTGCCGAAGCTTCGGCCGACGAGTTGTCCGGGCTGATTCCGCGCGAGCGCTGGCTGACGGCTGCGGCGGTGGTCGAAATCATGCACCAGCTCGGCGACGAATTGAAGAAGCGCGACTTCATGCTCGACGAACTGATCGACGAACTGGCCAGGCTGCCGGCATTTTCCTCGTCGGCCGGCGAAGCCTGGAAGACGCTTGGCACGCTGGCGCGCAAGGGTTTGCCGCTGTCGGGCCTGCCGGCCGACCTGGCCGGCGCCGACCAGGCATTGTTGAAGGTGTCGCAGAGTGTGCATATCGCCCTCGAATACCTGCTCGGCAACCTGCAAAAGGTCGCCACGCTGCTCAGGTGCCTTGGCGTGCGCGACGAGTCGATCAACGCAAGCAGCCTGTTTCACAATTACATGAGCGGTTTCGTCGAGATGGATCTCGCCCCGGCGAAGCTGGGTCCGGCACGGAAGCTGATTGAGCGCGCCACCGGCCTTGCCGCGCAGGGTTGTGACGTTCGCGTATTCAGCCGTGGCGACTTCAATCTTCCCGTGGCGCAAATGGATGCCGCGGACCTCGACGCTCTCGCTGAAGAAACGGGCGCCGGCTACAACGTCTCCGACGAGACGTTCCGCCGCTTCCTCGATGCGCTGATCTCGCGCGAGGAGGCGCGCCTGCGTGCGGCGCCGGACCTCACGCTGCTCGGCCTGCTGCAGGCGTTCAAGTTGCCCGAGGCGGAGCGGGAACTGGTGTCGCATCCGGCTGAGGTGCGCGGCGACGATCCTACGCGCTGGCAGGAAACACCGCTCGGCCGGGCGCTGACCCTGCTCAAGCCAAGCCTCAACTGGCTGGCGGTGTCGGCCGGCATCAAGGTGGCCGGCAATCTCGATGAGGCGCACCTGGATGCCGCGTTACGCGAAACGTTGAAGCAACTGCGCGCAGCCACCGAAGGCTACACGGTCACCGTTGATTCCGGTCGCGGCGGACGCCGCAGCGCGCAACGCCTGGTCGAGTTGAAAGAGGACGACCTGCTGTTCGATCTGTACTGTCTGGCGGTGATGGAAAAGCGTCCTTTCGCGGAAGTGCTGGAAACGGCGCGAAGCGCGCTGGCGCTGATCCAGGCACTGGAAAACCCTGATCCGCTGGTCAATCTGAATGACATCGTCAGCGCGCGACTGGCCGGTGAGACGCTGTCCGACATACTCAACAGCCAGGGCCTGGCGATGTACAACTTCTCGCTGGCGGAGGCGCTGGGCAAACTGCGCGCGCTCGCCGGCAAGGTCAGCTTCACCGTCGCCGACGAGCGTGGCAATGCGATTGGTCTCGACCGCGTGTCGCTCGACGAATTCCGCCGGGCGATGCTGGCCATGGGGCGCCACCATCGCGTCGACAGCACGCCGGGGCGGGTGCTGGCCCTGATCCGCGACAAGATCGTGCCGGAGATAAAGCGCCTGCCGAAGGCGGTGATCGCCCCCGGCGAACACGACCTGGCGCGCGTGGTCGAGCTGGCCGGCGCCGGCATTCCGGCGCGCTATCCGTTGCGGCGCAAGTGGACGCGGGTCAATCTCGACCCGCTGGCCACCATGGGCAGCGGCCTCGAGCCGGGCATTCGCAACTGCCTGGGCTGCCCCGTCAATTCGCTCTACGGTCTGGTGACCAAGACCGCCTGTGCCACCGGTTTCGAGGAAATCATCACGTACGAAGCGACCGGTTGCTTCGAGGTCTATTCCGGCATCTGGCCTTATACCGGCAAGAAGAATCCAACGCTGCACGGCGTTTTCGGCGGCGCGCCGTCCGAACTGCTCGGCGGACTCGCGGCGAAGAAGGCGCGCTTGAAATATGCGCACAAGATCAACGGCGCCGAAGGCGCCGCGATGCGCGCCGAACTCAAACGCACCCTGCACCTGGGCTGGGGCGGCGACGGCGCAACCTTCGACATCGGCTTCGGCAATCTTTCAGGCCTCTTCTCGCGTCTGCAGAAGCTCTCGCAGGACAAGTTCGACGAGGAACTCAAGCAGCGCGCGCTGTATGTCTGCTACGACAACGAGGGGTACCAGAACACCGGCAACCAGTATTCGGCGGCGTCGGCGCCAGGCGGCCACACCACCACCAATCCGATGGGCATCGACAAGCCGATGGGCAACGAGTTGCGCAAGAAGCACATCGTCGAGATCATGGCCGACCATGGCGTTTCGATTGCTGCACGGATGAACCTGCACCGTCAGGAGCACATCACCCGCGTGGTTTCGCGTGCCCTCGAAGACGGCGTCGACGGCGCCTTCCTGCACTTCCTGCAGCCGTGCACCACGGGCTGGAAGTTCACCGCCGACAGCATGACCTACGACCTTTCCTATCTCTCGGAAGAAGGCGGCCTGTTCCCGCCGGTGACCTTCGAGCATGGCGTCCCCTATCTCGAGATGTACCCGACGCCGCGCAATCCCGGCGACACCTTTCTCAAGCTGCAGGCGCGCTTCAAGCACCTGCTCGGCGGCGGCGCCGGCGACCGCAAGCATATCCAGCGCGTCATTGATTACTACGCCGATGAATGGATCCGCAACCTGCAGCTGTGCGGCTTCGAAGGCGAGATTCCCTACGCCGACCGCCTCGGCTATCTGGAAGAGGAACACCGCAAGCCGCGCATCAACATTCCGGGTTGATCCGGATCGCGCACTTGTCGCGCGGATAAGCCGCAAGCCGGAACTCCCGGCTGCGGCGTCGTCGAGCGTTTGCTCACCCCGCAAGCTTTTTGCCAGTTTGCGTAAGGGGGGTTGACACAAACGAACGATCGTTCTATAAAGCGGTCATGGGCAAGGGCGAACAGACACGGCAGGCAATCCTCGACGAGGCATTCTCGCTGGCGAGTTGCATCGGTGTCGGCGGCTTGAGCATCGGCGTGCTGGCCGACCGCACGCACATGTCGAAGAGCGGCTTGTTCGCCCATTTCGGCTCCAAGGAAGAATTGCAGCTCGCGGTGTTGCGCGAGTCGCAGCAACGCTTCGCCGAAGTGGTCGTCCGGCCCGCCTTGCGCCTGCCGCGCGGGCTGGGCCGGTTACGCGCCGTCGTGGCCAATTGGCTGGACTGGACCAAGACCTGCAATCTGCCGGGAGGCTGCGTGATCAACGCCGCTGCCGCTGAGTTCGACGACCAGCCCGGCCCCCTGCGCGACGAGGTCAGGAACGCCTTGCTGGCACTGAATCGCACTTTGGCCGCGACCGTGGCCAAAGCCGTGGCGACCGGTGAATTGCGCGCCGACACCGACATCGAGCAGTTCGTCTTTGAATTGAACGGGATCTACCAGGCGACACAGCAGCGCCGCCGCCTCTTCAACGACCCGGAGGCGGACCGTCGGGCGCTGGTCGCATTCGATCGACTGGTCCGCGATAACGCTGCACCTCTCCCCAAGGAGTAATCATGGAACTGAATCTAAAGCCTGCTTTTTTTTGGCCAATAAATAGCACGAGCGTTCGTTCGGTTAAGTTCTCGACCAAATTGACCTGGCAGCGCGCGATCTTCCGCGTGCTATGGCAAGTCGCGCCGCGTCACGCCGTCGAGCGCGCGATCCGGGTGATGCTGACGCCGCCGCGCCAGCCGTTTTCCGATGCCGAACTGGCGGTGCTGGAAGAAGCCAGCCTGCTGCCGGTGCCGCTGATTTCCGGCCGCCTGATCGGCTGGCGCTGGGGCCGCGCGGCAGACCCCGCGGTGGTGCTGGTACATGGCTGGGGCGGGCGCGGGACCCAGCTGCGCGGCTTCATCGAACCTATGCTGGAGCGTGGCTTTTGGGTCGTGGCCTACGACGCACCGGGGCACGGCATGACCGGCGGCGCCCAGTCTTCGCTGCCGCACTTTCTGCAGGGCCTCAACGCGATGCTCGACCATCTCGGTCCGGTACATGCGATCGTCGGCCATTCGCTGGGCGGCGCGGTCGCAGCGATGGCCATGGTGCGGCGTCCCGGCGTGAAGCGCGCGGTGCTGATCGCACCGCCCGCGAGCCTGGCCGACTCCTCGCGCCGCATAGCCGGCGCCCTGCACTGGCCGGAGCGATTGCGCGCGGCAATGCAACGTCGCATCGAGTACCGCTTCGGTCTGAACTGGAGCGAGTTCGAGGCGGAGCGCGCTGGCGGCGATCAGCCGATGTTGGTGATCCATGATCGTCAGGACCGGGAAGTGCCCTTCGGTGACGGCCTCCGTCATCTGCGCACCTGGCCGCGGGCGCGGCTGCTGGAAACCAGCGGACTCGGCCATCGCCGCGTGCTCGATGATTCCACGGTGATCCAGGCGGCAGCGGACTTTGTCGCGGAAGACCGGCCATGAGCGCGCGCCAGCCATGGGCCGTCGACCCGTCGCAGTTTCAGCTGCGCGCCGCCAGCCCGAACGACCGTAGCCGAGTCAGTCGCTTTCTTGCCGCGATGGATCGCGAAGGCCTCTATGAGCGCCACTTCGCTCATGGCGAAGCACCGAACCTGGCGCTCCTGAAACGCATCGACGCGATCGACCAATCCGATCGCGTCGCCGTGCTGGCGACCGGTCAAGACGGCGAGGTGCTGGGACACGGCGAATACGTTGCGGAGCATGGCGCGGCGGAATTCGCCCTGATGGTTCTGCCGCAGTTTCGGGTTCTTGGCATTGGCAGCCGGCTGCTGCACACCCTGCTGGAAATCGCCGCGGCCGCTGGCCACCGGGAGATGCACGGCATGATTCAGGCTGGCAATAGCGGGGCGCTGCACCTGGTCCGGAACAGCGGCTTTCGCCATGTCCCCGGCGCCGACCGCACGGTCGTGATAGTCTCGCGCCAGTTGGCGACGATCCGCGATGCAGACGCGATCCGGCACGCCACCAACGCGGACCAGTACCCGACTTCAATTATCCGTCATGACTCTGACCGAACTCCGTTACATCGTCGCCCTGGCCCGGGAGCGCCACTTCGGGCGGGCGGCGGATAAGTGCAATGTGTCGCAGCCGACGCTGTCGGTGGCGGTCAAGAAGCTCGAGGACGAACTCGGCATCGCGCTGTTCGAGCGTAGTTCGGGTGATGTCCGTACTACTCCGATAGGCGCGCAGGTGGTGGCCCAGGCCGAGCGGGCGCTGGCCGAAGCCGCTCGCGTGGCCGAGGTCGCTGCGGCCGGCAAGGATCCGCTGGTTGGGCCCTTGCGTCTCGGCGTGATCTACACTGTCGGCCCCTGGCTGTTACCGGCACTGGTGCCGCGGGTCAAGGCGCGCGCGCCGCAAATGCCCCTGTTCATTGCCGAGGGTTACACCGAAGACCTGCTGGAAAGGCTCAAGTCCTGTGAACTCGATGTGCTGGTGCTGGCACTGCCGATCGAGGAACCGGGCATCGTCGCCCAGCCGGTCTATGAGGAAGACTTTCGCACACTGGTTCCGGTCGGTCACCCCTGGGCCAAGCTCAAGTCGCTGCGGCCGCAACAATTGTTCGACGAGCCGCTGCTGATGCTGGGCGTCGGCAACTGTTTCCGCGATCAGGTGCTCGATCTGTGCGCCCGTGCCAGTCGTGGCGAATCGCCGCAGGTGCTCGAAGGCAGCTCGCTGGAAACCATCCGTCACATGGTTTCATCCGGCGTCGGCGTGACCGTGATGCCCGCCAGCAGCGTCGACGGCATTCCTGCCGACGATCCCCTGCTGAGGGTAAAGCGCTTCGTCGAGCCAACGCCGACGCGGCGCATCGGTCTGGCCTGGCGCTCCAGCTTCCCGCGCCACAAGGCCATCGATGTGATGCGCCAGGCGCTGCTCGACTGCCGTCTGCCCGGCACCCACGCGACGCGCTGATAGCCAGCCTCTATCGCCGCGGTAAAAAAATACAATTAGAACTTGTTGCTTCAACCGGCTAGAGTCTGATCAGGTCCGCGAGCCTTCAGGCTCAGCGACTTGGAGCCGCGCGATGACTCGGCACCCCCAACCCCATGCAGAGGAGTACCACCATGCAACTCAAGGGATCCAAAACAGAAGGCAACCTGAAAGCCGCATTTGCCGGCGAATCACAAGCCAATCGCCGTTACCTGTATTTTGCGAACAAGGCCGACATCGAAGGCTACAACGACGTCTCCGCCGTGTTCCGCTCTACAGCTGAAGGCGAGACCGGTCACGCCCACGGCCACCTCGAGTACCTCGAAACCTGTGGCGATCCGGCCACCGGCCTGCCCTTCGGCGAAACCTCGGCCAACCTCAAGACGGCGATTGCCGGCGAGACGCACGAGTACACCGACATGTATCCGGGCATGGCGAAAGCCGCGCGCGATGAAGGCTTCGACGAAATCGCCGACTGGTTCGAGACGTTGGCCAAGGCCGAGCGCTCGCACGCCAACAAGTTCCAGAGAACCCTGGACAGCCTTAACGGCTGATAGCTGCCTGACGCGCGGCGATGCCTGGTCATCGCCGTGTCGCCAGCGCCGACTCTCAACCGCATCAAGGAATAAGTAATGCGCGAAGGCAATCTCCAGGCCCCGACCCGACACCCGATCGACTGGAAGAATCCCGACTTCTACGATGAGGCCTTGTGCGAGAAAGAGCTTGAGCGCGTTTTCGACATTTGCCATGGTTGCCGCCGCTGCGTGTCGCTGTGCAATGCCTTTCCGACGCTGTTCGACCTGATCGACGAGGCGGGCGATCTTGAGACCGCCGGCGTACCGAAGGAAAAATTCTGGAAGGTCGTTGACCAGTGCTATCTGTGCGACGTCTGCTACATGACGAAGTGCCCCTACGTGCCGCCGCACCCGTGGAACCTCGATTTCCCGCACACCATGCTGCGCGCCAAGGCGATCCAGTACAAGACGGGGAAAATGAAATTCCGCGACAAGCTGCTGACCTCGACCGAACTGGTCGGCACCCTGTCCTCGATTCCCGTGGTGGTGCATTTCGTGAATGCCGCCACCAAGAACGGCCCCGCACGCGCCGTGCTGCAAAAAGTCCTGGGCGTGCATTCGGCCCGCGAACTG
>JANXRC010000024.1 GCA_025353195.1 Rhodocyclaceae bacterium
AGGCCGATGGTAATTGCGTCGAATTCTTCTTCGGCCGCCAGGTTTTGCTTGAAAAGGTCTGCAAACAGGCTCTTCATATGATTATCTCCAGTGGGCAGCTATCGGGTCAGTAACGCTCGAGATCGATGTCGATCGCCAGCGAGCGAATTTCCTTGACCAGCACGTTGAAGGATTCCGGCATGCCGGCATCGATCTTGTGCTCGCCCTTGACGATGTTTTCGTACACCTTCGTACGACCGTTGACGTCGTCGGACTTGACGGTAAGCATTTCCTGCAACACATACGCGGCACCGTAGGCCTCCAGTGCCCACACTTCCATTTCGCCGAAGCGCTGGCCGCCGAACTGCGCCTTGCCGCCCAATGGCTGTTGCGTAACGAGGCTATAGGGGCCGGTGGAGCGGGCGTGCATCTTGTCATCCACCAGGTGATGCAGCTTCAGTACGTGCATGTAGCCGACAGTGACTTGGCGCTCGAATGAGTCCCCGGTGCGACCGTCGTACAGGTCTACCTGCCCGTTACTGGGCAGGCCGGCGAGGTCCAGCATGGCCTTGATTTCAGCCTCGTTGGCACCGTCGAACACTGGCGTCGCGAAAGGCACTCCGCCTTGAAGATTTCCGGCAAGTTCAAAGACTTCCTTTTCCGTAAGGCTATCAATGTCCTCGCTGCGCCCTGAAGCGTTGTAGAGCTTGTTCAGCAGCTTGCGAATTTCCGTCGCCGCCGCCTGCTTGCGCAACATCTCGCCGATCTTCAGACCAAGGCCTTTGGCTGCCCAGCCGAGGTGGGTTTCCAGAATCTGGCCGATGTTCATCCGCGAGGGAACGCCCAAGGGGTTCAGCACGATATCCATCGGCGTGCCGTCCGCCATATGCGGCATGTCCTCAACCGGGACAATCTTGGAGACCACGCCCTTGTTACCGTGCCGACCGGCCATCTTGTCACCAGGCTGCAAGCGACGCTTGACGGCAAGGTAGACTTTCACCATCTTTTGCACGCCCGGCGGCAGTTCGTCGCCCTGGGTCAGCTTCTTCCTTTTGGCCTCGAAGGCAACGTCGAAGTCCTTGCGGGTCTGCTCCACACTGTCGCGCAGATCTTCGAGCTGCTGCTGAGCATCTTCGTCGACAAGCGAGATGTCAAACCAGTGGTAATGCTCTACCGATTCGAGATAGGCCTTGGTGATTTTCGTGCCCTTGACCAGCTTCTTCGGCCCCTTGCTGGCGGTCTTGTTGGTCAGCAGCTTCTCGATACGAGCGAAGGTGTCCCGTTCGACGATGCGCATCTGGTCGGCCAGGTCCTGCTTGTATCCTTTGAGCATGTCGTCGATGATCGACTGCGCACGCTTGTCACGCTCGATACCTTCGCGGGTAAACACCTGAACATCAATCACCGTGCCGATCATCCCGGACGGTACGCGCAACGAGGTGTCCTTCACATCGGAAGCCTTCTCACCGAAGATTGCGCGCAGCAGCTTCTCTTCCGGCGTGAGCTGAGTTTCGCCCTTCGGCGTTACCTTGCCGACCAGCACGTCGCCGGCCTCAACCTCAGCGCCGATGTAGACAATGCCCGACTCGTCGAGACGGCCGAGCTGCGATTCGCCGAGAGTGGCGATATCGCGCGAAATTTCCTCGGCTCCCAGCTTGGTATCGCGGGCGACGACCGTCAATTCCTCGATATGGATCGAGGTGAAGCGATCATCAGCCACAACGCGCTCCGAGATCAGGATCGAATCCTCGAAGTTGTAGCCGTTCCACGGCATGAACGCCACCAGCATGTTCTGGCCCAGCGCCAGTTCGCCCAGATCGGTTGAAGCGCCGTCGGCCACTACATCGCCCTTGGCAATCAGGTCGCCGACCTTGACGATGGGTCGCTGGTTGATGTTGGTGTTCTGATTCGAACGGGTGTACTTGATCAGGTTGTAGATGTCGACACCGACTTCGCCTGCCACGGTTTCCGCATCATTGACGCGCACCACGATGCGGTTGGCGTCGACATAGTCCACCACGCCGCCACGCAGCGCCTGCACCGCCGTGCCTGAGTCGACAGCCACGGTCCGTTCGATCCCGGTGCCGACGAGTGCCTTTTCCGGGCGCAGACAGGGAACCGCCTGACGCTGCATGTTGGCGCCCATCAGTGCGCGGTTAGCGTCGTCGTGCTCGAGGAAGGGGATCAGCGAAGCCGCGACAGAAACGATCTGGCTCGGCGCTACGTCCATATACTGAACCTCGGGTGGCTCCTTCAATTCGAATTCGCCCTTGAAGCGGCAGGACACCAGAGCGTCGCTGAGCTTGCCCTTCTTGTCCAGTTGCGCGTTGGCCTGGGCGATGACGTACTTGCCCTCCTCGATCGCGGAGAGATACTCGATCTCGTCCGTGACGTGACTGTTTCCCACCTTGCGATAAGGTGTTTCCATGAAACCATACTCGTTGGTGCGCGCATACAGCGCCAGCGAATTGATCAGGCCGATGTTCGGGCCTTCCGGCGTCTCGATCGGGCAAACACGGCCGTAATGGGTCGGGTGCACGTCGCGCACCTCGAAACCGGCACGCTCACGGGTCAAGCCGCCCGGGCCGAGGGCCGAGACACGCCGCTTGTGCGTGATTTCCGACAACGGATTGGTCTGGTCCATGAACTGCGACAGCTGGCTGGAGCCGAAAAATTCCTTGATCGCCGCCGAGATGGGCTTCGCGTTGATCAAGTCGTGCGGCATCAGGTTGTCGCTTTCAGCCTGGTTCAGACGCTCCTTGACGGCGCGTTCGACACGCACCAGGCCGGCACGGAACTGATTCTCGGCAAGTTCGCCGACCGAACGCACGCGACGATTGCCGAGGTGATCGATGTCATCCACTTCGCCGCGACCGTTGCGCAGTTCGACAAGGATCCGGACCACGTCGACGATATCTTCATTCGACAAGGTACCGGCGCCCTCAATTTTATCGCGACCGACGCGACGATTGAATTTCATGCGACCAACGGCGGAGAGGTCGTAGCGCTCTTCCGAGTAGAACAAACCGTGGAACAGATTCTCCACAGCATCTTCCGTCGGCGGTTCGCCGGGGCGCATCATCCTGTAGATGGCCACGCGCGAGGCCCACTGATCCGCGCTCTCGTCAATACGGAGCGTCGATGAGATGTAGGCGCCGCGATCCAAGTCGTTGACGTAAAGCGTCTGAATCTGCTCGATGCCGCCAGCCGCCAGCTTGGCCAGCAGGTCTTCGGTAATCTCATCGTTGGCGTTGGCCAGTACTTCGCCGGTTTCCGCATTAACGATGTTGCGGGCGATGATGCGCCCGATCATGAACTCATCGGGAACGATGATTTTCTTGATACCGGCCTCGGCCATTTCACGGATATGCTTGACAGTGATCCTCTTGTCTTTTGCCACGATGACCTGTCCGGCCTTGTCGAGAATGTCGAACTTCGCCACTTCGCCACGCAGGCGCTCGGGAACCACCTCGAAGAGAATGCCCTTCTTGGCAAAATGGAAAGTGTCGGACTCGAAGAAGGTGGCGAGGATCTGCTCGTGCGTCAGGCCGATCGACTTCAGCAGAATCGTCACCGGCATCTTGCGACGGCGATCGATGCGAAAGTACAGGATGTCCTTCGGGTCGAACTCGAAGTCCAGCCAGGAGCCGCGATAGGGAATGATGCGCGCCGAGAATAGCAGTTTTCCGGAGCTGTGGGTCTTGCCCTTGTCGTGCTCGAAGAAAACGCCCGGCGAACGATGCAGCTGGGAGACGATGACCCGCTCCGTACCGTTGATGACAAAGGAGCCTGTAGTCGTCATCAGGGGAATTTCACCCATGTACAGCGGCTGGTCTTCCTTGACTTCCTTCACTGCCTTGGTGTCGCGGTCAAGCAGTTCGAGGCGGACCTTGGCGCGCAGCGGGCTGGCGAAGGTCAGGCCACGCTGCTGGCACTCCTTGACGTCGAAGGTCGGCTCACCAAGCATGAACTCGACAAAGTGGAGGCGGGCATTCCCCGAATGCGCAACAATCGGGAATATCGAAGTAAACGCCGCCTGGAGGCCTTCATTGCGGCGCTGCGACGGCGGCACGTCGGCCTGCAGGAAGCGCGTGTAAGACTCGATCTGCGTCGCCAGCAGAAAGGGCACGTCGAGGACGTTGGCCCGCTTGGCAAAGCTCTTGCGAATGCGCTTTTTTTCGGTGTAGGAATACGCCATGGTGGCTCCGTTCAGGATTCAGACGTCGAAGGTCAAAGGACAGGGCTGAGGCAAAATGGTTCAGCACTCTCGTGTAACCCCCGCATCAAATACAAAGACAAAGGGGTAAGGCTCAACAGGTACAACTCAAATCCGTTTCTAGAAGCACGAAAACGGGTTGGCGGCAGCGCCGCCAACCCGCGATCGACTCGCGATTACTTGACCTCGACCTTGGCGCCGACATCCTCAAGCTGCTTCTTGAGGGCTTCTGCGTCGGCCTTGGTGATGCCTTCCTTGACAGCCTTCGGTGCGCCATCAACTAGATCCTTGGCTTCCTTGAGGCCGAGGCCCGTGGCAGCCCGAACGACCTTGATGGCTTCAACCTTCTTTTCGCCCGCAGCCAGCAACATCACGGTGAATTCGGTCTGTTCTTCCACGGCAGCCGCAGCAGCGGCTGGTGCAGCGGCGGCAACAGCCGCTGCTGCGGCGGAAACGCCAAACTTGACTTCCATCTCCTTGATCAGCTCGGACAGATCGAGAACGGTCATGCCAGCGATGGCATCGAGTATTTCAGCTTTGCTTACAGCCATGATTACGACTCCTGAATGAATGTTTGAATCAATGAAAAACGATTACGCGGTCTCTTTGGCGTCGCGCACAGCGGCGAGGCCCCTGACGAACTTCGTCGGGACTTCGTTGAGCGTACGGACCAACTGGGTGATCGGGGCCTGCATGGTGCCGAGGAGCTTGGACAACAGTTCCTCGCGGCTCGGCATCGTTGCCAGCGCCTTGACCCGGGCCACGTCCATGACGTAGTTGGGCATTGCGCCGACTTTGATGGTGAGCTTTTCGTTACCCTTGGCAAAGTCGTTGAGCAGCTTGGCAGCGGCCACCGGATCCTTGGAAATTCCATAGATCAGGGGACCAACCAGCTGCGCAGACAGACCTTCGAACGGAGTGCCGGCAATGGCACGACGAACCAGGGTATTCTTAACCACACGCAGGTAAACACCGGACTTGCGTGCGTTGGCACGTAGCGCGGTGAGATCAACCACTCCGAGACCACGGTACTCTGCGACGATGATCGACTGAGCATTCGCGACTTCTGCGGATACCTCGGCAACTACCGTCTTCTTGTCATCAAGATTGAGACTCACGGTCAACTCCTAGTCAAACAGCCGTGCCGAAAAGTCGGCACTGACGATACGGCGACCTTCATTCAGGAATCGAAATTCCGTCATCGGGTAACGCCATCTACGCCGGCAATTGCGACAATGTTCCGTCGCCAATATTTAAGTCCTCACGGACACCTGCGGTCTTTGATAACCTGCCGCGCCATTCGCCAAACTGCGCGAGCGGCGCAACAGCCCAAAGTTCTTCTATGGTTGCGCCGCCAGGCTGGCCTGATCGACGCGAATGCCGGCGCCCATGGTGCTGGACAACGACACTTTCTTCAGATAATGCCCCTTGGACGCCGCGGGCTTGGCCTTCTGCAAGGCCTCGATCAGCGCCGAAAGGTTCACCTTAAGGGCGTCAACGCTGAACGACGCGCGGCCAATGGTGCAATGAATGATGCCGGCCTTGTCGGTGCGGTACTGCACCTGACCGGCCTTGGCATTTTTCACTGCGGTGGTGACATCCATCGTCACCGTGCCGACTTTCGGATTCGGCATCAGACCGCGCGGCCCCAGAATCTGGCCGAGGGCGCCGACTACCTTCATGGCGTCCGGCGTCGCGATCACGATATCGAAGTTCATGTTGCCGGCCTTGACCTCGGCGGCAAGATCCTCGAATCCAACGATATCGGCCCCGGCAGCACGGGCCGCTTCGGCCTTGTCACCCTGGGCAAATACGGCGACACGAACTGTCTTGCCGGTGCCGGAAGGCAACACAACCGAGCCACGTACCAACTGATCCGACTTCTTGGCATCGATGCCCAGATTGACGGCGACGTCAATCGACTCGTCAAACTTGGCAGTCGCGCATTCCTTCACCAGACTCAGCGCATCGCTGATGGGATAGGCTTTGTTGCGGTCAACCTTGGCCAGTACCGCTTGGGCCCGCTTGGATGATTTCGCCATGATTACAGGCCCTCCACGACAATGCCCATGCTGCGGGCGGAACCCGCGATGGTGCGCACAGCTGCCTCAAGATCGGCCGCCGTCAAATCTTTCATCTTTGCCTTGGCGATCTCCTCGGCCTGCGCCTTGGTAATCTTGCCTACCTTGTCGGTATGCGGCGTCGGCGAACCCTTTTGAATACCGGCCGCCTTCTTGATCAGAATGGTCGCCGGTGGCGTCTTCATGATGAAGGTGAAGCTCTTGTCTGCGAATGCGGTAATTACCACCGGAATTGGCAGACCGGGCTCAAGACCTTGCGTCTGGGCGTTGAACGCCTTGCAGAATTCCATGATGTTGAGGCCACGCTGGCCTAGCGCAGGCCCAATAGGAGGCGAGGGGTTGGCCTTGCCCGCCGGCACCTGCAGCTTGATGTAACCGATGATCTTCTTTGCCATGATGGCTCCTATCTACGTGAGTCCTAACGCGCGGTCGGCGAATTTTTCATCCACCTACTGGCGCTCCTCTTGCCGCGGAAACCGCCGCGGCGCCGGTAAAAAACTATGCCTTCTCGACCTGAGCAAACTCCAATTCGACTGGCGTGGCGCGGCCAAAAATGGTCACGGAGACGCGCAAGCGGCTCTTTTCGTAATTGACTTCCTCGACATTGCCGTTGAAGTCGGTAAACGGGCCTTCCTTGATGCGAACCAGTTCGCCCACCTCGAACAACACCTTGGGGCGAGGCTTCTCGACACCTTCCTGAACCTGCTGCATGATCTTCGCGACTTCCTTTTCGGAAATCGGAGTCGGCTTGGTCGACGTACCGCCGACAAAACCGGTGACCTTCGGTGTGCTCTTGACGAGGTGCCAGGACTCATCGTCCATATCCATCTCGACCAGCACATAGCCGGGAAAGAACTTTCTTTCGGATATGCTCTTCTGACCGTTTTTCATTTCAATGACTTCTTCGACCGGCACCAGCACCTGGCCAAACTTGTCCTGCATCGCGGCGCGAGTAATGCGCTCGATCAGGGCGCGCTGTACCGACTTTTCGAAACCGGAATAGGCGTGAACGACATACCAGCGTTTAGTCATGATTTTTTCCAGCCCAGAATCAGGTCGTAGAGCACCCATTCGAGGCCCTTGTCAGTCGTCCACAGCACAATTGCCATTGCCAGTACGAAAGCAAACACGATGCCGGTGGTTTGCATGGTCTCCTTGCGTGACGGCCAGACAACCTTTTTCGTCTCCACCACCGCTTCCTGGGCGAACTCGAAAAAGCGCCGCCCCGGCGCGGTGAACCACGCCACGGCAATGCCTGCACCCAAACCCGCGAGCACGGACAGCACGCGCAGGATCATCGGCTGCTCACCGAGGAGGTAGAAACCAGTCACACCAGCTGCCAACAGCAGCAGCGCCAGCATGAACTTGAGTTTATCGGCCATAAATATTCAGTTAACGCGCAAATGCTTCATTTCAGTGGCAGGGGCGGAGGGAATCGAACCCCCAACCTGCGGTTTTGGAGACCGCCGCTCTGCCAATTGAGCTACACCCCTGCAGCAGAGACTGCAGGGCGACACCTCGTTGCCGAAGCGCCGCCCACTTGCTAAAGCTGCGCTGTGTTATTCGATGACCTTGGCAACGACACCGGCGCCGACGGTACGACCGCCTTCACGAATGGCGAAACGCAGTCCCTCTTCCATCGCGATCGGGGCAATCAGCTTCACCGTCATCGCAATGTTGTCGCCCGGCATCACCATTTCCGTCCCGGCCGGCAACTCGATGCTGCCCGTGACGTCGGTGGTGCGAAAGTAGAAC
>JANXRC010000111.1 GCA_025353195.1 Rhodocyclaceae bacterium
CAGACGGCGCGATCAGGGGATAACCGGTTCATGGAACGAATAGGCAAATTTGAACTCAGGCGGGTTCTCGGCAAAGGCGCATCAGGCACGGTGTATCTCGCCCTCGATACCTTCTCGGGAAGAGATGTTGCACTCAAGGTGCTGGATCCGGAGATCGTGAAGAATCCGGGTTTCGACCGGACCAATACCGTGCAATTCATGAACGAGGCGTCGCTCGCCGGCAAGCTCCATCATCCGCATATTGCGTCGATCCTCGAAGCATCGGTCACCGAAGACTCAGGCTACATTGCCATCGAGTACGTTCCCGGAGGCGACCTGTCGCAATACACCACGCCGGCCAGACTTCTCTCGCCCGACGACGCCATCCAGATTGCATTCAAGTGCTGTGGCGCGCTCGATTACGCGTTTCGCCAGGGAATCGTGCACCGGGACATCAAGCCTGCGAACATCCTGGTCGTGAGCGGCACCAACATAAAGGTGGCGGATTTCGGCGCAGCGTACCTGTGCCGTGCTCCGGAAACACAGATCGCGGCGATTGGCTCGCCCATGTACATGTCGCCCGAACAGGTGAGGGGCGAGCCGCTCGGCCTGCACAGCGACATGTTCTCGCTTGGAGTGGTGCTTTACCAGTTGTTCACGGGGCAGCGGCCCTATGCCGCGGCTAGCCTTGACGAACTGCTCGCGAAGATTCTCGACGAGGTGCCGGCGCTACCGAGTTCGCGTCGTCCCGGGCTCAGCAAGGATATCGACCGGATCATCATGCAGATGATGGCGAAGGCTACCGAGCAACGTCCCCCGTCCTGGGCCGACCTCGCGCTGGACATCGCCAAGATCGGGCGTCTTAGCGTCTATGAGAGCGCAATTCCGGACAGCGAGAAATTCCTCGTCCTCAAGAAGGTACGCCTGCTTGGCCAGCTGGACGACGCCGAGTTGTGGGAATTGGTCCATGCCGGAAAGTGGTCGCGGGTGCCGACGCGCACGGTGCTGGTGCGCGAGGGAGAGACCGGCAGGAGTTTGTTCTTCCTCGGCAGCGGAAGGGTCAAGGTCACCAAGCAAGGCCGACTGCTGAACCTGCTCGAAGCCGGCGAATGCGTCGGCGAGATGTCCTATGTCAAAGAGGGCGAAATCGCCCGACAGGCGACCGTGGAGTCGATGGACGACGTATTGCTCGCGGAGTTCGAGAAGGAAACCGTCGACAAGGTCAGCCTGAAATGCCG
This sequence comes from Rhodocyclaceae bacterium, assembly GCA_025353195.1. Lineage (GTDB taxonomy): Bacteria > Pseudomonadota > Gammaproteobacteria > Burkholderiales > Rhodocyclaceae > Sulfuritalea. The sequence goes on from JANXRC010000111.1 coordinate 1,218, forward strand.
CTACCATTTTTCCCTGGCGCTGATGCACTCGCTGGTGGACCGCCTTGCGCTCGCCGATGCGCGGCTCATACAGGCGGGGTGATGAGGTACGTTGCCCTGCGAACGAAGCGGCCTGTACTGGTAATCCTCAGCGGCTGCGACTTGCCCCGCCGTCGGCAGCCCATTTACGCAAGGCGGCAAGTGTGTTCTCCACGTGTTTGCCAGGATCCAGGTTGGTGTATTCGTAAATGATGGTGCCGTCCGGAGCAATCACGTAGGACGTCCGATTCGCGTATTGCGGTCTATCCGGCATTATCGAGTCGTAGGACTTCGTGATGCTATGGTCGGGATCAGCCGCAACCGGAAACTTGCTGCCGCACTCGCTGACAGAAAATCGTTTCAGGGTATCGATGGAATCGTGCGACACACCGATCACCGATGCGCCGAGTGCTGCGTATTTGCCTGTTGCCACTGCAAATTCGTGGGCCTCGATGGTGCAGCCCTTGGTGAAGGCCGCCGGGTAGAAATAGAGGACGACAGGTCCTTTCCTGAGCGCGTCCTGTAGCTTGTAGCGATAGACCGAACCCCCGAGCGACGCTTCCGCCGCAAACATCGGAGCCGCGTCGCCGACTTTTAGCGCCGCGATCGCGGGCAAGGCGAAACATGCTGCCGCGAGAACAAATAGGCGATTCATTGCACATCCTCCTTCTTGTTTGATCTGCGCCGGATGGCCGCAGACCTACGGATTGCCGATGTAGTCGCGCTTGCCAATCTCCAAGCCATTGTGACGCAGGATGTTGTAGGCAGTCACCAGATGAAAATAGAAATTCGGGATGGCGAAACCGAGCAGGTAGGGCATGCCCTTGAACGTCATGTCATGTCCGCCCACCTTGAGAGATATCTCCCGCTCCTCGGAGCCATCGATCTGTCCGGCGGAAAAGGAATTCACGAACGCGAGCGTCCTGGCGAGGCGCGCCTGGAGTTGCTCGAAGCTTTGCTCCGTATCATCGAACTTGGGAACCTCCACGCCAGCCAGTCGCGCAACGGCACCTTTGGCGTGGTCGGTTGCAATCTGAACCTGTTTCACCAGCGGAAGCATGTCGGGAAACAGCCGCGCCGCCAGCAGCACGGCGGGATCGATCTTCTTCGCCACCGCATGAGCCTGCGCCTTGCCGAGGATTGCGTCCAGGTTACGCAGCATGTTGGCGAAGCGTGGAACGCTGGCTTGGTACATTGATATGGTCATGGTCAGGTCTCCGCAAAGGGAACATTGTGCCATTGTGGCCCTCAACCATGGCGAGTTTCCACACCTGACCTTCGGCTTTGGCTAGTGCGGCACCGCCTCGTCGTCGCGCCGCGAGAAATGGCCACGCTTCATCAGCAAGAGGAGCGGCAGGGCGGACAGCAGGGCCACGCCGAACAGCAGGAACAGCCGCTCGAAAGCCAGCATGGTGGCCTGCTTCATGACCATGCCGTCGAGCAGGCGCAGCGCCTTGGCCTGTGCCAGCGCTTCGGGCGCGCCATGGCTGATCACCAGGGCCTTGAGCTTGGCCAAGCGCATCAGGGTGGCGTCGGAGAACTGGTTGACATGGACCAGCAGGTCCGCCCGGTTGACCTGCTGGAACTGCTGAAACAGCGTGGCCGAACTCGCAATGCCGACGCTGCCGCCGAGCTGGCGCGTAAGGTTGTAGAGCCCGCTGCCACCCGTCACTTCCTGCGGTGCCAGGTTGCCCAGCGCCAGGTTGTTGAGGGGAATGAACACCATGCCCAATCCGACGCCGCGAAAGATCATCGGCCAGAGGAAGTCATCCCAGCCCGATTCGACGGTAAACATCGAATGGCGCCACATCGAATAGCCAAAGATACAGGCACCGATCACCACGAACAGCCGCAGGTCGAGGCCTGTCTTGGCGGTCATGCGTCCCATTACGGCCATGGTGGCGCCTGACGCCAGTGCCCCGGGGAGGATCACCATGCCGGTTTCCCATGCGGTAAAGCCGAGCAGGGTTTGCACATACACCGGGAACACGAACACCGTGCTGTAGAGCGCGCCGCCGACCAGAAACCCGAACACCAGCGAGGCGGCAAACTGGCCGTCGTGGAGAATGCGCAGTTCGACTACTGGATGATCGTGGCGGAGTTCCTGCCAGACGAACAGGATCAGCGATGTGGTACTGACCACCGCATACGCCACGATCTCGCGCGAGGCGAACCAGTCGAGTTTCTCCCCTCGCTCCAGCATCGTCTGCAGGCAACCGATACCCATCGCCAGCAGCAGCAGCCCCAATGCATCGACCTTTTCGGCGCGCTCGCCATACTTCGAATCAGGAACCAGCATCAGAGCCAGCAGCAAGGCCAGAATACCCAATGGCAGGTTGATGTAGAAAATCCAGGGCCAGGACAGCGTATCGGTGATCCAGCCGCCAAGGGTCGGCCCGAGCATCGGACCCACCATGATGCCGAGGCCGAAGATCGCCATCGCGGTACCCGCATCCTTGCGCGGAAACACTTCGTAAAGCGTCGCTTGCGCGGTGGAGATGAGGCCGCCGCCGCCGAGTCCCTGGACGATCCGCCACAGCACCAAGCCCTCCAGACTGGTCGCGTTGCCGCAGAGGAAGGACGCAATGGTAAACAGCAGGATCGACAGCGCGATATAGTTGCGCCGGCCGAACCAGTTGGACAGCCAGCCGGAGATCGGCAGGACGATGACATTGGCCACCACGTAGCCGGTGGACACCCAGGCGACCTCGTCCAGGGTGGCGCCGAGGGAACCCATCATGTGCGGTATGGCGACATTGACGATGCTGGTATCGACCAGTTCCATCATCGAGGCCAGCGTCACCGTGAAAGCAATCAGGTAGCGGGCAGAGTAGATCTCGGCGTCGGTCTGGACGCGGCGCAGCCCGGGCAGCAGCGGCTTCACTTGGTCGAGATCGTGACGAACACGCTCATGCCCGGACGCAGGGGCCGCAGCGGATCGATGCTCTGCTTGACGCGTATCCTTACCGGCACCCGCTGCACCACCTTGGTGAAGTTGCCGGTCGCGTTGTCCGGTGGCAGCAGGGCGAATCGGGCGCCGGTGGCCGGTCCCACCGATGTCACCGTGCCCTCGACCGGATGTCCGGGATAGGCGTCGACCTCGAGATCGACCACAGCCCCCGGCTGGATGTCGCGCACATCGGTTTCCTTCATGTTGGCCACCACCCAAACGTCGGCCAGCGGCACCAGGGACAACAGGGGTTGCCCGACCGCCACCAACTGGCCCGGCTCCATGTTCTTGTTGCTGACAATGCCGTTGGCGGGGGCCGCAATGCGCGTGTCGGCCAATTGCATCGCCGCCAGGTCGCGCACGGCGCGGGCCGATTCGACCTTGGCCAGGGCCGCGCGCAGCGCCGCGCCGGATGCGGTGACTTGTTCACCGGCCGACGTGGCGCTCTCGCGACTGACCTTTACCTGAGCCAGGGCGGCCCGCGCCGCCGCCTCGGCGGAATCGAGGGCCTGCGGCGTCAGCATCTTCTTCTCCACCAGCGGCCGGATGCGGTCCAGATCCTTCTGCGCCTTGTCGGCATTTGCGATGGCCTGCTCGATACCCGAACGCGCCGCGGCGGCCGCGGCGCGGGCCGCGGCGACCTGGGCGCCGGCCTGCCCCGTCTGGCCTTCCTTTCCCGCATTGGCGACGGCAAGTTCGAGGTCCGCCTCGGCCTGAGCCAGTTTGGCGCGGTAGTCACGATCGTCGATCCGCGCCAGCAGGTCCCCGGCCTTGACCGCCTGGTGGTCCTCCACCTTTACCTCGGCAAGGAAGCCGCCGACCTTGGCCAGCACCGGAACGATATGCGCTTCGATCTGGGCATTGTCCGTAGTGACGTGGGACAGGCCCCACCACCACTTGTGACCGAGCCAGCCAGCGAGGGCGAGTCCCGCGACGACAAGCACCATCCGGGGAGATATCTTGCCACGGCAGTTGTTATGCATAGGGAATGCTCTAAATTTGCGAAAGCGGCACATTACCACAGGCCGCTTGCCTGCCATGACGGGCCGCGATCTCGTCATCGCGCGACTTCATTCATGCTTCAGGCTCGATTCGCGAAATCGTCGATCGACTACAACTGCGAAACGCCGGGATACTCCCCGGCTACCGTTGAATTCTTCATGCGCCATCAGCGATACAGCGCTTCGATTTCGGTTTGGTAAGTCTTGTAAATGCTGGAGCGGCGCACTTTCATGGTCGCCGTCACTTCGCCGTCGTCGTGGTCGAGTTCCTTGGTCAGCAGGTGAAACTTGCGGATATGCGAGACCTGCGCCAACTGGGCGTTGCCCTGTTCTATGGCGGCGGCGATCACTTCGCGCACCTGCGGGTTGTCGACCAGCGAGCGGAAGTGGGTGAAGGGCAAGCGCCGCGCCTCGGCCCATTTCCCAACGGTCTCATAGTCGATCTGGATCAGCGCGGCGACGTACCTGCGCCCCTCGGCGACGACGATGCATTCCTTGATGTAGGGGCTGGCCTTCATCGTGTTCTCGATCTCCGACGGCGTCAGGTTCTTGCCGCCGGCGGTGATCATGATGTCCTTGAGGCGGTCCACGATGCGCAACTGGCCGCCCTCCTCGCTGACCACGTCGCCGGTGTGCAGCCAGCCATCGATGATCGACTCCGCCGTCGCCTCCGGGCTCTTGTAGTATCCGACGAATACCATGCCGCCGCGGACTTGCAGTTCGCCTTGTTCCGAGACGCGGTGCTCGACGCCGAGGATGGGCTCGCCGACGGTGCCGATCCTGACGCGTTCGCGATGCTGGCCGGTGATCATGCCGGTGGACTCGGTGAGGCCATACACCTCCACCAGCGGCACCCCCAGCGTGCGGAAGAAACGAATGATGGCGGGCGGGATGGAGGCGGCGCCGGTGAGGGCCACTTTCGCTTCGCGCAGGCCGATGAAGTTTTGCAAGGCGCGCAGGATCAGCCAGTAATAGAACGCGTAAGTCAGGCGTTCGCCGACGCTGCGCTGGCTCGCCGCCTTCTCGGCGAACGGGTCGCAGGCAGCCAGTGCGCGCTCGAAGAGCCGGCGCCGCAGGGCGCCGGTCTCCTGCATCTTGATGTTGATGGCGGCGTGCAGCTTTTCCCAGATGCGCGGCACGCCGAGGAACATGTTTGGCGCGACTTCGCGCAGGTCTTGCTGCACGGTGCGGATCGATTCACCGAAATTGACCTGCGAGCCCAGGTAGACCGGAACGAAGGTGGTCAGCATCTGCTCGGCGACGTGGCACAGCGGGAGGTAGGAAAGATGCGTGGTCGCCGCATCGAGGCCGAGACGCTCGGCGATGCCCGGCGTCACGGCGCGGATGTTGGCGTAGCTGATGATTGCCCCCTTCGGCTTGCCGGTGGAGCCGGACGTATAGATCATCAGGGCGATGTCGTCGAGCCGCTGCGCGGCCAGCGTCTCGTCGATCAGGCCGCGGTGGATCGCCTCGTACTCGACGCCGAGCGCCTCCACTTCGGTGAAGACGATGACCTTATCCTTGTGCCGCCCAGACGTATTGCGCAGGCCTTTCTTTTCGATGACCACAATCTTCTTCAGGCGCGGCAACTGGTCGAGCGCGGCCAATACCTTGTCGGTCTGCTCCTGGTCTTCGCAGACCACGATGTCAACGTCTGCATGGCCCAGAACATAGGCCACCTCGGGCATCGGGCTGGTCGAATAGACGCCGACCGTAACGGCGCCCACCAGCCCGCTGCCCATCTGCGCCAGCACCCATTCGAGGCGGTTCTCCGCGATGACACCGACATGGCCGCCCGAGGCGAGGCCGAGTGCGCGCAAGCCGAGCCCGAAGTGGCGGGAACGGCGGTAATAGGTGTCCCAGTCGATCGGATTCCAGATGCCGAAATCCTTCTGCCTTAAGGCGATGCGGCCAGGCTGCAGGCGCGCCTGTTCGCGCAGCATCTGCGGCAGCGTCAGTTCGGGTAGCGCGGAATAGTTCATGAAAGCCACCGCTTGCGCCGCTTGTAGTGCTTGGCATCGCGGAAGCTCCCGGCTTCTCCGCCGCCCATGCCCAGATAAAACTCGCGTACATCCGGATCGGCAGCCAGCTTCTCGGCCGGGCCGTCGATCACCACCTTGCCGGTCTCCATGATGTAGCCGGTATGCGCCACCGCCAGCGCCACCGAGGCGTTCTGTTCGACCAGCAGCATCGAGACGCCCTGCTCCGCGTTGATGCGGGCGATGATGCCGAAGATGGTCTCCACCAGCAGCGGCGAGAGTCCGAGCGAAGGCTCGTCGAGCAGCATCAGCACCGGCTGCGCAATCAGGGCGCGACCGATGGCCAGCATTTGCTGCTCGCCACCGGAAAGATAGCCGGCCAGGCCGCGCCGGCGTTCGAACAGGCGCGGGAAATATTCATAGACCAGATCAAAGTCGGCGCTGGCGGCACGGCGGCCGCTCAGCGCATAGGTCGCGGCGACCAGGTTCTCCTCGACCGTCAGGTCCTCGAATACGTGCCGGCCTTCCATCACGTGGAAGAGTCCGGCACGCACCAGTTGGTGCGGGCGCATGTTCCCGGTAGCGCGACCGGCAAAGGTCACGCTGCCCTGGGTCATCTCGCCATCCTCGAGCGCGAGCAGGTTGGAAACGGCCCTCAGCGTGGTCGTCTTGCCGGCACCGTTGCTGCCGAGCAGGGCGACGATCTGCCCCTGCGGCACCGACAACGAGAGGCCACGCAACACCTGCACAGCCTTGTTGTAGATGACCTCGATGTTGTTGATTTCGAGGACCGCGCCCGCCACGGTCATGTTATTCGACCGCGATCCAGTCGGAAGCCGGCACCATCTTCTGCGTCTTCATATCGGCGCGGTAAATGCGGCCGACCGGCACCGAGTTGCCCTTGATGGTGATCGGCACGCCGATCAGGCCGCCGGTGTCGAAGTTCTTGATCGAGTTCAGCGCCGCCTTGAGGTTCTTGGCATCCAGCGGCTTGCCGGCCTCCAGCGTGCGCTTGGCCGATTCGACGAACAGCATGGCGGTGAGGAAGCCCTGCAGGTAAGGCGTGTTCTGGTACTCGGGATGCAGTTGGCGGATCTTGTCGAGCATCGGCGCCTTGGCGGAGGTGTCGTAGTAGTAGCGGTAGGGCATCACGCCCATGAAGCCGTCGCCGGCTTCGCCCATCTTCATCACCGTCGAGCTGTCCATGGTCCAGAAGGTGCCCATGAAATGGCTCTTCGACCCGGACTTCTTCATCTGCGTGACGAACTCGGGAATCGGCGCCAGGACGTAGCCGTGGAAGATCGTGTAGTCGGGATCGGCGCGGCGCAGCTTGATCACTTCCGTGGAGACATCCACGCTACCGGGCGCCGTCTGGATCTCGGCGGCAACGGTGAGGCCGAGCTTCTTCGACATTTCGCGGAACTCGTTCACCGGATCGCGGCCGAACTCGCTGTCGGAATAGACGATGGCGACCTTGGCCTTCGGCGTCTCCTTGGCGATGTGGCGCAGCAGGATGCCGATCTGTTCCGAATAGTCCGGACCGGCCATGAACTGGGCCGGAAACTTCTTCGGATCGTTGATCTCGGTGGCGAACGAGGCGCCCGCCATCATGATGCTGCCGAGGCGGTCCAGCTCCGGATTGATGGTGCGGCTGAAGGCGGTTGAATCACCGTAGTAGAGATTGATCTTGTTGCTGCCGGTCAGCTTCTTGAAGGCGGCGACCGAAACGTCGGGCTTGTAGCCGGTGTCCTCGAACACATACCTGATCTTGCGCCCCTTGATGCCGCCGGCATCATTGACGATCTTGAAATAGTCCTGCAGGCCGGCATTGATGCCGATGCCGGCAAAGGCAAATACCCCGGTCATCGGGATCGAACCGCCAACCACAATCTCTTCCTGTGCCTGTGCGGCGGGAGCCAACGCGATGCCCGCGGTGACCAGCAGTGCGGTGAGCCATTTCGATAGTTTCATCTTGTTTCCTCCTTGAAAATTCCTATGTCCGGAACGGCCACAGGTGAAAAAAGCGCTGGATGCGCCGCCAGATCTCCGCCAGTCCGTGCGGCTCGAAAATCAGAAAGCCGACGATCAGCACGCCGAACACGATGGTGCGCACCGGCGCCAGCAATACCATGGCCTCGTTCGCATTGGGCAGCCAGCCGACCATCAGCTTCAGCACCTCGGGCACCAGCGTCATGAACACGGCGCCGAGAATGCCGCCGAGGATGCTGCCCATGCCGCCGACGATGATGGTGGCGAGAAAGAAAATCGACATCAGCAGCGGAAAGCTCTCTGGTGTCACCGAGCGAAAGAAGTAGGCCCAGAGTCCGCCCGCGACGCCGGCATAGAACGATGACAGGCCGAACGACAGCAGCTTGTAGCGCAACAGCGGGATGCCCAGCACCTCGGCCGAGATGTCGCGGTCACGGATCGCAATGAAGGCGCGGCCGATGCGGGTGCGGAACAGGTTGGCGGCGCCGGCCAGCATCAGCACGGTGATCGGCACGATCAGCCAGTAGAGGCGGAACTCTGTGTCCAGCGCGAGGCCGAGGATCGTTGCCGGCGGCAGGCTGAGGCCGGCCGTGCCGCCGGTGACGCGAGTCCAGTTGGCGAAGACGAAATGCAGGATGAAGGAAGCGGCAATGGTCGCAATGGCCAGGTACAGGCCCTTGACGCGCAGCGAAGGAATGCCGACCACGAGGCCGACCAACATCGCTGCGCCACCGGCGCCGAGCAGGTTGAGCAGGACCGGCGTGCCGAGCTGCTTTTCCAGCACCGCCACGGCGTAGGCGCCGACGCCCATGAAGGCCGCCTGCCCGAGGCTGACCTGGCCGGTGTAGCCGGTGAGGATGTTGAGGCCGGTGGCACTGGCGACGTTGATCGCGACCAGGCAGGCCAGGTACAGCCAGTACTGGCTGGCGACAAAGGGGAATGCCAGCAACCCGATTGCCAGCACGCCCATCCATGCCATTTGCGTGCGGCTGTCGAACAGCGCCTCGTCGTCGGTGTAAGTCTGCTTGGCGGAACCGATGCGCATCAGAGTCTCTCGATCTCGTGGGTGCCGAACAGCCCATAGGGGCGCAGCATCAGGATCAGCACCAGCAGCAAAAAGGTGGCCAGCAGCTTGAATTCGCCACCGAGGTAGGTGCCGGTCCAGGACTCGACCAGTCCCACCAGCAGGCCGCCGATCAGCGCACCGGGCACGCTGTCGAGGCCGCCGACAATGACCACCACCAGCACCGAGAGGCCGAATACGCCCATGGTCGGCGACAGGCTGGAAATGCTGCCGACGATGATGCCGGCAATCGCCGCCACCATTGACGCGGCCACCCAGGTCAGCGAGAACACGCGCGGCACATTGATGCCCATCGAATAGGCGGCGGCCTGGTCGCAGGCGGTCGCGCGCAGGGCCACGCCACCGCGCCAGAAACGGAACACCAGCAGCACGCCGGCGATCAGCGCAGTGGCAGCGAGGAAACCGTAGAAGATCTTCGGCGACACCATCGCCTCGCCGATCAGCACAGTGTCGGACGGCATGAAGTCGGGCAGCCGCAACTGGTCCGCGCCCCAGATCAGTTCTACCGCGCCGACCAGGATCGACGAGAGTCCGACCGTGATCATGAACACCGCGATCGGCGCCTCACCCAGCATCGGCCGGATCAGCAGGCGTTCGATGACGGCGCCGAGAATGCCGCTGCCGATCACTGCGCCAACGATTCCCAGCCAGATCGGCCAGCCCATGCTCGATGCGGTAGCGAAGAAAAAATAGGCGCCCATCATCAGCATTTCGCCGATGGCCAGATTTACCACCTTGGTCGCCTTGTAGATCAGCACGAAGGCGAGTCCGGCGAGCGCGTACAGGCCGCCGCTGCCGAGACCGGCGAGACTGACTTCGAACAGCATCAGCCAGTCGAAATTCATTGTGCCGCCATCCGCTCGTCATGGAGCCGGCGCCGCAGCTCGTCCACGTTGCCGGAACCAAGGTAGGCGCGGATTACCTCGGGGTTGGCCTGCACATCGGCCGGCGCGCCGTCGGCGATCACCTCGCCGAAATTCAGCACCACGACGTGGTCGGAAATGTCCATCACCATGCCCATGTCGTGTTCGACCATGAGGATGGTGACGCCCCATTCCTGGCGCACGTCGAGGATGAAGCGCGCCATGTCCTCGGTTTCCTCGTGGTTCATGCCCGCCACCGG
>JANXRC010000129.1 GCA_025353195.1 Rhodocyclaceae bacterium
GTTTCTCCTTGGTTTCAGGTTGCAACGGGCTTGGACCGGGAAGACGCCGCATGTGCGGCACCGCCCAATCCCAAATAGGACTCGATGACCTTGGGGTCATCGGCGAGTTGCGCGGCAGGGCCTTCGAGGGCGATCTCGCCGGTTTCGAGGACGTAGCCGTAATCGGCAACTTGAAGAGCGGCGCGGGCGTTCTGCTCGATCAGCAGGATGGCTACGCCGGCCTGCTTGAGATCGGCGATGACGCGGAAGATCTCCTTTACGATCAGCGGCGCCAGGCCCAGGCTCGGCTCATCCAGCAGCAACAGTTTGGGCTTGGCCATCAGCGCACGACCCACCGCCAGCATCTGCCGCTCCCCACCCGAGAGCGTGCCGGCCGGCTGCTCGCGTCGTTCCTTCAGACGCGGAAAGATCTGGAAGACCTGCCCCATGGTTTCCGGGTGATCGCGATGACCCAGGCGGTGGCGCATGAAGGCGCCCATCAGCAAATTGTCGGCAACCGTCATGCTGCCGAAAAGCGCTCGCGATTCGGGCACCAGGCTCATGCCCTTGGCGACCATGTGCTCGACCTCGATCTCCGCCTGCGGGTCGCCGAGGAAACGGATGTCGCCGTGGCTCTTCGGCAGCAGGCCCATGATCGCACTCAGCATGGTGGTCTTGCCGGCGCCGTTGGGGCCTATCACCGTGACGATCTGACCGGCGCCCACTGTCAGGTTGGCATGGTGCAGGGCCTCGACCTTGCCGTAGGAAACGCACAGGTCGGCGACTTCGAGAATGGCTTGGCACTCGCGTTCCATCTATTCCACTCCGCCCAGATAGGCTTCCACCACCGCCGGGTTCTTCTGTACGTCTTCGGGCAAGCCTTCGGCGATCTTTTCGCCGAATTCCATCACCACCACCCGGTCGGCCAGACCCATGACGAAGTCCATGTCGTGCTCGACCAGAAGGATGCCCATGCCTTCCGCCTTGAGCTTTCTGAGCAGTTCGGCCAAGGCCTGCTTTTCCATGTAGCGCAGACCGGCAGCCGGTTCGTCCAGCAGCAACAGGCATGGGTCGGCGGCCAGCGCCCGGGCAATTTCCACGGTGCGCTGCTGACCCAGGGCCAGGCTGCCGGCTTGCTCGAACATGCTGGCCTTGAGGCCGACACGTTCGATCTGCCGGGCGGCTTCGGCGAGCAGGCGTTGTTCCTCGACGCGCTCCAGGTGCAGCGCCGCCGGCACCACGCCCTTGGCACCGCGCAGGTGGGCGCCAATGGCGACGTTTTCCAGTACGCTCATGTTCGGCAACAGGCGCACGTGCTGGAAGGTGCGGCTCATGCCGCGGCGGGCGATTGCCCGCGAAGTGAGGTGATCTATGCGTTCGCCGAGGAAGCTGATCTCACCCTCGCTGAGCGAGTCCACGCCCGAGATGCAATTGAACATGGTGCTCTTGCCGGCGCCGTTGGGGCCGATCAGGGCCATGACTTCGCCGGCGCGCACGGCGAAGCTCATGTCGTTGTTGGCCACCAACCCGCCAAAACACTTGAACACATTCCGGACCGCAAGGATGTCGGCACCGGCCTGCGGCATGACTTTCTTGGCCAGGGCTTGCCCTTGCGGCACCGCCCGGTTGCTACCCCGGCCTGCCGGCACCAGTCGGGCGAGGATCGGCCAGATGCCGTCGCGGGCGCGTTGCAGCATCAGCACCATCATCATGCCGAAGACGATGACTTCGAAGTTGCCCGAGGCGCCGAAAATCTTCGGCAGCAGGTCTTGCAGCCACTGCTTGAGGATGGTGATGACACCGGCGCCGATCAGCGCCCCCCAGACGTTGGCGGCGCCGCCGACCACGGCCATGAACAGGTATTCAATGCCGATGTGCAAACCGAATGGGGTGGGATTGACGAAGCGCTGCATGTGGGCGTAAAGCCAGCCGGACAGAGCGGCGAACAGCGCGGCGACGAGAAAGATGATGATCTTCGACCGTGCCGTATCGACGCCCATGGCTTCGGCCATGACGGTGCCGCCTTTCAGGGCACGGATGGCGCGACCCTCGCGCGAGTCGAGCAGGTTTTGGGTAATCCAGACCGTGGCCAGCAGAATCGACCAGATGACATAGTAGAAGGCACGTCCGCTCTTGAGTTCGAAACCGAACAGGTCGAGCGCGGGAATGCCGGATATGCCGGTATGGCCACCGAGGAAGCTGACATTGCCGAACAGGAAGTAGATGCTGATCCCCCAGGCAATGGTACCGAGCGGCAGGTAGTGTCCCGACAGGCGCAGGGTGAGGATGCCCAGCAGCCAGGCGACGACCGCGGTGAGCAGCAGTCCGATTAGCAGTCCCAGCCAGGCCGAGCCGCCGGCCCAGGCCAGCCACGAGGGCAAATCGGTTGCTGTGGTCAGATAGGCGCTGGTGTAGGCGCCGAGTCCGACGAAAGCGGCCTGGCCGAAGGAGGTGAGACCTCCCACACCGGTGAGCAGCACGAGTCCCAGAGCAACCAGGGCAGAGAGGCCGATGTAGTTGAGCAGGGTGATGTGGAATTCGGACAGGATCAGCGGTCCGCTGCCGAGCAAGACGAGGAATATGACAAGAATGATGCGCGCCATCATTCTTCCTCTTCGACGTGATGCGTGGTCAGGGAGCGCCACACCAGCACAGGGATGATCAGGGTGAAGACGATGACCTCCTTGAAGGCAGAGGCCCAGAAGGAGGAAAACGATTCGAGCAGGCCAACCAGGATGGCCCCCGCCGCGGCGATCGGATAACTCGCCAGTCCACCGACGATGGCGCCGACGAAGCCCTTGAGGCCAACCAGGAAGCCGGTGTCGTAATAGATCGTGGTGATCGGCGCAATCAGAACTCCGGACAGGGCACCGATCAGGGCAGCGAGAAGGAAGGAGAGCTTGCCGGCCATCACGGTGGAAATACCCATCAGCCGGGCTCCCGTGCGGTTGATGGCAGTGGCGCGCAGGGCCTTGCCGTAGAACGTCCGCTCAAAAAACAGGTAGAGCACGGCGATCAGCGTGACGGAGGCACCGACCACCCATAGCGTCTGACCATTGACGACGATGCCGCCGAGATTGAAGCTGGCATCCGAGAAGGCCGGGGTGCGGGAACCTTCGGCGCCGAAGAAGAGCAATCCGAGTCCGACCAGGGCCAGATGCACGGCGACCGCGACGATCAGCAGCACCAGCACGGGCGCTTCAGCCAGCGGCTGAAAGGCCAGCCGGTAGATCATCGGCCCCAACGGTACGACCAGCACCAGGGTGAGGATGATCTGCAGCGGCATCGCCATTTCTGCCGGCTTGAGCAGAAATATGGCGGCTGCCGCCAGGGCCGGGTAGATCAGGTTCCAGGCGAGGATTCTGGGGATACGCCGGTGGCTGCCTCTCTGCAATGCCTGCATCAGGTCGATCAGGGCCACTGCGACGCCGGCCCCCAGCAACAACCAGAGTGTGCCCGGCGTCTTGCCGGTTTGCAGACTCGCCAGGGTCAAAGCGCCCAACGCGACGAACTCACCTTGCGGGATGAAGATCACACGCGTTACGGCAAAAACCAGCACCAGCGCCAGCGCCAGAAGTGCGTATATCGCGCCGTTGGTGATTCCGTCCTGCGCCAGCAATAAGGCGATTTGCAAATCCATCGCCGGGTTCAGGCTGACGCCGGTCGCATGATGACATCACCGCCCGGCATGGCGGCATACAAGCAGTCCACCAGCGTGGCGCGACGAGTCAGCACGGCGCGCTGATTGATATAGCCCTTGTCTGTGATTTCGCCGGCGTCGATGGAGGCCGGCTCGCCCATCAGCAAGGCCCGGTCGGCAATCATGGAACTGCCACCACCTTCGGCCACCAGTCGCAACATGCCTGTACGCACATGTGCCGTCACGCGCGGATCCGCCAGCACCTGCGCGAGCGGAGTGTCCGGCGCGAGATCCGGACACAGACCGCGGCAACCGGCCGGATTGGCGAAAATCAGGAAACCCACTGTCTCGCGGTCGTGCCCGGTAACGACGATGTCCTGGGCCACCGGCGCCAACATGGAGAGCGCATGAATGCGCAGCGCGCCGACATGCACCCAGACGCCGCTCATCAGCTTGAAATCTTCGGCGATGCGACCATCGAACTCGATGCCTTTGGCATGATCATGCGGATCGGCGAAACGCCCGGCGTCACCCATCAGGTAGAAGCCTTCCTCGTCAAACGCCGCCTTGGTCAGTTCCGGCTGCTTCCAGTAACCGGGGGTCACGTTCGGGCCGCGCACGCGCAACTCCATTTTGTTTGCGTTCGGCACCATCTTGATTTCGCACCCCGGCGCGGGCAGGCCGATCACCCCGGCATGGTCGATCTTGAAATGAACATTGGTGATCATCGGTGCCGTCTCCGTCGCCCCCCAGGCCGACAGCATCACCGTGGGATGCCCCCGCTCCTGGATTGAAAGCTCTTCCAGGCGACGCCACAAATTCTGCGGCAGGGCCGCCGCGGCATAGAAAATCATGTCCAGATCGGCGAAGAAACGCTTGCGCAGAGCGTCGTCCCGCTCCAGATACGGAATCAGCATGTCGAAGCCGCGGGGCACGTTGAAATACATCGTGGGCGATACGTCGCGCAAGTTGGCGACCGTCTTCTCTATCAGACCCGGGGCCGGCTTGCCTTCGTCGACGTAGAGCGTGCCACCGTTCTTCAGGATCATGTTGAAGTTGTGATTGCCGCCAAAGGTGTGGTTCCAGGGCAACCAATCGACCACTACCGGCGGCCGTGCTTCGAGGAAGGGCCAGTTCTGGACCACGGCCTGCTGGTTGGAGCAGAGCATGCGCTGCGTATTGACGACACCCTTGGGCACGCCGGTCGAGCCGGACGTGAACAGGATCTTGGCGATGCTGTCGGGGCCGACGGCAGCGAAGGCGCGATCCACTTCAGCCCCGCCGGGCGTCGCCAGCAATTCACCGAAGGCAAGAATCGGCAGTCCTTCCTGCGCTTCTCCGCTATCCGTCACCAGCGATGCACCGTGCATGTCAACTGCCCGCATCGCTGGTGCGAACCTGGCGCCGTCGCAAGCGTAGATCAGCCCCGGATTGAGCAGGTCGAGGATGCTGCGCAACTTGATGTGATCCCTGGACATCACGGAATAGGCCGGCGAAACCGGCGCTACCGGTACGCCGACGTGCATGGCGCCAAGCGTCAACAGGGCGTGATTGACACTGTTGTCGGATAGGATCACCAGTGGCCTCTCCGCAGAAAGTCTGCGTTGAAGCAGGCTGGCGCCGATGGCACGTACCGCCACCAATGCCTCGGCATAGGTAATCATGCGCCAAGCCGGTTCCTGGCGCTCGGCGAGAAAGACTCTTTCCGGCGCAGCTTGCGCCCAATGTTCGAGATATTCTCCGATGCAGCGCGCATAGGACCCGAGGCTGCGCGGGCAACGCAGCAGGATGCTGCCGTCGCTACGCTTTTCGGAAACCACGGCAGCGGGCGCAAACCCGTTCAGCGCAGAGCTCTTGTCCTCGTTCATCTCTTGGTCTCCTTCCGGTTTGTATTTATTTGATCGGCGTCCTAACGGCCGATTTCGAGCTTATGCACGCGTGCGCGCCTCACGACTCCAACAATTGGAGCCAGGCCGGACGACCGGCCAAGGGCGATTGCAACAGGTTTCATATCTCCTCCGATGGACTGGAATTCTCTCTCGCGCAGCGAAGCCTTTGCCAGGCTTTTCGTGTTTGTCAGTTACGCGGCCAAAGATGGCAGACTAGCAAATCGAAACTACCTTGTCAAACGACTGTCAATAAGTTAGCCTAGGCAAACGGGTTCGCCGCTAAAGTCAAGGACAACAGGGGATCGGAGGAATTGATGGGACGCTCGGAATATTCAGGGAAGGATACCGGGACCGGGTCTCTGGAAGCATCGGTGCTGTCCTTCGCGCGCAGACATCCGCAGTTCGGACAGGCAAGAGTGGCCCACGAACTCGCGTTGATCGGCCAGACCATATCGCCCTCCGGCGTGCGCTATATCTGGCAGAAGCACAACATGGAGACCGCCTACAAGCGATTGAAGGCTCTTGAGCGATTACCCGAACGAGCCAACCAGAAACTGACGGCAAGCCAGTTGGCCGTACTGAAGCGAGGCGACATTACCCGCAAGCTTGCGCAAAAGTCGCGCGGCGCCAGGACGGCAGGTGAAACGGTCGCGCCAAACGAGCGCCAGGATCAGATACTTCGGGCCGCTGCCGAACTGTTTGTAAAGCACGGTTATGGCGGTACTTCCATCCGGGATATCGCGCAGCAGGTAGGACTGCTGCCCGGATCCGTCTATCACCACTTTCCTTCCAAGGAGGATTTGTTTGTCGCGATTCACCGCGAGGGATTCAGGCAGCTTGTGATTCGAAGTGAAAATGCGGTCAAGAGCCAAGCGGACCCGTGGAAGCGGCTGGAACTGGCTTGCGCAGTCCATATAGATTCGGCCGTGGCAGGCGACGCAATCGCCCGGATTACCGCAATCGGCTTGTTTGCCATTCACGAGGACCGGTTGCAAAAGCGACTGGAAAGAGATCGCAAGAACTATGACCAGCAATTCCGCACGCTGGTCGCCGATCTTGACCTTCCGGGTACGACCGACCGTTCAATCTTCCGCTTGGCATTGCTCGGTGCGCTTAACTGGACCCTGATCTGGTACCGACCCGGAAAGACAGCACCGCAGCAGATTGCTCGTGACTTGATGCAGATCTTTCGCGCAAGCACCTAGCGTCCCGACGGGTGATCGTTACGAGAATCACGGTAGGGAACCGAAACGCCAAAAAACATCGCCCTCGCCGGGCAACCCGACGAGGGCGATGTTGCTGCAAGACGGCGGCCGGCTACTCGCCGCTATTCAGGCCGGGCCTACTTGAGCAGTTTCCAGTCGCCGTTCTCGACGGTGGCCATGACGGCGGCACGCGAATCAAGACCATTGTGATCCTTTGCCGACATGTTGAACACGCCATGCACCGCCGGAAGTTCCTTCACATTTTCGAGCGCATCGCGCAATGCGACCCGGAACTCCACGGTGCCCGGCTTGGCCTTCTTCATCGCTTCAGGCACGGCGCGATTGAGCAGCAGATAGGCATCCCAGCCGTGGCCGCCGAAGGTCGAACGACTGTTCACGCCATGGGCCGCCTCATACACCTTGATGTACTCGAGCGCCGGCTTCTTGGACAGATGGCTGTCTGGAAGATGCTCGGCCAGCAGCATCGGTCCGACCGGGAAGATCGTCCCTTCGACGTTCTTGCCGCCGACACGCAGGAAGTCGCGGTTGGCGATACCGTGCGTCTGGTAGAACTTGCCCTTGTAGCCGCGCTCGATCAGGGTGGCTTGCGGCAGCACGGCCGGCGTTCCCGAACCGGCGATCAGGACGGCGTCGGGATTGGCCGCCATGAGCTTGAGCGCCTGCCCGGTAACGCTGGTGTCATTGCGCTGGTAGCTCTCCGTGGCCACCATCTTGATGCCCTTGGCGTCGGCGGCGCCCTGCATGGCCTTTAGCCAGAGCTGGCCGTAGGGATCGGCGTAGCCGATGAAGCCTATGGTCTTGACGTGGTTGGCCACCATATGCGTGGCTATCGCCATGGCCATCTGGTTGAAGTTCTGCGGCGTGATGAACACCCACGGCGCCTTGTCTGCTGTAGGTGCAAACGGAGCCATGGATATCTGCGGCGTCTTGGTTTCGAACGCCACTTCGAGTATGGCGATCGAGGTCGGCGTCGCGGTTGAACCGATGATCGCATCGACCTTGTCCTCGGCGGTCAGCTTGCGCGCATTCTTGACCGCCGTGCTGGCGTCGGTGGCATCGTCGAGCACGATGTAGTTAACCTTCTCGCCACCGATTGTCTTTGGCAGCAAAGCAAAGGTCTGCTTCTCGGGAATGCCCAGCGACGCCGCCGGACCTGTCGCCGAAACACTGACGCCGATGTTGATGTCGGCCCAGGCCGATCCAGCCGCCAGACCCAGCGCAAGCGCATGTGCCAATACGAGTTGTTTCACTTTCATGCTTCCTCCTGTTTTTAATAATTGGTGTTCGCTCGCCAGAGTATGACGGACCTGAAGCGACGGAAAGATTGTAGGCGCGGTTTGTTTGATGTCAAGCTGTTTGACTCACACGTACACGGCACACTTGCCAACATCACCGCCGCCTGTCCCGCATTAACGGTAGCCAACCGCTGCCGCAGCCGGCGACTGGTAAACTCCAAGCATGAAAGCCATTTTCGGTTTGATACTGTTGTTGCTGACCGGCACAGCGCCGCTTGCCGTGGCGAAGACTGCGGGCGAAGTGGACGTCGGGAGAACGCTGCGCGAGGCACCGATGCAGGGACTGTCCGGACCCTCCCGACTGCTGTCTGAATACCGCGGCCAGCCGTTGATCATCAACGTCTGGGCGAGTTGGTGCGGTCCGTGCCGGCAGGAAATGGGTTCCTTGGAAAGGCTCTCCCAACGCTATGGGGAAAAGCAGTTCACCGTGATCGGAATTTCCACCGATGACTTCCCGGATGAAGCGAAGGCGTTCCTGCGAAAATACAAA
>JANXRC010000148.1 GCA_025353195.1 Rhodocyclaceae bacterium
TTCCCGCCGCCGGTGGTACTCGGCCATGAAGGCGCCGGCAGCATCGTGGCACTGGGCGAAGGCGTCACCGGCTTCGCACTGGGCGACCACGTCGTCAGTTCCTTCGTCAGCATGTGCGGCAAGTGCCGCTACTGCCAGACCGGCCGCCCTCAACTCTGCGACCAGGCGGCCAAGGCCGGCTACACGCTGCCCGACGGCACCACCCGCTTCAAGGACGCCGCCGGCAAGCCGCTGAACATTTTTTCCGGCTGCGGCGTGATGGCCGAGTACGCCACGCTGCATGTCGACAACGTGGTCAAGATCGACGCCGCGGTGCCGCTCGACAAGGCCGCGCTGATCGGTTGCGGCGTGATGACCGGCGTCGGCGCCGCGGTCAATACGGCGAAGGTGGAACCGGGCTCGGCTGCCGTAGTCTTCGGCTGCGGCGGGGTCGGCCTCAACGCCATCCAGGGCTGTGCGATTGCCGGCGCGCGCATCATCGTCGCGGTCGACACGTCCGATACGAAGCTCGAGATGGCGAAGCAGTACGGCGCGACCCACACCGTTAACCCGAAGAACGAGGAGAACATCGTCAAGGCATTGAAGAAGCTGACCGAAGGCGGCGCCGACTATGCCTTCGAATGCGTCGGCCTCGGCGAGATCGCGGCCCAGGCCTACGGCTGCCTGCGCAAGGGCGGCACGGCTGTGGTGGTGGGCGTGGCCGGTCCGAAGGATACGACGACCATCCGCACCTCCAGCCTGACCTTCGAAGAGAAGACCCTCAAGGGCAGCTACTTCGGTTCGGCGCGGCCGCAGCAGGACTTTCCGCGCCTGATCGGCCTCTATCGCAGCGGCCGGCTCAAGCTCGACGAACTGATCACGCGCACCTACACCATCGACGAAGCGCCGGAGGCCTTCGCCGATCTCGCCGAAGGCCGGAATGCGCGCGGCGTGATACTGTTCTGACCGCCAATTTTCCACATCAGGAAGTCACCTTTGAAACAGCGCAAACTGCACACCCTCCATCGTCCCGCAAAACAGCAGAACGGTCACCCGCCACTGATCTTCGTCCATGGCGGTTATATCCACGGCGGCTGCTGGGACGTGAACTTCCTGCCTCACTTCAGCAAGTTGGGCTACAACTGCCACGCCATCGATCTTTCCGGACATGGCCAAAGCGAGGGCCGCGAAAACCTCGACAGCTACGACCTCGACCATTACGCCGCCGACGTCGGCCAGCTGGTCGCGGAAATGCCGACGCCGCCGGTGCTGATCGGGCACTCGATGGGCGCTGTGGTAGTGCAGCGCTACCTCGAAAAAGGACAGGCCGCAGCCGTGATCATGATGGCACCGGTGCCGACCACCGGGCTCTCGGCCTGCACCATCCAGCTCAGCCAGAAGCACCCGGACTACCTCCGTGAAGCGGCCTACGCCGTGCGCGGAAAATACACGGCCAACACCATCCGGGTCATGCGCGAAGTGTATTTTTCACCCGATGTGACGGCGGAGCAATTCACTGCCTTCAAGCCGCTGGTGCAGGACGAATCGAACACGGCAATTGCCGAAATGATGGCGCTGGCGTGGCGCCTGCCGAAGCGGCGGCCGAAGATCCCGGCGCTGGTCATGGGCGGCGAGCTCGACGTGGTGTTCCCCGCCAACCTGCTGCACTTCACCGCCACGGGATGGAACGCGGACACCTGCGTCATCCCGCGCGCCGGGCACATGCTGATGATGGAGCCGCAATGGACCGTCGCAGCGACCAAGATCGACGACTGGCTCGGCCGCCGCCTCGGGCTGAAGCCTTCAGCGGCCGCCTGAGGCAGTCGCCGCGCACGGGACGACCGCCATGTTCAGCAAAGCCACCTTCAATTTCCTCGACGAACTGGCCGCCAACAACGACAGGGCCTGGTTCGAGGCCAACAAGGCGCGCTATGAAGCGCTGGTGCGCGAACCGGCGCTCGAGTTCATCGCGGCGATGGCGCCGGTGCTGGCAAAGCTCGCGCCCCACTTTCGCGCCGAACCGCGCAAGATGGGCGGCTCGCTGATGCGAGTGTTCCGCGACACGCGCTTCGCGCGCGACAAGAGCCCCTACAAGACCAACATCGGCATCCAGTTCCGCCACGAACTGGGCAAGGACGTGCATGCGCCGGGCTTCTACATGCACATTGCGACCGACGAATGCTTTTTCGGCGCCGGCTGCTGGCATCCCGAGGCCGATGGCCTGGGGCGGATACGCGCCCTCATCGCGGCGAAACCGGAGCGCTGGTTCGCCGTGCGCGACGAGAAGAAATTCGCTGCGCTCTGGACGCTGGCGGGCGACAGCCTGACGCGGCCGCCGCGCGGCTACGCGGCCGATCATCCGGCCATCGAAGACTTGAAGCGCAAGGACTTCATCGGCCTGGCACCCCTGCCCTTCGCCGACGCAACGGGACCCGGACTGGTCAAGCTGGCCGGCGCACGCTTCGCGACGGCAGCGCTCTTGATGAAGTTCCTCTGCGAAGCGCAGGGCGTTCAGTATTGAGGCCGGCGGCGCGGCCGCCATGCTCGACATCCTGTACCGCGACGATCATCTCGTCGCCATCGACAAGCCCCCCGGACTGCTGGTCCATCGCAGCAACATCGACCGCCACGAAACGCGCTTTGCGTTGCAATTGCTGCGCGACCAGATCGGGCAACGCGTGTTCCCGCTGCATCGGCTCGACAAGGCCACCTCCGGCGTGCTGCTGTTCGCCCTCGATGCCGACAGCGCGCGCGAAGTCGGCGGCCAGTTCGAGCGCAACGAGGTGCGCAAGCAGTATCTCGCCGTGGTGCGCGGCTGGCCGCCGGAAGCGGGCGTGATCGACCATCCACTGTCGCGCCAGTTCGACGATTATGGCCGCAAGTTCCCGGCAGACGGGCCGCCCCCGGCGCTGCCGGCCGTTACGGACTACCGACGCCTGGCTACCGTCGAACTGCCCGAGGCGGTGGATCGCTACCCGACTTCGCGCTATGCACTGGTGATGCTGACGCCGCAGTCCGGCCGCCAGCACCAGTTGCGCCGCCACCTGAAGCACATCGCCCATCCCATCATCGGCGACGCAAACTGGGGCAAGGGTGTCCACAACCGCTTTTTCCAGCGGCGTTTCGGTTGCCACCGCTTGCTGCTGGCCTGCACCCAGCTCAGCCTGCGTCATCCCGAAGACGGCAGCGCGCTGTCCATTGCCGCCCCGCTCGACGACAGTTTTACTTGCGTCATTCGCGCGCTGGGCTGGAACGCGGCTTATAGCAGCTTCTGCCAGAATGAGTGACTTTGAATTAACCAGTGGCTGCAGAGGGTTTCCTTGGAACGCCGTAGAATTGGCCTCATACAGACGGCGCGATCAGGGGATAACCGGTTCATGGAACGAATAGGCAAATTTGAACTCAGGCGGGTTCTCGGCAAAGGCGCATCAGGCACGGTGTATCTCGCCCTCGATACCTTCTCGGGAAGAGATGTTGCACTCAAGGTG
>JANXRC010000139.1 GCA_025353195.1 Rhodocyclaceae bacterium
CGGGCGAACGCCTGATCGCCGCGCCGGTGAATCCGCGGCGCGGCAGGACGGCCGGGATCCGCCGCGATCAGTTCCAGCACCGCGTGGGTCAGGGTGCCGATGGCGGCAGCCAGCGCATCGGCGGCGTCCTCGCGCGGGGCCGTTGCCGGCGCCTGCAGCGCCGGCGCGCGCCAATCCGGATCGGCAGCCGGCTGCCGCAAGCGCAGCAGTTGCGGCACGAAGTCGGCAAATTCGTCGGCCAGTTCGCCGTTCGCAATAGAAGTCGGCGCCGGCGGGACGGCGATCGCCGCACGAAAATCCGCCTCGACCGCCGGCCACAGCCGCGCCAGCGGCGAAGCCGCGCGCGGTGCGACGAGCGCCCCTTCCGCGTCGCGCAGCGCGACCCCGACCAGATGCAAGCGGCGCATTGCGCGCGTGGCGGCGACGTAGAGCACGCGGGCCTCCTCGTTGCGGCTGCGCTCTTTCTCCATGCGCTGCAGGAAGTCATATAGCGTCGGCTCGCCGGCCGTCCTGCCGCGCCGCGGATTCACCGGCGCGGCGATCAGGCGTTCGCCCGAGGCCAGCGGAAAGCTGTCCCAGGCCAGCAGCGGCGTATCGCGCCCTGCCGGTTCGCGGTGCAGGCCGGGCAGGATCACGGTGTCGAACTCCAGCCCCTTGGCCTTGTGGATGGTCATCAGCTGCAGCCGGCCGTCGGCCTGCGCGTCGGGCGCCGCATAGAGGCGGCCCATGTCGTCCTCGAGGCTGTCAAGCACGAAGCGTCCCGCCGCATCGAGCGCATCGAGACGATTGAAAAAGGCCCGTGCGTCGGCGGCGTCGCCGGCGTGGCCCAGGCAGACCGGCCCGCCCAGCTTGCGCCAGGCGTCCTCGACCCAGCGCCGGCGTCGCTGCCGGCCCTGCCCGGCCAGCGCCTCGGCCAGTACCTCGCGCACATGGGTCAGCCGCTGCCGGCCATCGGCCGACAGGCGCTCGATGCGTTCGGCATCATGCATCAGCGACCAGATCGTCGCGTCGTGATCGTCGCCCGCCAGCGCGTGCAGGTCGCCCAGGCACAGGCCGCACCACGGCGCGCGCAGGATCGCCAGCCAATGCACGCGGTCGGCCCGGTGATGCAGGGCGCGGGTCAGCGAGATAAGGTCCTGTACCGCCTGACGCCCCGCCAGCGGCTCGATTTCAACGGCAGAAAAGCGCCATCCGGCGCCATGGCGGCGGATCGCAGCGACCAGCGCCGCCAGATGATCGCGGGCGCGCACCAGCACGGCAATGCTGCGCGTCGGGTCCTCGCGCCATTCGGCTTCGATCAGCGCGATGATCTGCCGGGCCTCGCCACGGGCGCCTGCGGCGCTATCGCCTTTTGGCGTCAGAACCGGATGAATCATGACGCCGGCGTCGGGCAATGCGTCGCGTGTGGCGACGAACTCGCGATAGCGGATTTCGCCGCGCAGGGGATCGTCCATGGCCGGAAACACCGCCGGAAAGCTCGCATTGATCCAATCCACCACGGCCGGACACGAGCGGTTGTTGCGCGACAGGCGCAGGGGCGTCAGCCGCAGCGCGCCGATGCCGTTCTCTGCAACGCGCAGGAACAGCCCGACGTCGGCCTTGCGGAAGCGGTAGATCGACTGCATCGGGTCGCCCACCGCGAACAGCGTGCGCCCATCGTCTGGCTGCCACCCGGCGGTCAGGCGCTCGAGCAATTCGATCTGCGCCGGACTGGTGTCCTGGAATTCGTCGACCAGCAAATGGCGGATGCGGTAATCGAGGCGCAGGCCCAGCTCCGAGGGATCGAGTTCGTCGCCCAGCGCGGTGATGGCACGCGCCGCGAGCTCGCCAAAATCGACCTCGCCGGCCTCGCGGAACACCAGCCACAGCTCGGCAGCCGCAAGCTTCATCAGGCGGGCCAGCGCACGCACCACGTCATCGTTGTCGTGATCGGGCACCGGCAGCTCGCGCAGTCGCTGCAGGGCGGCTACGGCCCCGGCATCGAGCGCGGCCAGACGCTCCAGCATGGCGTCCTTCTGCGCCTTGAATTCCTTGCCCGCCGGGAAGCCGTTGTTCACCGTCACGGTCTTGCGCGGTTCATCCTTCTGCGTCAGCAGGAAATCCACCAGTGCCTGCCAGCGCGGCAACTCGTCCGGCATGGGGGCCAGCGGTTGCGTCCATTCGCTGAGCGAGTTTGCCGAATTCGCGCCGCCCAGATTGTCCGCGGCGAAACGTGCCAGCGGCATCCACTGTCGCTGCCACGCCGCGTCGAGCACGTCGGCGACCAGCGCCAATTCCTCGCCGACCATTTCATCGAGCGCTTCGCCGATCGCCGACTCTGGATGCTCGAGCTCGCCTCTCATTTGCCACAGTGGGCGCCACTGCTCGCGCCGCGCCAGCATCTCGGCCAGCAGCCGCGCCAGCCGCGTGACGTCGTTGTCGAGGTACGCCAGGGCCGTCGCCACCGCTTCGGCATGTTCGCGCTCGTCTTCATTCTTGCCTTCGAGGTGATCGAGCGCCCGCCGCGCGGCCTCGTCGTAATGCCTCTTGGCCTCCTCGGCCACAGCAGGCTGCGCGCCGAAGCGCGACAGCAGCGGCATCTGTCGCGCCAGGCTGGCGCACAGCGCGTCGATGGTGGTCAGGCGCAGCCGCCCCGGCTGGGTTTCGATCTGCCAGCCGAGTTCGGCCGAGCGGGCCAGCGCGGCG
>JANXRC010000277.1 GCA_025353195.1 Rhodocyclaceae bacterium
AGCCACAACAGCCAACGGTAGGGGAAGTCCTTGCGCCGTTGTGAAAAATAGCCGATGGCCACCGGCATGGAAAAATACGAAAGGAATATCAGGATATCGCTGGCGACGTAGGTAACCAGCAGCGTCGGTGACCAGCTGATGCAATACCCGTGGGGAAGATAGCCGTTTATCGACATTAGCCGGCTCAGTTCGTCGATCATGATCTTGCCCTCCGTTGAACGGCGTGCGGTTGATTCTACTGCCGGGCAAGACTATTTCCCGGATTCGAGGGTCCGGCTGAAGCACGACATGGCGTAGCAGCCGATCCAGTAGATCAGGCCGATGAACAGGTAACCTTCGAGGTAGAAGGAGCGCCACTCGGCGTCGCCTGCCAGCGCCAGCGCCAGCGAGCCGGTCAGCTCGTAGAGGCTGACCACGGTCACCAGCGAGGTGTCCTTGAAGACGCTGACCGCGCTGTTCATGATCGATGGAATCACGGCGCGCAGCGCCTGCGGCAGGATGATCCAGCGCATGGCCTGCCAGCGGTCGAGGCCCAGCGCGGCTGCGGCGTCGTGTTGGCCGCCGGACACTGCCTGCAGGCCGCCACGGATGGTTTCCGACAGGTAGGCCGCGGCGAACAGCACGATGCCGGCCTGCACCCGCAGCAGGACGTCGATCGAAAAGCCCTGCGGCAGGATGATGGGGAACAGGAACGAGGCGAGGAACAGCACCGAAATCAGCGGCACGCCACGCACCAGTTCGACATACAGCATGCACAGGCCGCGCAGCAGCGGCAGGCCGGATTGGCGGCCGAGGGCGACCAGAATCGCCAGCGGCAATGCCAGTAGCATGCCCATGGTCGCCAGCAGCAGCGTCAGCGGCAAGCCACCCCACTGGTCGCTACCCACCGGGCTGAGGCCGACGATTCCGCCGCCCATGAGAATTAAGAAAGCCGGCAGGGCCAGCGCCCATGCCGCCAACAACGGCGCGCGTGACATCAGGCGCAGACCGCTGGTGGCGATGACCAACAGCAGCATCGCAGTCGCCAGCAGTGGTCGCCACTGTTCCGCATAAGGATAGCGGCCGAACAGGATGAAGCGGTATTTGTCGGCCACCACGCCCCAGCAGGCGCCCGCGTGATTCACGGCGTGGCACGCGGCGGCATCGGGCTCGAACACAGCCTGCAGCAGCATCCAGTCGATCAGTCCGGGCAGCCAGCAGAACGCGCCGGCGAGCAGTAGCAGGGTCGTCAGACCGCTGAAGGCATCGGAAAACAGGTTGCGCCGCAGCCAGGCGTGGGTTGCGGTGACGTGATTCATGAGCGCTGCGCCCAACGGCCGGTGCGGCGCTCGAGCCATGCGCTGAGCCATGCCGTCAGCAGCGAAAGAATCAGGTACACGGCCATGATCAGGGCGATGCACTCGGCGGCGCGGCCGGTCTGGTTGAGCGTGGTATTGGCTACCGATACCAGATCGGGATAGCCGATGGCGACCGCCAGCGAGGCATTCTTGGTCAGGCTCAGTTGCTGGTTGGTCAGCGGCGGAATGATGCTGCGCAAGGCTTGCGGCAGCAGCACCAGGCGGAACAGCTGGACCCGCGTCAGCCCGAGCGCCCGGCCGGCATCGCTTTGCCCGCGCGGTACTGACTGAATTCCGGCGCGCACCGTTTCGGCAACATAGGCCGCGGTGTAGAGACTCAGGCCGAGCAGCAGGGCGAGGAATTCCGGGGTCAGTGCCGCGCCGCCGGCGATACCCATTTCTCCGCGCAGCGGCAGGTCGAACAGCGCTCCGCCAGCCGGCCATGGCACCGACAAGCCGCTCTTGCTGAGGAAGACATGCGGTGCGAGCTGCAGCGCTTCGCTGGCCAGCGGCAGCAGGTCGGTCACCACGAAGTACCAGGCCAGCAACTGCAGCAGCAGCGGCACGTTGCGCAGCGTCTCGACGTAGGCGGTGCACAGACCGCGCAACAGCAGATTGGGCGAGAGCCGGCCGAGGCCGATCAGGGTGCCGAGCAGCGTGCTGATGATGATTGCCGGCAATGCCACGCGCAGCGTATTGGCCAATCCGGCGGCCAGCGCCCATAGCGTGCTGTCGGCGGCATCGAAGGGCAGCAGGCTTTCGCCGATGGCAAATCCGGCAGGTTCCTTCAGGAAATCGAAGCCGCTGCGAATGCCGCGCTCGGCCATGTTGGCGGCGGTGACATCGAGCAGCCACCACAGCGCGGCCAGCAGTGCCGCCGCCAGAAGGGCCTGCAGCGCCAGGTCTCGTCCGCGTCGGCCTTGCATCGCTGGCGAGTCTGTCAAGAGTCGGCGCTGGCCATACGGCGATTCAGCGCACCGGCGGCGCGTACATCAAGCCACCCTTGTTCCACAGGGCATTGACGCCGCGCGGCAGCTTCAGCGGCGATGCGCTGCCGACATTGCGCTGGAATATCTCGCCGTAGTTGCCTACCGCCTTGACCGCGCGTGCCGCCCAGTCGCGCTCCAGTCCGAGCAGCTTGCCGCTGTCTTCCGCTCTGCCTAGCAGACGCTGGATGGCAGGGTCGGTGCTGGCTTTCATCTGCTCGAGATTGGCCTGGGTGACGCCGTATTCCTCGGCTTCGATCAGGGCGAAGATGACCCACTTGACGATGGCGAACCACTCGTCGTCGCCGCGCCGTACTACCGGACCCAGCGGTTCCTTGGAGATCAGCTCGGGCAGGATTGCATAGTCATCCGGCCGCGGCGCCTCCTTGCTGCGGATGAAGGCCAGCGCCGACGCATCGGTGGTGTAGGCCTGACAGCGGCCGCTGAAAAAAGCCTTGATCGATGCCTCGAATTTCTCGAACACCACCGGCTTGATCTTGATGCCCTGCGCCTTGAACCAGTCGCTCAGGTTCTTCTCGGTCGTGGTGCCCGATTGCACGCAGATTTCGGCATTCTTCAACTGCTTGGCGCTGGTCAGCTTGAGTTTCTTCGGTACCAGAAATCCCTGCCCGTCGTAGTAGGTGATGGCAGTGAAAGTCAGGCCCAGCGAGGCATCGCGCGTCAGTGTCCAGGTCGTGTTGCGCGACAGCAGATCGACTTCGCCCGATTGCAATGCGGTGAAGCGCTGCTGCGCGTTGAGCGGAACATACTTGACCTTGTTCGGATCGTTCAGCACCGCCGCCGCGATGGCGCGGCAGACATCGACATCGAGACCGCTCCAGCGTCCCTGGCTGTCGGCCGAGGAAAAGCCGATGACGCCGGTGCTGACGCCGCACACCAGTTGCGCGCGCTGCCTGACCTGGTCCAGGGTCTTGCCTGCGCTTGAGGGAGCAACAGGGAGCAACAGCAGCGCGATGACCGCAAGCAAGCCGCGCGTGATGTTCGGAAGTCTCATGGAATCAGGTCGTCAGCCGGTGATGGTGGAACAGGCAGGCATTCTAGCAAGGCGAGATCGGGCGACCGCTACGCCTGTCGCTTTCAGCCGGTGGGTGCGGTCAGCGGCAGTTCGCCCTGCGGCGATTCAACCACGGCCTGCGGTGCGCTGCCGGGTGACAGCGCACTGGCGCGCACGCCGAGCAGGCGCAGCTTCTGCTCCAGCGGCACGCGGCGCAGACACTCTCCGGCTGCGCGGCGGATGACGGCCGGGTCGGCGGTCGCCGCGGGCAGCGTCAGGTCGCGCGTCACGGTGTGGAAATCCTCGTAGCGCAGCTTGATGCCGATGGTGCGCCCGAGATAGCCCTTGCGCTGGAGGTCGCCGGCGACGCCGACGCAGAGTTTGGTGAACACCTCCGACAGGGCGGCGCGGTCATGGCGCGGGTGGAGGTCGCGTTCGAAGGTGGTTTCGCGGCTGATCGATTTTGGTTCGGAATGTGTCACCACGGGGCGCTCGTCGATTCCATTAGAAGCCTCGTGCAGCCACTCGGCGTAGCTGCGACCGAAGTGGTTTTGCAGCAATGCCGGCTCGGCGCGCGCCAGTTCGGCGATGGTGGCAATCCCCAGCGCCGCGAGTTTTTCGCTGGCCTTCGGGCCGATGCCGTTGATCTTGCGCACCGGCAGCGGCCAGATGCGCAGCGGGATGTCGCTTGCGTCCAGCAGGGTCAGCCCGTCGGGCTTTTCGAGATCCGAGCAGATTTTCGACAGCAGCTTGTTGGGGCTGATGCCGATCGAGCAGGAAAGTCCGGTGGCGTCCTTCACCGCCTGCTTGACGCGTTGCGCGAGGCTGACCGTAGCGCCGGGAAGGTCAGTCAGGTCGATGTAGATTTCGTCGATGCCGCGGTCCTCGATCTGTGGCGCAATCGCTGCCACGGCGGCTTTGAACAGGCGCGAGTAATGGCGATAGGCGTCGAAGTCGACCGGCAGCAGGATGGCGTCCGGCGCCAGTTGCGCCGCTTTCATTACGCCCATGCCGGAGAACACGCCCAGCGCGCGGGCTTCATAGGTGGAGGTGGTGATGACGCCGCGGCCGACATAGTCGCGCAACCGGGCAAAGCGGCGGCTGCCGTCCGCCAGCAGTTCGGGCTGGTCGCATCTGCGTCCGGCGATCACCACGGGCAGGCCGCGCAGTTCGGGGTAACGCAATAGTTCGACCGACGCGTAGAAGGCGTCCATGTCCAGATGCGCAATGCGGCGAGGGGGTGCGTTCATTGAGATGCGACGATACCCGAAAAGAGAGAGTTCACTAACGGGGCCCGGCTTTGGGCTACGATTGCCCCAATAATGAACGCCGCAACCAACACTGTGACTCCGCCATGATCAATGAACTGCTGCCGACCCTGACACCGAAAATCGCTGCGCTGCGCCGCGATATCCACGCCCACCCGGAACTGGCCTTCGACGAGAATCGCACTGCGGGCAAGGTGGCGGACTACCTCGACGGCCTCGGCCTTGAAGTGCATCGCGGCATTGCCCGCACCGGCGTCGTGGCAAAGCTCTCGCTGGGGAGCAGCAAACGGGCGATCGGCCTGCGCGCCGACCTGGACGCGCTGCCGCTTGCCGAACTGAATACCTTCCCGCATCATTCGACGCACAAGGGCAGGATGCATGCCTGCGGTCACGATGGCCACACGGCGATGCTGCTGGGCGCAGCCGATGCCTTGAGCACTTTGCGCAGCTTCGATGGCACCGTGTATTTCATTTTTCAGCCGGCGGAAGAGCACGAGGGCGGTGGCCGCCTGATGGTGGAAGAGGGCTTGTTCGAGCGCTTTCCGATGGACATGGTGTTCGGTCTGCACAATTGGCCGGGCATGCCGGCCGGCAGTTTCGGCATTACCGAAGGGCCGGTGATGGCGGGCACCGATTCCTTCGAAATAGTCATCACCGGGCGCGGCGGCCACGCCGCGATGCCGCATCAGGCGGTGGACGTGGTGCTGGCCGGCAGCACGTTGGTCCAGGCGGTGCAGTCGCTGGTGTCGCGCAACACCGATCCGCTGGCCGCGGCGGTGGTCAGCGTTACCCGCTTTCATGCCGGGCATGCCGACAATGTGCTGCCCGAGACGGCCTTGCTCGGCGGTACCGTGCGTACGCTCGATGCCGAGTTGCAGGACGATCTCGAGCAGGGCTTGCGACGCATCTGCAGCGGCATCGAGGCGACCTATCGGGTGAGCATCGATCTGCGCTACGAGCGTGGCTATCCGCCGACCGTCAACGCGCCCGAGCCCAGCGTCATCGCCCGCGAAGTGGCGCGCCATGTCGCGGGTGAGGCTCAGGTGCTGACGCAACTGCCGCCCAGCATGGGTGCCGAGGATTTCGCCTACATGGCGCGGGTGGTGCCCGCCTGCTACGTCTGGCTCGGCAATGGTCCGGGGGAGGGCGGCTGCATGCTGCACAGCCCGCACTACGACTTCAACGACGAAATCATTGCCACCGGCATTCGCTACTGGGTCCGGCTGGCGGAGCGGGCGCTGGCCTAGGGGCCGCGCGGCCGCGTCAACGACAACGGGCAGCCAAGGCTGCCCGTTCTCTTGTTCGGCGCGGCGGGCGCGATTACTTGACGCGGTTCTTGTACTCGCCGGTGCGCGTGTCGATTTCGATCTTGTTGCCGATCTCGACGAACAGCGGCACGGGAAGCGTCATCCCGGTGCTGATCTTGGCTGGCTTCATGACCTTGCCGGAGGTGTCGCCCTTGACCGCGGGCTCGGTGTAGATCACTTCGCGCACGACGCTGTTGGGCATCTCGACCGAGATGGCCTTGCCGTCATAGAACACCACTTCGACGGGCATGCCGTCCTCGAGGTAGTTCACCGCGTCGCTCATGTTTTCGCCTTCGACTTCGTACTGGTTGTACTCGGTGTCCATGAACACGTACATGGGATCGGCGAAGTAGGAATAGGTGCATTCCTTGCGCTCGGGCACCACCTGCTCGAACTTGTCGTCGGCCTTGTAGATGGCCTCCGAAGCGGCGTCGGTGAGCAGGTTCTTGAATTTGAATTTGACCACGGCCGAGCTCCGGCCGCCTTTGTTGTACTCCGCCTTTTGGACGACGAGCGGATCATTGCCGACCAACACGACGTTGCCGGCGCGGAGTTCCTGGGCGATTTTCATGGCTATGCTTCCTGCGGCTAAAATTAATAACCCGCTATTTTAGCCTTTCAATGCAGAATTGCACAAGCCTGCTGGCGAGATCGGGGCGGGCGGCGAGCGTCATTGCCCAGTGCCGCATCGGTGCTTTCAGGCCGGGAAGCCTTGCGGCGAAGTCCGCCCAATCGGGTGTGCCCTTGCCGTTCCAGGCATGCCAGAAGTCCCTCAGTTGCGGTCCGGCCGGGTGGATCGCCAGAAAGGCGTCGAGCTTTGCCATGTGGGCATCATCCGCTTGGGGATAGATGTGCCAGACAAATGGCTTGGCCGCCCACTGGGCGCGGACAAAGGAATCCTCGCCGCGAACAAAATTGAGATCGCAGGCCCAGAGCAGTTCGTCATAGCGGGATTGGGGCAGAAAGGGCAGGGGATGCGCGCTCAGGTTGCCGGTCCGGTTGCCACCCAGGGGGACCGTTTCGCTGCTGCCCGGCCGCAACAGCCGAATCGGGTGCTTTGACGCGGCCCAGGCCCGCATCAGTTCGGGCAGGGCCGGGTTCGGGTAGCTGAACAGGGAAATCGTCAGCTCGTCCGTCGATCGTGGTGGCAGGCCGAATTCGGCGCGGAAGGCCGATTCGTCGAAGGCCTTGCGTCGCTCGTCGTAGTTGCGCTCGCGCAGCAGCCCGCCGGTCCGGGGATCGAAGCCGGGAAAGAAGAATTGTTTGACCAGCGGCAGGCGCGGATCGGGCGAACTCAAGCCGTGGCAGCCGGCGACCCAGCTTTCGGCCGAAAGGTATTCGAGATTGAGCCATACGGACGGGCGCGTGCGGGTCGCCATGGCCCCGATGTAGGCCGGGGGCAACGCGCAGGCGAAGGCTTCGATCACCACGTCGGCGGTATCCGCGGCGAGCCACGGCGCGGGCCATGGGGTCGGCCAAGCGCGGACCTCGACGGGGCCGGCCGCGTGATCGGGCGCGAGTTGCCGCACCGGAGCGAGATCATCAATCCACAGTCGCACCCGCCAGCCGTATTCAGCGGCCAGTTGACGTGCCAGTCGCCAGCAGACGCCTGCATCGCCGTAGTTGTCGACGACGGCGCAGAAAATGTCGCAGCGAGGTGGTTTGTTGATCATGGCGAGGCGGTATCCTAGCGTAATGAATGAACTTTTACGCTGTACCGACTGCCCGCGACTCGCCGGATTTCTCGCCGAGGTGCGCAGCCGCAACCCGGACTATCACGGCCGCCCGGTATTGCCCTTCGGCGATCCGCGGGCGCGCTTGCTGATCGTCGGCCTGGCGCCTGGCATGCATGGCGCCAATCGCACCGGGCGGCCTTTCACCGGCGACCATGCCGGCATCCTGCTCTACGAAACGCTGCACGCCTTTGGCTTTGCCTCCAAGCCGGTATCGATTTCCGCCGATGACGAACTGCGCTTGATCGACTGCCGCATCACCAATGCGGTGAAATGCCTGCCACCGGAAAACAAGCCGGAGCCGGCCGAGATCAAGACCTGCAACCGTTATCTGGGCGCCGAATTGCGGGACGCGCCCGAGCTGAGGGTGATCCTTGCGCTGGGGCTGGTGGCGCACAAGGCGGTGCTGATGGCACTGGGTCTGAAGCAGTCGGCGCTGGTTTTCGGCCATGCGGCACAGCATGTCCTGCCGGACGGCCGCCTCCTGATCGACAGCTACCATTGCAGCCGTTACAACACGCAGACTCGCCGTCTCACCAGCGCCGACTTTCAGAATGTCTTCCGCAGCATCCGTGCCGAACTCGCCTAGGTCCATGGCGACCGTCGACGCCTTCGACAGCGGCGAGTTTCTCGCCACGCTCACCGATGCGCCGGGCGTCTATCGCATGCTCGATGCGGAGCGCAAGGTCTTGTACGTGGGCAAGGCGAAGAACCTCAGGAAGCGCGTTTCCTCGTATTTTCAGAAGACCGGCCACAGCCCGCGCATTTCGCTGATGTTGCAACAGGTGGCGCAAGTCGATACTACGGCGACACGCTCCGAAGCCGAAGCGTTGATCCTTGAAAACACGCTGATCAAGAAACTTGCGCCGAAGTACAACATCCTTTTTCGCGACGACAAGTCCTATCCCTACATCAAGTTGTCGGGCGGAAAATTTCCGCAACGGGCGTTTCATCGTGGCGCGTTCGACAAGGGTTCGCGTTACTTCGGCCCGTTCCCGAATGGTTACGCCGTGCG
>JANXRC010000289.1 GCA_025353195.1 Rhodocyclaceae bacterium
TCCTCGAAAACGGCCGCGTGGTGATGGAGGGTGCCGCTGCAGAATTGGCCAATAACGAGGACGTCAAGGAGTTCTATCTCGGCATATCTTCGGGGGAGCGCAAGAGCTTCCGCGAGTCCAAACATTACCGCCGCCGCAAACGCTGGCTCGCCTGACGGCCGCATAGCAAGTCGCATGGCGGCGTTGCTCGGCGGCTAGTGTGAGATTAGCACACGGCACCACCTCGCGCCTTACCCTGCGACCTGCTATGCAGCCGTCCCAATTACGGAGTTTTCATGTCGAAGTATTTTGACGCCCTTGAAACCCGCTCTGCCGATGAACGAAAGTCGGCGCTGGCGACACGGCTGCCGCAGCACATCGCGCATGCCAAGACCAATACCGCGTACTTCGCCGAGTCACTGAGGAACATCGAAGCGGCTGAGATTACCTCGGCCGCCGCGCTGGCGGGCCTGCCGGTAGTGCGCAAGAGCGACCTGATCGAGTTGCAAAAGAAGCAGCGGCCATTGGGCGGCCTGGCCGCGTCGCAGTGGGGTCGGCTGGGACGCGTGTTCTCCTCACCGGGTCCGATCTACGAACCGGAGGGACGCGTCGCAGACTACTGGCGCACGGCGCGCGCGCTTTATGCGGCGGGCTTTCGCGCGGGCGACCTGGTGCACAACAGCTTCTCCTATCACATGACCCCGGGAGCCTGGATCCTCGAGGCGGGCGCGCAGGCTCTCGGTTGTACCGTGTTCCCGGCCGGTGTCGGGCAGACCGAGCAGCAGGTCGCGGCGATGGCTGACCTGCTGCCCAACGGTTATGTCGGCACGCCGTCGTTCCTGCGCATCCTGCTGGAGAAGGCCGACGAGCTCGGCATCAAGCTGCCGTCGCTGACCAAGGCGCTGGTTTCGGGCGAGGCCTTCCTGCCCCCGGTGCGAGACGCGTTGCTGGCGCGCGGCATCGCCGGCTATCAGGCCTACGCCACAGCCGAACTTGGCCTGATCGCCTACGAAACCGAGGCGCGCGAGGGCTTGGTGATCGACGAGGGCGTGATCGTCGAGATCGTGCGGCCGGGTACCGGCGACCCCGTCGCCAACGGCGAAGTGGGCGAGGTGGTGGTGACCAGCTTCAATACCGACTACCCGCTGGTCCGCTTCGGCACGGGCGACCTTTCCGCCTTTCTCGCCGGCGTTTCGCCTTGCGGCCGCACCAACTTGCGGATCAAGGGATGGATGGGCCGCGCCGACCAGACCACCAAGATCAAGGGCATGTTCGTCCATCCCGAGCAGGTGGCCGCCGTGATCAAACGGCATCCGGAAATCGGGCGCGCGCGCTTGGTGGTGACCAATCCTGACAGCATCGATTTGATGACGCTTAATTGTGAAGCCGGCGCGACTGGCGGGGATTTGGCGAAAGCAGTTGCCGACAGTGTGCGCGACGTCACCAAGCTGCGCGCCGAGGTCCGACTGGTCGCGGTCGGCAGTTTGCCGAACGACGGCAAGGTGATCGAGGACGCGCGCAAGTATGACTGAGGCGCGCGGACCCCTCACCGGCCTGCGCATTCTCGATCTGACCCGGCTCTTGCCGGGACCGGTGGCGACCATGCATCTGGCCGACCTCGGCGCCGAGGTGATCAAGATCGAGGATACCGGCGCCGGCGACTATGCCCGCGCCATGGGACCCGGCGAACGCACGGCGGGCGGGAGTGGCGGCGACAGCCTGTTCTTTCGCATGGTCAATCGCAACAAGAAGAGCCTGCGACTGGACCTGAAGCAGGCGGCGGGCGTCGAGGTCTTCCTGCGGCTGGCCAAGGATGCCGACGTAATTTTCGAAAGCTTCCGTCCCGGGGTGGTGGACAAGCTGGGCATCGGTTACCAGGCAGTGCGGAAAATCAATCCGCGGATGGTCTATTGCGCAATTACCGGCTACGGGCAGACCGGCCCCTGGGCGGAACTCGCCGGGCATGACATCAACTACGTGGCTACGGCAGGGCTGCTCGATCAGATCGGTACCGACGATGGAAACAGCAGCGGTGCGCCGGCGATCCCCAATCTGCAAATCGGCGATCTGCTTGGGGGAGCGCTTACTCCGTTGCTAGGTGTCCTTGCGGCGGTGATCGGTGCCAAGGCGACCGGGCAGGGCAGTCATGTTGACGTCGCCATGACCGATGCCGTCCTGGCGCATACCATCTTTCCGCTGGTAGCTACGCTGGTGGCCGGTCAGCCGGCGCCGCGCGGCGCCGACCTGCTCACCGGCGGGGTTCCCTGCTACGGTGTGTATCGCACCGCAGATGACCGTTATCTGGCCGTCGGCGCCCTGGAACCGAAGTTCTGGCACGCTCTGTGCGCCGTGATCAAGCGTCCCGATCTGGCTCCCTTCGGGCTGGCCGCTGGAAGCGAAGGCAGGCGCGTGAAGGGCGAATTGGCGGCATTGATCGGCTCCCAGCCGCTGGCTCATTGGCAGTCCATCTTCGCTGCAGCAGACTGCTGCGTCACGCCGGTTCTGCGCATGGACGAGGCGATCAAGCACCCGCAAGTCGTCGCCCGCGAGATGGTGGTCGAGGTCGACGGCACCAAACAGTACGCGCCGCCCTTCAAGCTTTCCGCCTGGCCCTGGGCCAGCGCCACACCGGCGCCGGCCTCCGGTGCCGACAGCGAAGCGGTGCTGGCCGCCGCGGGGTTTGCTCCGGCAGAGATTGCCGCCCTGCGCACAGCAAAGGTAATCTAGGCGGACCATGCATGTCGAATCCGCCGTCGTCCTTGCCCTCCTTCCCGACTTTGCCTTGATCCTGCTCGGCGCCAGCTTGCGCCGGCTGCTGCATCTGGGCGACCATTTCTGGAACGGGCTGGAGAAACTGGTCTACTACGTGCTGTTCCCGGCCCTGCTGTTCAGCGGACTGGTGAAGACGCGCATCGACTGGTCGGCCGCGGCGCCGATGATCGGAGTTGCCGCCGGGGCGATGTGGACCGGCATGCTGCTGGGGCTGTTGGCACGGCGCTGGCCGGCTTCTCCGATTTCCTTCGCCTCGCAGTACCAGTGTGCTTTTCGATTCAATTCCTACATCGGCTTGGCCGTCGCGGGAACCCTCTATGGCGTGCCCGGCATCGCCGCGATGGGGATTGTCGTCGGCCTCATGGTGCCGCAGGCGAACACGGCGGCGGTGTGGATGCTGGCGCGCCATGGCGAGACTGGGGTCTGGCGGGAACTGGCGAGAAATCCCCTGATCCTGGCGACGCTGGCCGGTGTTGCAGCAAATCTCGCGGGGTTCGAGCCGCCCGTCGTCTTGCTGCACTTTCTCGGGCGCTTGGCCGAGGCGGCAATTGCGCTCGGCTTGCTGGCGGTGGGTGCCGGCCTGCGCATGGTCGGCGCTGGCGGCACGGC
>JANXRC010000030.1 GCA_025353195.1 Rhodocyclaceae bacterium
GTCCAGCCCTTGTTCTCTTCGCCGATCAGGTTTTCGACCGGCACCCTGACCTCTTCGAGCCAGACTTCATTGACCTCGTGGGCGCCGTCCAGCGTGATGATCGGGCGCACCGTGACGCCCGGCGTCTTCATGTCGATCAGCAGGAAGGAAATGCCGCTCTGCTTCTTCGCCTCCGGGTCGGTGCGCACCAGGCAGAAGATCCAGTCGGCATACTGGCCGAGCGTGGTCCAGGTCTTCTGGCCGTTGACGATGTAATGATTTCCTTCGCGGACGGCACGGGTCTTGACCGAAGCCAGGTCGGAGCCGGCGCCGGGTTCCGAATAGCCCTGGCACCACCATTCCTCGGCTGACAGGATCTTCGGCAGGTAGCGTTGCTGCTGCGTCGCGTTGCCGAAGGCCATCAGCACCGGCGCGATCATCTTGAGGCCGAAGGAAATCAGTCGCGGCGCACCGCCCGCCGCGCACTCTTCCTCGAAAATGTATTGTTCGGTCGGCGTCCAGCCGGGCCCGCCGAACTGCTTCGGCCAGCCGGGGCCGCCCCAGCCGCGCCGATGCAGGGTGCGCTGCCAGAGCACGTGGTCGTCTCGCGTCAGGTGCACGCCGTTCATCACCTTGTGGCGGATGGGGGCCGGCAATTGCTCCTTGACAAAACTGCGTACTTCCTCGCGGAAGGCGCTTTCTTCGGGGCTGAAAGTCAGGTCCATGGTCAGCGGGCGAAATTCGAAGATGCGGATGGGGCGCCGAGCGGCGCGATGGTGCCCTGCGCCGTGGCGCAAAGCCCGAGTTCCAGAAGAAGGCCGTGGCTTGCGTTCATTGCGGTAGGGCTTTTAAGGCCTGCATAGCAGAATAGAGTTCTGTTAAAGTGGCGAGTTGTGGATTCTTGCCGTGCCTGCCGCAAAAGTCAATGATCGCCGCAAAGTCCGATGCAGGTGCCTGAATCAAAGACGAGCCGGGCCGTTCCGGCCGGTTGACGCTGGCTTCTTCGCTGTGCCACTATCCGGAACATCATCCCGGTTTCCGGATTTCCTGTTTGGAACGCATGACTGCCTCTCCCCCCCTTCCGTCCAGCACCGATTTCGTCCCCCGCGGCGACTTGCCGCCACGCATCCATCACGTCATCGAGCCCTGGGTCAACCGGCAACCCGGTGCGCCGGCCCTGCGGCAGGGCGACACGGCATTGACCTTCGGCCAGCTCGATGCGGCAGTGACCGAGGCTGCCCGTCGTCTCACCGCGCAAGGCCTGCGCCCCGGAGATCGCTTGCTGCTGGTGGCCGAGAACAGCATCCCGGTGGTGGTCCTTGCGTTCGCCTGCAGCCGGCTCGATGCATGGTTGGTGCCGGTCAACGCGCGCCTCTCGCAACGCGAGATCGATACCTTCGCCGAGCATTCGGGTGCGCGGCTGGTGGCCCTGACCACTGCGGTTTCCGCCGCCGCCCTGGCTCACGCCCAACGCCTCGGCGCAGCCGCGGTGGACTGGCCCGGCGCCGGGCACTTCCACCTCGGCGCGGCCAACGCCGCCGTGCAGCCCGAGCCGGTAGCGGCGGGCGCCGAACAGGTTGCCGTACTGATCTACACCTCGGGCACCTCGGGCGCCCCCAAGGCGGTCATGCTGACCCACCGCAACCTCCTGTTCATCGCCGAAAACGGACGCTGCATGCGGCGCCAGACGCCGGCCGACACGGTGTATGCCGTGTTGCCCATATCGCATATCTACGGTCTGGCGACCATGGCATTGTCGGCATTGCACGCCGGCGCCAGCCTGATGCTGGCGCCACGTTTCGATGCCGCCGCGGTGGCTGCAGCGCTGGATACCGGCGGTGTCACCATCCTCCATGGCGTGCCGGCGATGTACGCCAAGCTGCTGGAGTGGGGCCGCCGCCCCGGCCATCACCTGCGCGCACCGACCCTGCGACTGGCCCAAGGCGGCGGCGCGCCGCTCGACCAGAACTTCAAGGACGATTTCGAGGCGGTGTTCGGGATCACGCTGCACAACGGCTATGGCATGACCGAAGCATCGCCTTCGATTGCCCAGACGCGGCTCGATGCGCCGCGCAAGGATTGCTCCGTGGGCCCGCCGATTTCCGGCATCGAGATTCGCATCGTCAAGGACGGCGCGAGCGTCGCGCCCGGCGAGGTCGGCGAACTGCACCTGCGCGGACCGGGCATCATGAAGGGCTACTACAAGGCGCCGGAACTGACGCGCGAGGCGGTCGATGCGGACGGCTGGCTGAATACCGGCGACCTGGCGCGCCAGGCAGAGGACGGTGCGCTGTTCATCGTCGGCCGTTCCAAGGAACTGATCATCCGCTCCGGCTTCAACGTTTATCCGATCGAGGTCGAGCAGGCCATCAACAGCCATCCCGATGTTGTGCATTGTGCGGTGGTCGGTCGCAACGTGCCCGGCAACGAGGAGGTGGTGGCCTACATCGAGCTGGTGCCGGGCCGCAGCCTGACGCCGCAGGCCCTGACCATCTATCTGCACGAGCTGCTCTCGCCCTACAAAATTCCATCGCACATCAAGGTGCTCCCGCACCTGCCGGCCACGGCGACGGGAAAGATAC
The DNA here is from genome assembly GCA_025353195.1 of Rhodocyclaceae bacterium. Classification (GTDB taxonomy): domain Bacteria; phylum Pseudomonadota; class Gammaproteobacteria; order Burkholderiales; family Rhodocyclaceae; genus Sulfuritalea. The sequence goes on from JANXRC010000030.1 coordinate 2,562, forward strand.
TGAAGAACCAGCTGCGCCAGATGGCTGCGGCACAACCACAGGAGGCAACATGACACCACTCAGACTCATGGCCGCAACATTCGCGGTCGCGGCAACAGTCGGCGCTGGCGGTACGGCGGCCGCCGAGGAATTTACGGTCGGCGTGCAGATTCCATTGACCGGCGCCATGGCGCGTTCCGGCACCGGCATGTCGGAAGGCATCCAGACCGCTGCCGAGCTGTTCAACAAGAGCAACGCCAAGCACAAGATCAAGCTGGTCACCATCGACGACGAATCCAATCCGGCCAAGGCCGTCGCCGCCGTCGAGAAGCTGGCTTCGCAGGGCGTGGTGGCGCTGGTCGGCGGCTTCGGCTCCAACATCATCGGCCCCGCCTCGGATGCCGCCAGCAAGCTCAATCTGGTGTACATGACCGCCGGCGGCGTCGATAACGACCTCACCAAACGCGGCCACAAGAACTTCTTCCGCATCAACAACACCCAAGGCTACGAGCGCGCCGTGACGCAACTGTTCGAGGAGCAGGGGGTCAAGTCGGTTTCCATCGTGTATTCGACCAAGGAAGCCACGGCCGACCTGGCCAAGGACCTGCAGAAGTCGCTGGCACCCAAGGGCATCAAGGTCACGCTGCATCCCTTCGATCCGGCCATCACCGACTTCAAGCCGATCATCAACAAGATCAAGCTGCAGGACAAGTCCGAAGTGATCTTCATGTCGGCCTACGAGAACGACTATGTCGGCATCATTCGCGCGGCCAAGGTGCTGAAGCCGGAGATCAAGGCCATCGTCGGCGTCTGGTCGCTGGCGACCTCGAAGATGTGGAAGGACTTTCCCGACCTGATGCCCAATATCACCGGCACCTCGTTGCTGCCCTACCCGGTGGATTACAAGCAGCCGGAGGGCAAGCTGTTCAACGACACCTACCGCAAGATGTTCAACAAGGACGTCGACTACCTGGCGCAGTTCGGCTACGTCAAGGCAACGCTGCTGTTCGAAGCCATCGCCCGCGCCGCGGACGGCGGCAGCCTGAAGAAGGGCGGCCTCGCCGACGAGTTGCGCAAGACCAACAAGGAGACGCTGATCGGCCGCGTGCAGTTCGACGCCAGCGGCGACAACCTGAACTTCCGCCACCGCATGGGCCAGCACCAGGATGGCAAGATCGTGATCGTTTCGCCGAAGTCCGAAGCCACCGGCCCCATCGTCTGGCCCGGCCTGCCTTGGTAACCGCGCCCCGCACGGCCGCCCGAAGGGGCGCCATCCAACAACCGGAGCCGCGCAGCGGCGAACTGCCGTCCCACCAGGGGATACCGTCCCTCCTGTGGAGGGACATATCACCCCCTGCCATGGGCAGGGGGCCGGGGGGAGGGTAGTCCAGTGAGCGAGCTGGTTCTTCAGGCGCTGTACTCCGGGCTGCTGGTCGGCGGCGTCTATGCGCTGATCGCGCTCGGCCTGGCGCTGACGTTCGGCACCATGCGCGTGATCAATCTCGCCCATGGCGAGCTGGTGCTGCTGGCCGCCTACATGGCCTACATGGTCGAGAGCCGGCTGCAGCTCAATCCGGTGTTCGCCGTGCCGCTGGCGGTGCTGGTGGCCTGCACCTGCTCGGCGCTGGTGTACCTGCTGGTGGATCGCATCCGCAAGAACCGCGAACTCAATTCGTTGATGCTCACCTTCGCCATCGGTATCGTGATTACCAATGCCGTGCTGCTGATCTTTTCCGGCGACGTGCGCTCCACCGGTTCGCCGTTCATGCAGGACGCGGTGCAGCTCGGCCCGCTGTTCAGCATGAAGAGCGAACTGGGCGCCTTCATCATCAGCCTGGTGCTGGTATTCGCGCTCTGGCAGTGGCTGTCGCGGAGCTGGTACGGCCGTGCCGTGCGCGCGGTGTCGTCCAATCGCGATGCGGCCAAGCTGATGGGCATCAACCCGGCGCGGACCGAGCTGATCTCCTTCATCGTCGCCGGCGCGCTGGCGGCTTGCGCCGGCGTTGCCCTGTATTCCAGCAGCGTGGTGCATCCGGCGCTGGGGCATGCGCTGACGGTCAAGGCCTTCATCATCACCGTGCTGGCCGGAGTCGGCTCGGTGCCCGGCGTGCTCGCCGCGGCGTTGCTGCTCGGCGTCACCGAGGCCATGACGGTGACGCTGTGGAGCTCGGCACTGCAGGAGCTGGTCGGCATGACGCTGTTCCTGGTGGTGCTGCTGGTGCTGCCTAACGGCTTGTTCGGCACTGCAAGGCGTCGGGGATGAACGCCATGCGCCGAACCGCGTTTGCCCTGCTGGCGGTCCTTTATGTCGCCGTGCCGGCTGCCCTCGGCAGCAACAACTACCTGATGGGACTGGTGGTGTCGTCGCTGATTGTCGCCGGCGTCGCAGTGGCCTGGGCGCTGCTGGGCAACCTGGGCGGCATGGTCAGTTTCGGCCACGCCGCCTTCTTCGGCGTCGGTGGCTACGCCTCGGCGCTGCTGACCATGAAACTGGGCATACCGGTGCTGCTGGCAATCCCGCTGGCCGGCCTGGTGGCGGTGCTGTTCTCGGTGGCCATGCTGCCGGCGCTGCGTCTGTCCGGGCCGTACTTCGCGCTGGCGATCCTGGCCTACGCGCAGATCTTCCGCATCCTCGCCACCGAAATGGAATTTCTCACCCATGGCAGCGGCGGCATATCGCAGATTCCGGTGCTGCCCACCATCGCCGGCTTCGACCTGTCGTCGCGGACGGGACAGTTCCTGCTTCTGCTGACGCTGCTCGCGGCCTTCCTCGCCGCCTACGATGCGATCCGTCGCAGCCACTACGGCATCGCCCTGCGCGCCATGCACGACAGCGAGGACGCAACGCGCGTGGTCGGCGTGAACAGCGTGTTGCTGAAGTCGTGGATGCTCTTCGTCTCGGCCTTCATGACCGGCGTGATCGGCGCCGTCAATGCTCACGTCATCAACTTCCTCGAGCCCGACTACGCCTTCTCGGGTATCTGGAGCGTGCTGCCCATCGTCGCCGCGATCTTCGGCGGTTACCGCACCGTGACCGGCCCGGCCATTGGTGCCGTGGTGATCTACCTGGTGGATCAGTTGGTGTTCAAGGCCCTGGTCAGCACCGGGCACCAGATCATCCTCGGCAGCGTGCTGGCGCTGATGATCCTGTTCGCACCCGATGGCCTGCTGCCGCTGCTGCGTAATGCCCTGCGCCGGATGCGCGGAGCCAGTCATGCTTGAGCTCGCCAACGTCACGGTGCGCTTCGGCGGACTCACCGCGGTGCAGGACATCAGTTTCCGCATGGGCGGCGACCAGGTGGTTGGCCTGGTCGGCCCCAACGGCGCCGGCAAGACCACGCTGTTCAACGTCATCTCCGGCCTGGTGAGACCGGCTTCCGGCAGCCGCGTGCTGTTCGCCGGCGGCGACATCACGCGCTTGCCCTTGCATCAGCGGGCAAGGCTCGGACTCGGCCGCAGCTTCCAGATCCCGCAGCCGATGCACGAACTCACGGTGCGCGAGAACCTCATCGTGGCGCAGCGCTTCGGCGCCGGCCGCGTCGACCCGCGGAAGATCGACCGCATCCTCGAACTCATGGACCTCACCGACCAGGCCGAACGCGACGCCGCCAACGGGCTGGCGCTGCAGGAACTCAAGCGCCTCGAAGTGGCCAAGGCGCTCGCCACGGAACCCAAGCTGCTGTTGCTCGACGAAGTCCTGGCCGGGCTGGAGACCGTTGCCAAGCGCGCCTTCATGGCCAAGCTGCGCGAACTGCACGAAACGCTGGGCCTCGGCATCCTGATCATCGAGCACGACATCGAAACCATTTCCTCGCTGTGCCACCGTGTCGCCGTGCTCGACTTCGGCCAGTTGATCGCCGATGGCACGCCCGGCGAAGTGTTCAGCAACCCGGATGTCATTCGCAGCTACACCGGCGCCGAGCCCGTGGTTGAAAATGCGGGGGTCGGGCATGCTTAAAGTCGACCAGCTGCGCGCCGGCTACGGCGCCATCAACGTGCTGTGGGACGTTGCGCTGAATTTTCCGCTCGGCGAGTTGACCGCCATCATCGGCCCCAACGGCGCCGGCAAAACCACGTTCTTCAACCTGGTCGCGGGCACACACAAGCCGAGTTCGGGTCGCATCCTGTTCAAGGGGCAGGAGGTGACCGGATTGCGTCCGGACCGCGTGGCGCAGCTGGGCATCGCGCGGACTTTCCAGACCACGCACCTGTTCGACAACGCAACAATCATCGACAACCTGATCGTCGGCCACAAGCTGCGTACCCGCTCCGGTCTGTGGGATGTACTCGCCAACACGCAGCGGCTGCAGCAGGAAGAGCGGGTCTGCCGCGACAAGGCGCTGCAGGCCCTCGAGTTCGTCGGCCTGGCGCACATTTCACATCGCATCGCCGCCGACATCACGCAGGAGGAGCGCAAGCGCGTCGCCTTCGCGTTGGCGCTTGCAACCGATCCCGAACTGCTGTTGCTCGATGAACCTGCCAG